>NZ_JBUZNP010000001.1:36901-476354 GCF_055326215.1 Tessaracoccus pujii | reverse complement strand
GGGTGATCATCTGGTCGATCTGCTGGCTCTGGGTGGGGATGTCGTCGTTGGCGAACTGGAGGTCCACCTCGAAGCCGGCCTCTTCGAGCTGGGACTTGACGGCCTCGCCGTCGGCGATCCAACGCTCTGAGGTCTGGGTGGGCATCGAGACGCCGACGGAGCCGCCCTCTTCGCCTGCGGGGGCGCTGGTGCTGGCGCTGGGGTCAGCGCCACCGGAGGTGGCAGGGGCGGTGGTGCTGCCGGCGCCGCCGCCACCGCATGCGGTGAGGGCGAAAGCCATCAGCACGCCCGCGGTTGCGGTCATGAGCTTGTTCATTTTCATTCGTTCCTCCTGAGAACGTTCACTTCGAGCGGTCCGACGCCGCCCTGTGGGTGCATGTGGAAGCGTGTGGCGGAGCGCTGAACGCGCGGGCTGAACTCGACCGAAGCCCACGGCAGGGGCGGATTTCAGGACGGCGTTGTCGCTCCGTTGGGCCCGAGTCTGTCGGTCGATGGCAGCGCTGTCAACCGATTCGGCAGCCGGACATGGTTGCAGATTTGTAACGATCCGAAAGCGCTCTCAGGTGGTGTTTCGTCGAGGTGGGGTGCCCGGGTGCGTCGAAATGACGGCGTGTAGTATTCGGGCGGTGACTCCGCACCCTGGCACCGTTCCGCACGAGGCCCGCAAGGGCGTCGTCCGCACCCTGCATCACGACGCAGGCGAGCGCCCACACGTGCTCGTGTGGGAGGTGACCCGCGCGTGCCAGCTGGCGTGTCGCCACTGCAGGGCGGACGCCTTCACCCGGGCGGACCCCCGGCAGTTGACCACGGCTCAGGGCAAGGCGCTGTTGGACGACTTCGCCGCCTACGGCACGCCCAAGCCCATCGTCATCCTCTCCGGTGGGGACGCGTTCGAGCGCGACGACCTCGAGGAGCTCATCGCCTACGGCACCGGCATCGGCCTGCCCATCGCGCTGTCGCCGTCGGTCACGCCACTGCTCACCGACGAGCGGCTCGCCTCGGTGCGCGAGGCCGGGGTCAAGGCGTTCTCGCTGTCCCTCGACGGCGCCACGGCGGAGACGCACGACTCGTTCCGCGGCATCGAAGGCACCTTCGACGACACCATGGCCGCCGCCGAGCTCGTCGTGAAGCACGGCTTCCGGTTCCAGGTGAACACCACCATCTGCCGAAACAACCTGCGCGAGCTGCCTCAGCTACTGAAGCGGACCATGGAGATGGGCGCAGGCATGTGGTACGTCCTGTTCCTGGTGCCCATGGGTCGCGGCTCCAACCTCGAGCCGCTCGATCCCGACGAGATGGAGGACGTGCTGCACTGGCTGCACGACGTCTCGGACCGGATCGCGGTGAAGGTGACAGAGGCGCCCAACTACCGCCGGGTCGCCATCCAGCGCGACGACGCCCGCGCGGCCGGCGAGCCGCTGCCGGTGCGCGGCGAGCTGCACGCCTGGCTCACCGCGGAGACCGAGGCCCTGCTGGGCGAGGTCCTCGAGCGCCGGCCGCCGCGGCCACCGATCGGCGTGAACAGCGGTCGCGGCTTCGCGTTCGTGGACCACATCGGCGACGTCTATCCCTCAGGCTTCCTGCCGCACCGTTGTGGCTCGGTGAAGGAGCAGAGCTTCCGCGAGATCTACGCCGAGGCGCCCATGATGAAGGCGTTGCGCGACCCGTCGTCGTACTCGGGCAAGTGCGGGGTGTGTGAGTTCAACTGGATCTGCGGCGGGTCGCGGGCGCGCGCCCACGCCATGCTCGGCGACCCGCTGGCCTCGGACCCCACCTGCGTCTACCAGCCTGAGGCCGCTCCCGCCCCTGAGCTCTGAGGGTCTCGTTGGGGAGCGTTGCCTACGCGCTTCGGGGGTGGGGCTCCTGAGGATCTGCGGTGACGCCCACGCGCGTCGCGGTGCGGTCGTAGGATCAGGATCAGCTGCGGCAACAAGCTGCAACTTGTTGTCGCCCGGGCAACAGAATGGCGTACTTAGCACACCCGCACTGACGGCTCGGCCCCCTGAGTCCTGACACAGCAGCGCGGAGAAGTCCGACAGCTGGTCCCAGACAGGCCTCGCGCCGCAGGGGACCCCTTCTCGAAGGAACCGACAATGAAGTCACGCATTCTCTCGGCCACGGCGCTCGCCGCCGTCGCCGCCCTGGCCCTCGCGGGATGCTCCGCGCCTGCCGACGACCCCGCGCCTGCTGGCGACCCCTCCTCGACCGGCGCGGCGGAGTCGACCACCGCCGGTACGTCCGAACGGGGCGAGCTCCTGACGCTCGGCGTCCTCGACGAGCCCGCCTCCTGGGATCCGGCGCAGGCGCACGTCGGCCACCGTCTCCAGCCCTACCAGACCGTCTACGACTCGCTGATCCTGCGCGAGCCCGACGGATCCTACGCCCCCATGCTCGCCACCGAGTGGGGCTACACCGACGAGACCAACCTGGTGTTCAGCCTCGACCTGCGCACCGACGTCACCTTCTCCGACGGAGCCGCGTTCGACGCGGCGGCCGTCGTGGCGAACATCGACCACTTCAAGACGGCGAACGGCCGCCAGGCCGGCCAGGCCGCCGCGGTGGCCTCCGCCGCTGCCGTCGACGAGGACACCGTGGAGATCACGCTGTCCCAGCCCGATCCCGCGCTGGAGTACTACCTGAGCCAGGCCCTCGGCCTGATGGGCAGCCCCGAGGCGCTCGGCACCGACGAGCTCGACCGCATGCCCGTCGGCACCGGCCCCTACGTCATGGACGCCGCGCAGGCCGTCGTCGGCTCGCAGTACGTGTTCACGGCGCGGGAGGACTACTGGAACCCCGAGTTGCAGAAGTGGGACCAGATCACCCTCAAGCTGCTCGCCGACGTGACCTCCCGCGTCAACGGACTCGTCTCCGGAGAGGTGGACGCCACCCTGCTCGACGCCACCACCTACCAGCAGGCCCAGGGCGCCGGCTTCGAGCTCCTCGAATACGCCACCGACTGGCAGGGTCTCCTGCTCCTCGACCGCGACGGCGCCGTCAACCCCGCGCTGGGTGATGTCCGCGTCCGCCAGGCGATCAACTACGCCTTCGACCGCGAGGCCCTCCTCAAGGAGCTCGGCGGCGGCTTCGGTGACATCACGAGCCAGGTGTTCGGCCCCGACACCAGCGCCTTCCTGCCGGAGCTCGAGGACTACTACACCTACGACCCCGACAAGGCCCGCGAGCTCCTCGCGGAGGCCGGGTACGCCGACGGCCTCACGATCGAGATGCCGATCCTCACCCCCGGTGCCGAGACCATCATGACCTTCGCGACGCAGCAGCTGGCCGACATCGGCATCACTGTCAAGCAGACCTCGGTTCCGGGAGCCGATTACGTCGGCATGCTGGGCCAGGGGAAGTTCGCCAGCGCATGGTTCAGCCTCTTCCAGGGCCCGTCGTGGGTCGCCTACAGCCAGCTGCTCTCCACCGACGCCCTCTACAACCCGTTCGACTCCACCTCGCCCGAGATCGAGGCGGCCGTCGAGCAGCTGCGCCTCGAGGGTGACGACGCGGTTGAGGCCGCGCAGGCCATCAACCGGTACGTGACCGAGAACGCCTGGTTCAGCCCTTGGTTCCGCCCCTCGCAGCTCTACTTCGTGAATGCGGAGAAGGTCAGTGCGGAACCGCAGACGCAGATGGCCGTGCCCTCCATCTACAACTACTCGCCGGCCTCCTGACCGACGTGGCCGGGGGACGGCTCAGCCGTCCCCCGGCGCCCCCCATCCCTGTCTGCAACGGAGCTGACTCATGCTGACCATGATCCTGCGGCGCATCGCGTCTGGAATCGCCGTCCTGTTCGTCGTGGCCGTCCTCACGTTCACGATGCTGTACGCGTCGTCCGGCAACATCGCGCGAAACATCCTCGGCGACCAGGCCTCTGACGAAGCCATCGCTGCCAAGGAGGCCGAACTGGGCCTCGACCAGTCCCTCTCCACCCGTCTCGTGGCGTGGCTCGGCGACGCCGTCCGCGGCGAGTTCGGCAAGTCCTGGTTCACCAACGAGCCCGTCTTCTCGGCCATCGGCAGCCGCCTGCCGGTCACCCTGGTGATGATCGGCATTTCGATCCTCCTCATCGCCCTCGTGGCCACGGGGCTCGGAATGCTCGCAGCCGTACGGCGCGGAGCCGCCGACCGCACGGTCCAGATCGGCGCCGTCATCGGCAACGCCGTTCCCGGCTTCATCATCGGTGTGCTGCTCGTGTGGTTCTTCGCCATCCAGTTGGGCTGGCTCCCCGCGATCTCCCGGATCGCGCCCGGCGCCGACGCGGGGGTGTGGGCCGCGTCGCTTGCGCTCCCCGTCCTGGCCCTTGTCATCAACGGCGTCGCCAGCGCGGCGCAGCAGATCCGCAGCGCCTTCATCAAGCAGCTCGAGATGGACTACGTGCGCACTCTCCGGAGCAGGGGCATCAGCGAGCGAGAGATTCTCTTCAAGCATGTCCTGCGCTCGGCAGCACCCGCCGGGCTCACGGTGCTCAGCCTGCAGTTCATCGGTCTGCTCGGCGGTGTGGTGATCATCGAATCCATCTTTGCGATCCCTGGCCTCGGTCGACTCGCCGTGACCGCCACCACCATGAGCGATCTCCCCTTGGTGATGGGCGTGGTCATCTACACAGTCGTGATCGTCATCCTCGTCAACCTCGTTGTGGACATCCTCAACGGTTGGCTCAACCCGAAGGTGCGTGTCTCATGAGCGAGATCACCCCCACGGTGACGGTGGGGCAGGTGGGCGCGGTCGTCCGGGCCTCCCTGGTGCGCCGCCTCCTCAAGAACCCCATGGGCCTCGCGGCCATCATCTTCCTCGTCGCGGTGACGCTGGTGGCGGTCCTGGCGCCCCTCCTCGCGCCGCACGACCCTAACTTCGCCAGCCTCAGCAACGTGCTGCTCGGCCCCGGTGGGGATTACCCACTCGGCACCGACAGCGCCGGCCGCGACATCGCGTCGCGGTTGATCTTCGGCGCTAGGGTGACCCTGGTGTCCGCGGCCCTGGCCGCCGGGGTCGCCATCGCGGTCGGCCTCCCCTCCGGCCTCATCGCCGGGTACTACGGCGGGAAGTTCGACGGAGTCGCGAGCTGGATGACCAACATCCTGCTCGCCCTGCCCGGCATGATCGTCCTGCTGGCGGTGCGCGCCGCCGTCGGCCCGTCCGTGTGGGTCTCCATGATCGTCTTCGGCCTCCTGCTCAGCCCGGGCTACTACCGCCTGACCAGGACCGCCGTGCAGTCGGTCCGCAACGAGCTGTACGTGGACGCCGCGCGCGTCTCCGGCCTGTCGGACTCCCGCATCATCGCCCGGCACATCTTCGCCGTGGTCCGGGCCCCCATCATCATCCAGACCGCCATGGTCTCCGGTGTGGCCATCTCCATCCAGTCCGCCCTGGAGTTCCTGGGACTGGGCGACCCCACCGTCCCCACCTGGGGCGTGATGGTCAGCGACGGCTTCCGCAGCATCTACCGCCAGCCGCTCAACCTGCTCTGGCCCACGATCGCCATCGCCCTGACCATCGGGGCCTTCGTCCTGTTGGGCAACGCGGTGCGCGACTCGCTCGAGGACCTGGAGAAGACCAAGGCGGTCCGCGCCAAGCCCGTCCCCGACGCCCGCGTGGCTGAGGAACACGCCGCCGGCATCGCCGATGCCGCGCACCACCTGCTGACAGTGACGAACCTCGGCGTCGGCTACCCCCAACCCGACGGCTCCACCAAGACGGTCGTCGACGGTGTGTCCTTCCATGTTGACCGCAACGAGGTGGTCGGCATCGTCGGCGAGTCCGGATCCGGCAAGTCCCAGACCGCGTTCTCGATCCTCGGGCTCCTGCCCGACAACGCCATGATCACCGGCGGCTCCATCCTGTTCGACGGCGCGTACACCGTCGCGCCGGGCGACGACCACGTGCGGCAATCCAAGATGCGCGCCCTGCGCGGCAAGCGGATCTCCTACATCCCGCAGGAGCCGATGAGCAACCTGGACCCCGCCTTCACCGTCGGGTCCCAGCTCTCCACCCCGATGGTGAGGGTGCTGGGCGTCACCAAGGCGGAGGCCAAGCAGCGGGCCCTGGAGCTACTGGCCAGCGTCGGCATCCCCGACCCCCAGCGGACCTACGACGCCTACCCGCACGAGGTCTCCGGAGGCATGGCGCAGCGCGTCCTTATCGCCGGTGCGATCTCCTGCGAGCCGGACCTGATCATCGCCGACGAGCCGACGACAGCGCTGGACGTCACCGTGCAGGCCGAGGTCCTGGACGTGCTCCGCGAGCTGCAGCGCAAGCTGGGCCTGGGGATCATCCTGGTGACCCACAACTTCGGTGTGGTGGCCGACATCTGCGACAGGGTGCTCGTCATGCAGAACGGCCGGCTCGTCGAAGGCGGTCCCGTCAGGCAGATCCTGCGCACGCCCCAACATCCCTACACCCAGATGCTGCTGTCCTCGATGCTCGAGGGCAAGCCGCCGATGACGCCCCTGCTTGGCGCGACCACCCCGAATCCCGACGCCCCCGTGGAGGTGGCCCCGTGAACGCTCCCAAGAAGGAACTCCTCACCGTCGATGACCTCGTGGTGGAATACCCAGGAAAGGGCTGGTTCGCCAAGCACTTCCGGGTGCTGCACGGCGTGTCGATCCGGATCGGGGAGGGCGAGACGCTCGGACTGGTCGGCGAGTCTGGCTCCGGCAAGACGACGCTCGGCCGGGCGGTGCTCGGCCTGGCGCCGGTGACCGATGGCCGGATCGTCTTCCGTGGCCAGGACATCAGCCACGCCAGCCGCTCCGACCGGCGCAAGCTGAGCCAGGACCTGCAGGTGGTCTTCCAGGACCCCTACAGCTCGCTCAACCCGTCGCTCACCGTCGGCGACATCCTCGCCGAACCGCTCGGCATCCAGGGCGTCACCGGCGCCGACGCGCGGAAGAGGGTGCGCGAGCTGCTGGACCGCGTGCACATGCCGCAGGATGCCATGGGACGGCTGCCGCGCGAGTTCTCGGGCGGTCAGCGACAGCGCATCGCCATCGCGCGCGCGCTTGCCCTGCGTCCGAAGCTCATCGTGTGCGACGAGCCGGTCAGCGCGCTGGACCTCTCCACCCAGGCCCGGGTGCTGGACCTCCTGCTCGAGATCCAGCAGCTCACCGGGGTGGCATACCTGTTCGTCTCGCACGACCTCGATGTGGTGCGGCACGTGAGCCACCGGGTCGCCGTGATGTACAAGGGCGAGCTGGTGGAGCAGGGGGAGGCGGAGCAGGTCACGACGCGCCCCGAGCACCCCTACACGCAGAAGCTCCTCCTCGCCTCGCCGGTTCCGGACCCGGACCGACAGGCCATCCGTCGGGAGGAGCGTCGGCGCCACGCCCGTGAGACGGCGGCGGCCTGACCTGACTCAGGTCGGCATGGCCTGCAGGATGCTATCCATGGGGCGGTTTCTGTGTATATGCACAGAAGCCGCTCTCTGGATAGCAAGTTGCAGCCTGACACGGAGCTGAAAGGGCAAAGTGAGGCACCTCGAGACTTCACCCACGGGAGGAACTGCATCCTGGGTGGCGTGCACGAAACGCCGTCGGATCCCGCGTCGGTGCCCGCATAGGTCCCCGAGGGTGCATCGCGACGGCGTGTCGTGCCGATTGGGGGTGGTGCCGATCGACGCGCTGGCCGCCCAATCGGTGCCGGTATTCCTCCCTCGCACTCAGTCCGTGAAGCGGCGCGCCCACAGCCTCCACTGCCACAGCGTGAGTGCCATGAAGATCGCGGTGCCGGCGATCGCACCGATCGGCCTGCGCCTGTGGGCGGCCACCATGGCGCACACGAGTGACTCGCTGGCTACGCCCGACAGGGCCAAGGGGTGTCGGCTCAGACGTCGGATCCCGGGTCCAGGACTCCTCGCCCAGGATGGCCTGCGTCGCAAACGACGACATGTCCTGGGCCGGCGGGGTGATCACCGGTTGACCGCAAACCAGACGCCGATCGGCACGTACAGCCACCAGCGCCGTGTTCACAGCGGAACCAGCAGCAGCGGTGTAGTCAGGAGCCTCGACCAGGCGCTGAACGGATGGGCGTGTCGCCGGAACATGCGAGCGTAGGAGCCGTCGTTGGTGGCCACACCTCCAGCTTGACACCCGATCCCTGTGACGGCCGCCAATCGCACGACTCTGCCGCACACCGTCGGCCCCGCCAGCAGTGGAGGTGATGCTCCGATGGGTAGGGTCCGCTCCAAGTCCGTACCTCTTCCTGCCCGGCGCTGCCCGTGTGGCGTTGGCGTTCTATGCCGACGTCTTCGGCTGCACCGCCCAGCTGCACACACTCGAGGAGTTCGGCAGGACTGACGGTCCGCCGGAGGCGATCGCCCACGGCTTCCTCGCCGATGGTCCGGTCGCTCTCTTCGTCGCCGACGCCACTGGCGATCGGCCGTCGTTCCGTTGCGAAGGCATGATGCTGTGACTGCTCGGCGCCGCCGCCCCCGCGACCCTGCGTGAGTGGTTCCGGGGCCTTGCCCAGGGAGGGCGGGTCATCGACGACCTGCAGTCCAGACCATGGGGCGCCACCGACGGTCAGGTCCTAGACCGGTATGGCCTGCACTGGCTGATCGGGTACGAGGGGGAGGACGTCGCCTGAGCCGCTCGCCGTGACCGCGATGCTGACCGCGGCCCGCCAGGCCGTGCCGCTCTCGAGGCTGACCGACCAGGAACGCCGCGCCCAACCGCCGTCGCCTTTCCTCCACGCCAACCGACGCTGACCGCGGGGCGCCTCTCCAACTCCCAGAGTCAGGGGCGATCTCTCAGTCCAGCGCGTCCACCGTGAGTGCGGCGGTCATCGTGTGGGTCGTGCCCGGGGCTACCGCGATGCGGCCGTCGGCGACGTTGCAGGTCTCGACGCAGATCATTTCGGTCCACTCGTCGTCGCCGAAGTCGGGCATCGCGGCGGCCTTGACCGGGCCGGGATTCCAGACGACCGCGTTGGCGGAATCGATCGCCCGGACGGTCAGCGACCGCGAGCCGGCCGGGTCCTCGACGACGATGGTGCCCGGCTGGGGGACGAGGCGGTCGGTCTCGCCGTGAAGCGTGAGCGCTTCGCCCGTCGGGGGGAGGGTTTCGCCGGTGAGGCGGTCCAGCGACTCCACGGCCTCGATGCCGCGGACCGACACGAGCCGTGCGTCGCCCACCGCCAGGTAGGTGTGGAACGACTCCTCGACGCTCAGAGGCAGGCTCCCCTTGTTCGTCACCTCGAGCGCGAGCCGGAGCCCTGTGCCGACGGTGACGGTGTAGCGGAGCAGCGCCGGGCCGTGATCGACGCCGGGCACGGAGGAGGTGTCGAGAGTGAAGGTGAGGACGACCTCGCCGTCGGCCTCATGGGCCGACTCCAGCTCCCACGTGGCCACGCGCGCGAACCCGTGAAGGGGCGCGGCGCCGTCGGTGGGGTGGGGCCCGAACCATGGGTAACAGAGCGGGACGCCGCCACGGATGGGGGCGCCGGGCGCGAACGCGCTGCGGCGGCTCACCCAGAGCACGTCCCGCTCACCAGCCGGCACCCACGACGTCACGTGCGCACCCTGGAGGTGGACCACCGCCGACGCCGCCGGCGTGCTGACGACCACCCGGCGCAGCCCGTCGGCAGCCTCCTCGAGCTGGACGGAGTCCGGCAGAGCGAGGGTCGCGGTCCGCGACGTCGTTTCGGTGGCCGGGACGGTGGCGCCCATGGAGTTCTCCTGCGGGGGTGGGTGTGGGTGGTGGGGTGACGAGAATCAGAGAAGGTGGCCGTAGCCGAGCTCGACCAGGTTGGCCCGCGAGATGGCCAGCGACTCGAACGGGTCGCGGCCGTAGGTGTCGTCCTGTTCGACGAGCAGGTGTTCCGCACCGCTCGCGATGGCCTGCTCGATGATGGGCTGCCACTCCAGGTTGCCCTCACCCACCTCGGCGAACTGCACCACGCCGTAGAACCCCGACATGAAGCCCGCGAAGTCGCCAGCGGCGATGGCGTCGCGGGCGGAGTCCGGCAAGAGGCCGATCCGGTAGTCCTTGAGGTGGACCAGTCGCACGCGCCCGGCGTACTTGGCGAGCACGGAGACCGGATTGAGGCCGCCACGCTGGACCCAGTGGACGTCCACCTCCAGCCCGATGCTGGGCGCCAGGTCGGCGATGACGTCGAGCATGTAGCGGCCGTCCAGGCGGGCGAACTCGACGTGGTGGTTGTGGTAGTACAGCGCGATACCGTCGTCGGCCAGCCGCTTCGCGTACTCCTCGGCGCTGCGTGCGAAGTTCATGACACCGTCGGGCGAACCCATGGCGTCGATCGGCAGCATCCCGATACGCAGCATGGAGGTGCCGAGCGTGCGGCAGTCGGCGACGATCTTGTCGTAGGTGGTGCTGAGCGAGTCGCCGCCGCCGGGGGGCGGGGTCAGGCCGGCCGACAGCGCCACCATCGTCACCCCCAGTTCGTCCCGGGCCCGCCGCATCTCCGCGACGTTCTCAGGCGTCATGGCCACCTGCGACATCTCGATGTCGCGGTAGCCGACGTCGACCATCCTGCGCAGCGTCTCGAAGGTGCCGTGCTCGACGAACGAGCCCTTGATGGTGCTTGCCTGGACACCGATGCGTGTCATGGAGGTTCCTTTCAGGGGGGTGGTCACAGCTCGACGACTTTGCCGGTCCGTGCGGATTCGTAGATCGCGAGTACGAGCTCGAGGCTCTGCCTGCCGCTGACACCGTCGACCAGCGGGTCGCGGCCCTCGACGACGGCGTCGACGAAGTCCAGCAGCTGAAGCCGGTGGGCCTCGCCCCAGACGTCGGCGGGATCGGCCGGGAGGTCGGAGGCCTCGTCGACGGCGCGCGTGGCCGCGCGCGTGCCCCCGCTGGCCACCTGCTGCGCGTGCGCGGTGGTCCCCTCGCCGCCCACGGTAGGTCCGTCGATCAGCGTCAGGGTCGCGAGGCGGTCGCCGTGGATCACGGCGCCTCCGGCGCTGCCGTGCAGAGAGAGGGACGCGGGAAACCCGGGGTACGCGCTCGTCGACGCCATCACGGTGCCGATGGCGCCGTTGGCGAACGTGAGGGTGGCGCAGACGACGTCCTCGACCTCGATCCGCTCGTGCGTGGCTGTCCGCGCCTGCGCGTACACCGAGACGACGGGGCCGCACATCCAGCGCAGCAGGTCGACGGTGTGGATGCCCTGGTTGATGAGCGCACCTCCGCCGTCCAACTCCCACGTGCCGCGCCATTGGCCCGAGTCGTAGTACTCCTGGGTCCGGAACCACGGGACCCTGCACTCGGCCAGCACCAGGGTGCCGAGCCGCCCCTCGCTGACGGCCTCGTGCACCAGCTGGGCCGCCCGATCGAAGCGATGCTGGGACACGACGGCCAGCGTGCGGCCCGAGGTCCGTTGGGCCGCCAGAAGCCGGTCGCACGCCTCGAGCGTCACCTCCATGGGCTTTTCGATGATGACGTGCTTGCCGGCGAGGAGCGCGGGCACGCCGACCTCGGCGTGGCGTCCGCTGGGAACGCACACCGTGACAGCATCGATGTCGGGGTTACTGAGGATCTCCTCGAAGCTCATCACGGTGAGGCCGAACTCCGCGGCCAGGGCCTCCGCCCGGTCCGGCAGGATGTCGCTGCACGCCACCAGGTCAGCCCGCCCGGCGAGCTGCTGCAGCGCCCTGACGTGCGTCGGAGCGATGGACCCGCAGCCCACGAGGGCGAACCGGACGACGTTCATCGGTACGAGATGCCCTGGGCGTCCAGGATCGCGGTGAACGCGCGCGTGGCCCGGGCGAAGTTGTCCGGCCCGGAGAAGCCGCCGAGGTGGTGCGCCGACGCGAGGTGCGGCTCCATCGAGAAGAACCCGTCGAACCCGTCAGCCGCGAGGGCCCGGATGGTGTCCGGGAGCCGGCCGTCACCGTCGCCGGCCACGACGACCTCGCCGGTGCCGAGCCGGGCGTCCTTGATCTGGATGTAGTCGGTGTAGGGGCGCAGCAGGTCGTAGGCCTCGGGGAAGGGGACCACACCCACCTGCACGTAGTTGGCCGCGTCCCAGGCGAGGCGGAGCGCGGGCGAGTCGACGGCCGTGACGAGGTCGTGCACCCGCTCGGGGATGTCGCCGAAGATGTCCTTCTCGTTTTCGTGCAGAAGCACGACGCCCCCGGCCTCGGCCCGGGCCGCGAGGGCGGCCATGCGTCGGACCACCTCGTCGCGGTGATCCTCGGGCCGCTGGTCGGCGGTCAGGAAGAACGAGAACACCCGGATGTAGGGGGCCCCGAGGTGCTGGGCCACCCACACCGCCCGGTCCATCCGTGCCAGGTGCGCGTCGAAGTCGTCGGTGATGTTGACCTTGCCGATCGGCGAGCCGATGGACGAGACCCGGATGCCGTGGCTGCGCAGGATGTCGCGGGCCCGCTCCACCTCGTGGTCGTCGAGGTCCAGCACGTTGACACCCCAGGCGCTACGGAACTCGATGAACCTGATGCCGAGCTGGTCCAGGAGGGCGCACTGCACCTCGAGGTCGTTGTCGATCTCGTCAGCGAAACCGGACAGGGTCCACATGGGTGAGCTCCGATCAAGGGGGTCTGGGGTGCACCACTGCACCGTCGTGGCGCCCTCCCGCTGGGCGGACCCGGGGTTTCGGGTGGGCGCTGATCACGACGCTACGCACGGAGCTCCTCGTGGCCAATGGATTGCCATATGTTGCCGTGCCATGGCCGTCTCCCGAGGCAACTGGGGGCAACACAGTGCGAGGCGTGCCGTGTGCCTGTTCTACTCGTAACCTCGGGTGACCCCCGGACAGCCCACCGACGTAGGCGGGCGCGGACGCTCAACACGCTCAAGGAGACGCACATGACGAAGCAGGTGAGGCTCGGGATCATCGGGCTGGGACAGCAGGGCGGGCTGTACGCGTCGCTCATCAAGGACGGGCGCGTCCCGCACATGACCATCGGGGCGATCTGCGACACGGACCCCGCCAAGCGCGACCTCGCCCGGTCGACGTACCCCGGCGTCCCGGTCTACGAGGACCTCGACGCGCTGCTGGCCGGCGGTGACGTCGACGCCGTGGTCACCACCACCCCCCACTACCTGCACCCGGAGATGGGGATCGCCGCGCTGAAGGCCGGCCTCCATGTGCTGGTGGACAAGCCGGCAGGCGTCTACACCAAGCAGGCCCAGGAGCTCGTCGACTTCGCCGTCTCCAAGCCCGAACTGACCTTCGGGATCATGTTCAACCAGCGGATGAATCCGCTCTACCGGAAGCTCAAGGAGATCGTCGACGGCGGCGAGATCGGCGCCATCCGACGCTCCACCTGGACCATCACCACCTGGTGGCGGCCGCAGGGCTACTACGACTCCAGCGCATGGCGCGCGACGTGGGGCGGAGAGGGTGGCGGCGTGCTGGTCAACCAGGCGCCCCACCAGCTCGACCTGTGGCAGTGGATCTGCGGCGTGCCGCAGACGGTGTTCTCCAAGCTGGGCTACGGCGTGAACCGGAACATCGCCGTCGAGAACGAGGTCAATGCGATGGTGGACTACGGCGACGGGGTGACCGGGTCGTTCATCACCTGCACGTACGACATCGCCGGAACGGACAGGCTCGAGATCCTCGGCGACGCCGGGAAGATCGTCGTCGAGGACAGCAAGCGGGCCATCATCACCAGGCTCCGTAAGCCGGAGCAGGAGCTCTCTGCCGGCATGGGCATGGACGACGTGATGCGACTGTTCACCGGCAAGGTGGACCTCGACACGCTCTACACGCAGGAGACGCTGGAGTTCGAGTCGGTGTTCGGCAGCCAGCACGCCGACGTGCTGGAGAACTTCGCCCTCAACGTCCTCGACGGCACCCCACTGGTCGCGCCGGGGGCCGACGGCATGCACGGGGTCCGGCTGGCCAACGCCATCCACCTGTCGAGCTGGAAGGGCGAAGAGGTCCCGCTGGCGTTCGACGAGGACGAGTACCTCTCGCTCCTCAACGACCGCATCCGCGAGGAGGGTACGTTCGCCGAGCGCACCGCGTGACGATCTGGACGCGCACCTTCATCCTGGCGACGGTGGTGAACTTCCTGGTGTCGCTGGTGTTCTTCATGCTGATGGTCACCATGGCCACCTACGCGGCGGAACGCTTCTCGGCCGCGGACAGCATGGCCGGACTGGCGGCGAGCATCTTCATCGTCGGAGCGCTCCTCGTCCGGCCGTTCGCCGGCCGGTTCCTCGACGTGGTGGGGCGGCGCCGGATGCTGCTGCTGGGCCTGGGGGTTTTCGCCCTCGCCTCGTTGCTCTACATTCCAGCTGACAATCTGAGCCTGCTGCTCGCGGTGCGGATGCTGCACGGCGCGGGCCTCGGCGCGGCCCACACCGCGATCTCCGCCTCAATCATGACCGTGCTACCGCGGGCACGCCGCTCGGAGGGCATGGGCTACTTCACGTTGAGCGGGACGGTGGCCACGGCCGTCGGCCCGATGATCGCCCTGGCGGTGCTGCAGCTGGGCGTCGTCGAGTGGCTCTTCGCGCTCTCCACGGCACTGTCGACGGCGGCCCTGCTGCTTGCGCTGGGGCTGAGGCTGCCGGGTCCGGGGGGCGACGGCGCGGAGACCGGACCCGCCAACGTTCGGGTGGGCGGTTTCATGGAACGGTCGGTGCTGCCGATCGCGTCGATGATGCTCCTGCTCGGTGTTGCCTTCGCGGGGGTGTTGACCTTCGTGTCGACCCACGCCGCCGCGCTAGACCTGGCGAGCGCCTTGGGAGGGTTCTTCCTGGTCTACTCGGCGGTCATCGCGGTGTCGCGGCTGTTCGTCGGACGGCTGCACGACGCGCGGGGCGACAACGTGATCGTGTACCCCGCCCTCGTCAGCCTGACTGCTGGGCTGGTGGTCCTGGCGCTCGCCTCGACCAGCGTCGCGCTTCTTGTGGCGGGGGGGTTGCTGGGGCTGGGCATGGGCACGCTGCAGTCCTCGGCGCACGTCATCGCGGTCTCGGTCGCGCCGCTGCATCGGGTGGGGCTGGCCACCTCGACCCTGTTCATCATGATGGACCTCGGCGTCGGTCTCGGACCCCTGGCTCTCGGCGCCGTGATCGGGCAGTGGGGCCTTCCGGCGATGTACCTCGGTCTCTCCGCGTTGGTCCTGGTCGCGGCGGGGGTCTATCACCTGGGGCACGGTCGGCGCTTCGGTGGGGCTGTGTGATCGTCTGACCCGGCTGCCGAGGCGCGGCAGATTTCAACTAACTCTCTGGTTCCGGGAGGGTTCGGGTCGTGCTGGCCCCTTGTCGGCACCACCCCCCAACGAAGGAGCCATATGGCTGAGTCGAGCGCGCCCGCATCCGTCCGGGACACCCATCCGCTGGTCCCGGAGGCGGGTGAGCGTGAGACCTCCACGTGGGCGGCGCTGCGCAGCCCACGTCGCCTGCGCACCGAGGTCCTGGCGGGCCTGGTGGTGGCGTTGGCGTTGATCCCGGAGGCGATCTCGTTCTCGATCATCGCCGGTGTCGATCCCCGGGTGGGGTTGTTCTCGAGCTTCGTGATGGCCGTGACGATCTCCGTCGTGGGTGGCCGTCCGGCGATGATCTCCGCCGCGACGGGGGCCATCGCCCTTGTCATCGCCCCCGTGGCGCGTGACTACGGTCTCGACTACCTCCTGGCCACCGTCATCCTCGCGGGTGCGTTGCAGATCGTGTTGTCGCTGATCGGTGTGGCCAAGCTGATGCGGTTCGTGCCGCGGATGGTGATGGTGGGCTTCGTCAACGCGTTGGCGATCCTCATCTTCATGGCGCAGGTCCCGCATCTGCTCGGGGTGCCGTCGTTGGTGTACCCGACGGTGGCCCTCGGGCTGCTGATCATGGTGGTGCTGCCGAGGCTCACCACGCTCGTCCCGGCACCCCTGGTTGCCATCGTCGTCATCACCACGCTGGTGGTGGGGGCCGGGTGGGATCTGCCGTCGGTCTCTGATCAGGGCGAACTGCCGAGCTCGCTGCCGGGGCTGCTCCTGCCGCAGGTGCCGCTGACGTTGGAGACGCTGCAGATCATCGCCCCCTATGCGTTGGCGATGGCGCTGGTCGGGATCCTCGAGTCCTTGATGACCGCCAAGCTGGTCGACGGGATCACCGACACGCACTCGAACAAGACGCGTGAGGGCTGGGGTCAGGGCGTGGCCAACGTCCTGTCGGGCTTCTTCGGTGGCATGGGCGGGTGCGCGATGATCGGGCAGACGATGATCAACGTGAAGGTCTCCGGGGCCCGGACCCGGATCTCGACGTTCCTTGCCGGCGTGTTCCTGCTCATCCTGGTGGTGGGGTTCGGCCCGGCGGTGGGCATGATTCCGATGGCGGCGCTGGTCGCCGTGATGATCATGGTGTCGGTGGCCACGATGGATTGGCACAGCATTCATCCCGCGACGCTGAAGCGGATGCCGCACAGCGAGAACATCGTGATGTTCCTGACCGTGGGGGTCACGGTGCTGACGCACAACCTCGCCTACGGCGTGATCGTCGGCGTCAACGCCGCGATCATCGTGTTCGCGCGGCGCGTTGTGCGGTTCGCCTCGGTGGAGAAGGTGACCGAGACCGACGTCGACGGCGACGGGACCGTGGACGTACGGATGTACAAGGTGACCGGCGAGATGTTCTTCGCCACCAGCAACGATCTGGTCTACCAGTTCGACGACGCCGGAGATCCCAAGCGCGTGGTGATCGACTTCTCCGAGAGCCACATCTGGGACGCGTCCACCGTCGCGGCACTCGACGCGGTGCAGACGAAGTACCAACGGATGGGCAAGACGGTGGAGATCGTCGGACTCAACCGCTCCTCCGCCGCGCGCCACAACCTCCTGACCGGCCAGCTCGGCGAGACCCACTGAGCCGCGGGACCGTGGGCGGGGTTCGGCCGCGGGTGCCGAGGTGCAGCGCTGCGCGTGCTGCACACTGGTTGCCATGACCCAGCCCGGCCCGCATGCGCCCACCCTCCAGATCGGTGCTGTCGCAGATCGCACCGGGCTCTCGATCCGGACGCTGCGTCACTACGACGACGTGGGCCTGGTGCGACCGAGCGGGCGATCGGTGGGCGGGTTCCGGCTCTACACCCACGACGACGTCAGCCGGCTGCTTCTGATCCGCCGCATGAAGCCGCTCGGGTTCAGCTTGGAGGAGATGGCGGCGCTGCTTGAGACGGCCGACGCCCACCGCACCCAACCCACGGAGGACACGGCGGCCGCGCTGGCCGGCTACACCCGGACGGCATCTGAGCGCCGCGAGAACCTGGCGCTTCAGGTCGCGAAAGCTGACGAGTTCATCGCTCAGTTGCGCGAACTCGGCGGGGACCACGCCTCCTCCTGAGGTCCGTCGAGCCGTAGGTCGCACAACCGGGGGCGCGATCTTTCCTCGTGGCGACGGGTCCGTGGGCTCGTCAGGCAGCGGCGCGAGCGGGCTGCTTGACGAACAGGGCGACGATGAAGCCGGCCAGGAGGACCAGGACCACCCCGAGGATGCCCCAGTACTGGCTGGACTCCTCCCCGGAGCCCGTGACGGCCACGCCGACGGCGATGGCGAGCCCGAACATCAGCGGCGCCAGGAAGCTGACCGACCTTCCCGTCGTGGCGTAGAGCCCGAACATCTCCCCGCTCATGCCCTCAGGGATGAGCCGTGCGAGGAAGGAACGGCTGGCCGACTGCGCCGGCCCCACGAACAGCGTCATGCCCAGGCCGAACGCCCAGAACACGGGCTTGCCGCCGTCGTGGAAGAAGAAGATGCCCAGACCGAGCCCGACCAGCATTCCCAGGGAGATGAGGATGACGGTCTTGGGGCCGAGTTTGTCGTCGAGCAGGCCGAACGCCATCGTCGCGAGGCCGGCGACCACGTTGGCCACCACGCCGAAGATCACCACCTCGCCGAAGGTGAATCCGAACGTGCCGGCAGCCAGCACGCCGCCGAAGGTGAACACGCCGGCCAGTCCGTCGCGGAACAGCGCCGAGGCGATGAGGAAGAACAGGGTGTTGGGACTGTCGCGCCACACCTTCCTGATCGAGCGGAAGAGTGCCACGTAGGAGCCGACGATGCCCAGGGCCGGTGCCACGTGGTCTGGGCGGCGGTCCTTGAGCGCGAGGAAGATGGGGATGGTGAACAGCACGGTCCAGGCGCCACAGATGAGCATGGCGAGCCGGACGTCGTCGGGTGTGAAGTCGGAGCCCAGGACGACGATGATGACGAGCAGGATGGCGATGCCGCCGAGGTAGCCGAGGCCCCATCCCAGGCCGCTGACGCGGCCGACGTTCGACGGCGTGCTGACCTGGTCCAGCGCCGCGTAGTAGTTGACGTTGGCGATCTCGGAGACCACGTTGCCCGCGCCGAGGAGCACGGCGCCGAGCAGGAAGTACTCGGGAGCGGGCGCCACGAAGTACATGGCGGCGCAGATCGCCGCCAGGAGCCACGTCTGCCAGCGCAGGTGGAACATGCGCTTGCCCGTGCGGTCTGCGCCCTGGCCCAGGACCGGTGCCAGCAGGGCGATCAGCAACCCGGCGGACCCCGTCGCCCAGGCCAGCTTCATGGTGACGTCGTCCTTGTCCCCGAAGGCCGAGCTGGTCAGGTAGACGGAGAACACGAAGGTGGTGATCACGGTCGCGAACGGCTGGGTCCCCCAGTCCCAGAACGCCCAGCTCACCACCTTCCCCCGCGGTGCCGGGATGTTCGACAGGGCGCCGGCGTGTGGGAGTCCGTCGACGGCGGGAGGCTGCTGGATCGTCACGCGAGCAATCTATTCCGAAGAGGTCGACGGCGGGTGTCTTCCAGGCAAACGGACGGGTGCTCCGCCCGGCGCGCCTCCTGTTTGAACGAGGCGGGATCTGGGTACGGTGAAGATGTCACATGTGCCCACAACCCAAGGAGTCATCATGCGAATCGGATCGTCCGTCTTCCTCATCGCGCTCGGCGCCATCCTCACGTTCGCCGTCGAGGCCGACATTCCCTACATCAGCCTGGACCTCGTGGGCTACATCCTCATGGCGGCCGGCGTCATCGGCCTGATCTGGGCTCTGCTGGCGTCCAACCGCAGCCGCACCACCGAGACGCGCATCGTGAACGACCCCAACACCGGCGAGACCATTCGTCGCTCGGAGTCCTCGGACGGCATCTGAGCCACCGTCCCAGCAGCCCCCATCCTCAGGGTGGGGGCTGTTTTGTGTGGTGTCGACAACGGGACTGGACTCTTTCCGGAGGTTCCCTCCAGCGTTGTATGGTGGGGGCGCAGGCCATTGAACAGGCATCGACGGCGCCCATGAAGGTCGCCGGGACCACAGAAAGGCAATCGCATGACCGACAGCGGAGTCCTCAAGTACGGGGATCTCGAACTTGAACTGCCGATCGTGGAGGCCACGCAGGGCAACAACGGGTTCGACATTGGCAAGGTCCTGTCGTCCACCGGCACCACCACCCTGGACCCCGGCTTCGTGAACACCGCCTCATGCACCTCGTCGATCACATTCATCGACGGTGACGAGGGCGTCCTGCAATACCGCGGCTACCCCATCGAGCAGCTCGCCGAGCAGGCCACCTTCATCGAGGTGACCTATCTCCTCATCTACGGCCACCTGCCCTCGCAGGACGAGCTCGAGGAGTTCAACCTCAAGATCTCCCGCCGCATGATGCTCGACGAGCGCATGCGTGAGCTGTACCGCTGCTTCCCCCGCGGGGCCCATCCCATGCAGGTGCTGGCCGCGGGCATCATGGCGCTCGGTTCCTTCCACCGCGACACGCTGTCGGTGCACGACACCAACCAGGTGGAGGAGGCATCGCTCCGGCTGCTGGGGTCCATGCCCACGCTGGCCGCCTACGCCTACAAGAGCTCCGTGGGCGAACCGTTCCTCTACCCGCAGACCAAGTTGGGCTACGTCGAGAACTACCTGCGCCTGTCCTTCGGCACGCCGCAGGAGGAGTACCAGATCGACCCGGACATCGTCCGCGCGTTCGAGACGCTGTTCATCCTGCACGCGGACCACGAACAGAACGCGTCCACGTCGACGGTGCGCCTGGTCGGCTCGGCCGACGCCAACATCTACGCCTCGGTCAGCTCCGGCGTCAACGCCCTGTCCGGGCCGCTGCACGGCGGCGCCAACCAGGCCGTCCTGGAAATGCTCTCGCGCATCCAGGACGAGGGGCTGGACATCAAGGAGTTCGTGAGTCAGGTCAAGGACAAGAAGTCCGGCGTGAAGCTGATGGGCTTCGGCCACCGGGTGTACAAGAACTACGACCCCCGCGCCAAGATCATCAAGGGCCACGCCGACGCGCTGCTGCGAATCTCGGGACGCAACAACCAGCTGCTGGACATGGCACTCGAGTTGGAGGAGACGGCGCTCAACGACGACTACTTCATCGAGCGCAAGCTGTACCCCAACGTGGACTTCTACACCGGCCTGATCTACGAGGCGATGGGCTTCCCCTCGCAGCACTTCACCGCGTTGTTCGCGCTGGGCCGGCTGCCGGGCTGGATCGCGCAGTGGCGCGAGCAGCACGCCGATCCGCACCGCAAGATCGGGCGTCCGCGCCAGATCTACGTGGGCGAGACCCAGCGAGACTACGTGCCGATCAGCGAGCGCTGACCCGACGAGCTTGGCCGACGGGCCCATCCCTGCGGGGGTGGGCCCGTCCCCTTTGCCGGCCCGGACTCCGTCATGAGCAACCGGGCTATCCTGAGCGCCATGGCGACGACGATGCGTGAGGTGGCAGCGCTCGCCGGCGTGTCGATCAAGACCGTCTCCCGCGTCGTCAACGGCGAACCACACACCCGTCCCGAGGTGGTTCACCGCGTCCGCGCCGCCGTCGCCGAGCTGGGCTGGACGCCCAACACCAGCGCCCGCAACCTTCGCACAGGACGCACCGGCACCATCGCCATCGCGGTCCCCGGGCTTCGACGGCCCTACCTGGCCGCGTTGGTCGAGGTTCTGGTCGACGAGGTGTCCCGGCGCGGGTTCGACGCAGCCGTCGAGCCCACTCGCGGCGATGCCTCCCGCCTCAGGGCCGTGCTGTCCGCCACGGGCCGGACCCACGACGGCGTGGTGATCATCGGGGACCTGCCCCCGGGGATCGCGGCGTCTGGGACCGAGCCGCCGCCGGTGGTCGTCATCCAGGGCGCGCGCGTCGACGTCGCACTCGACAGGGTGGACGAGGACGTGGCGGTCGCCGCAGCGTTGCTGTCGCGGCATCTGGTGGTGATGGGCAGATCGCGCCCCGTGGTGCTGGGGGCGGACCGCGGCCACGGACTGGAGCGCGGCGGCGAGGCCACGCGCCCCTCGCAGGCGCTGCGCGCTGCGCTGGCGGCCGTCGACATCGACGTCGAGCAGGTGCCGTTCGTGGCGTGCGGCCCCGCGTTCGACCGGGCTGCCGGCATGGCGGCAGCGCTCACAGCACTTGAGAGGCATCCGGAGGCCGATGCCTACCTCTGCGCCAACGACGAGGTGGCGCTCGGCGCGCTGGTGGCGCTCGCTTCGCGCGGCGTCCAGTGCCCGGAGGTCGTCGCGGTGCTCGGCAGCGGCAACCTCGTCGACGGCCGCTTCTCGTCGCCGTCGCTGACCACGGTCGACCCTCACCCGAGGGCGATGGCCCGGGCGGCGCTGGATCTCCTTGCGGACCGGATCGAGGGCCGCCAGCACGAGGGACCGCGGGCCGTCACCATCCCGGTGGATCTCGTTCGGCGCGAGTCCACCATGGGACGGCGCAGGCCGTGACCCCGCGCCCCACTCTGCAGGACGTCGGTGCCATCGCGGGAGTGTCCGCCAAGACGGTCTCGAACGTGCTGCTCGGGCGGCCCAATGTGTCGGAGGTGACGCGCGCCCGGGTCTGGGAGGCGGTCGCCGCCACGGGTTACGTCGTCAATGCCGCCGGGCGCGGGCTCGCGTCCGGGCGCACGGGCCGGATCGCGCTCGTGGTGCCAAACCTTCACCAGCCGTACTTCGCCGAGATGGCCGAGCGGCTCATGGCGGAGCTCGCCCCGCGCGGGCTGACCTCGACCCTGATCATCGCCCAGGCCGGGGCGGACGAGCGGCGCGTCGTCGTCGGCGACGCCGCCCCGGGCGTGGATGGTGTGATCATCCTGCCGCACGCCCTGAGCTGGGAGATGCCCGACCTCGCGCCGCCCCGTCCGGTGGTGCAGCTCGGTGGCGCCAGGACCGCCGGCCTTGACTGGGTGGCGATGGGGGAGCGCATCGGCATGCGGCTCGTCACCGAGCACCTGCTGGCGCAGGGGCACCGTCGGTTCGTGGCGCTGTGGAACGGCGAGATCGGGGTGGCTCCGGGGGAGCGGTTCGGCGGGATCCTCGACGCCCTGGGAACCGTGGGGTTGGGCCGTGACGACGTCACCATCGTAACCGGATCGGATTGGGACAGGCGGGAGTCCGGTTACGAAGCGATGGCCGGACTGCTGCGCACCGGTCAATCGTTCGACGCCGTGGTCAGCGTCAACGACGCCTTGGCCGTCGGCGCGATGCGGGCGTTGCGCGACGCCGGGTTGCGCATTCCTGAGGATGTCGCGGTGACAGGCTTCGACGACACCGAGGAGGGCGCCTTCCTCCTGCCTGCTCTCACCTCCGTGTCTCCCGAGGCCGCCGCGATGGCAGGCCATGCGGTGCGGCTGCTCGTCGACCGCCTCGACGGTTACGCCGGCCCACCCCGCGAGGTGCACACCGGCGCGCACCTCGTCGCGCGCGCGTCGACGGGACATCCTCCCGGAGGACCAGGCGACTGAGGTGCCGAGCCCGGTCGATCCGGCTGCTCACTCCTCAAGCGATGATCTGGCTTGCGATCTGAATGATCCATGGCCTGCTGATGGACTGATCCGGGTGCTGCGACGTGTGTTGGCCGCTCATGGTTCAGAGACCGAGGCGGGCTCGGCGGCACGACGCCCGCGTGGGGGGACGCTGGCGAGCAGGGCCCACCCGAGCCAGGCGTGTGCGGCGGAGAAGACCACGCCAGCGAGCTGACCTGCTATCGGCACGAACCTAACCGCGAAGGCGGCAACGAGCAGAGTGGCGACGGTGAGCAGTGTCCCGGTGCTGCCCGGCAGGACCTTTGCCTTCTCGACGGCAATGCCGACGACGACCATCCCGACCAGCCAGAGAGGAATCACGCCTCCGGCCAGCCGGAAAGGTGCCGAAGCCAGCAGGGGGCCGTCGAGGTCGAGCTGCGCAGCGTCCTCCTGTGCCAGCACCGGGAAGACCAAAGCCTCGGTCAGGAAGAGGCCGGCTCCGACGACGATGCCGGGCACGGCCAGCACCGTACCCACGATACCAAGCCTGCCCCACGCTGTGCCGTGGCGGACCGCCAGGCCCGCCAGACCGAACAGCGTCAGGATCAACGTCATCACCGTCACTATGTGAATCGTTGCCCACAACGGCAGACGCGACGACTCGGCAATCCCGATGTCGAAGGAATTGGGGTGGGCCAAACCCACCAGTCCCAGAATCCCGGCGACGATCCAGCAGCCCCCGGCCCAGCGCACGATGCTATCCATGGCTCCTCCATCCACACTTCAGGGACTGCGGACAATGCCTTGACCGAATGCCTGCGTGGATTCAGACGCGACGCCTGTGGTGGCGACACGTCGACCCTGGGTCAGCAGTCCCAGACCCAGGGCTGCGAACAGGAGCATGAAGAAGCCGATCCCCAGCCGGGCGGTCACGAACCCACCGAACATGGCGGGCGTGACGACCGCGAACGCGGTCACCCCGATGGACAGGGGTGTCCACCGGGCCCAGCCGGACCAGATGCCGGCCCGCAGGGCCGCGATCCCGGCGATGATCAGGCCTACGCCGATGGCCGAGACGGAGATGCCGTAGGAGGTGCCCATCAGCCCGGCGTTGGCCTCGTCGTTGTCCCAGTGGGCGTAACGCATCGCCAGCAACTCCGTGAGAGTCAGGGCCACCATCCCGGCCACCGCGACCCATCCACCGGCACGGCCGATCCGTCCGGATCCCAGCGCACCCGAGCGGACCAGCCCGACCAGGACGACCACGAGGCCGAAGTGGTGGACGAAGAACCATGCTTGTGCGACGTAGAACCCGGGCACCGTTAACGGATAGCTCAGCAACTCCTCACTGACCTGTGGTGGCCAGAACAGCAGCACCAGGGCGCTGACTAGGCCCAACACGCCGGCCGCTATCCCGATGATCCCCGCTCGCCTCGTCTGTGGGTACATCTTGGCCTCCACTAAAGTTGGTAACTAGTGAGTGTCACTAGTCAATTTCTTCTATAGTGATCACAGCCATGACCGAAGTCAAGAGTTTTCCTCGAAAAGAGCGTGCCGCCCGCACCCGGCTCAAGATCGTCCAAGCGGCGACGCAGGAGTTCCGCAGGGGCGGCTATCACGGCACCACGATGGCCGCGATCGCCAAGGCGGCGGGGGTCGCTGTGCAGACGGTCTACTTCGTCTTCCATACCAAGGCGGCGCTGCTCACCGCGGCGATCGACTCGGCCGTGATGGGCGAGGAGGAGCCTGTCCCGCCCGAGATGACGCCGTGGTGGCGCGAGGCGACCACGACCATGGATGGCCCCCACGCGATCGGCTTGTTCGTCGCCAACGTCGCCACGATCCTGTCCCGGTCGGCCAGCCTCGACCGAGTTGTCCTGGCGGCCTCGACGACCGATCCCGAGATCACCGATGTGATCGCACACCACGACGCCCTCCGGGTTCGGAGTTACCGCAGCTACGTCGACGCCCTCGCCGCCAACGGGCTGCTCAGGAACGGACTCGACCCGACGGAGGCCACCGAGGTGCTGCTCACCCTTGTCGGCTCCGACGTGTTCCTCACCCTCACCGAGCAACGCCATTGGTCCGTCGACAGGTACACCACGTGGACGACCGACACTCTGTCCACCCTGTTCCTCGAGCCCCCCGGGAACGTGCCACCACCCGCACAGGTACCTGCGTAGCGAAGCCGCTGAGCTCGGGCCCCCGGGTCGCTGACGCCGTGAGAGTCGTGATGGAACTGTGACCTTGCCCATTCTTGTCCCGCTCTTGACAACGCTGAATCAAAGCCGCATGATCCTCCTAAGAGATTTCATCGTTGAAAGGGTCACAGGTGACCACCTCGTACTCGCCGCCCCTCGTCGCCCCCGCGGCGCCCGTGGCGGCATCCTCCCGCCTCCCCATGGCGATCTCCGCGGTCCGCCTGGACCCCGCCTCGCGTCTGGGCGCCTGGCAACAGCGCAACGCCTCCGCGACCATTCCGCACTGCATCGCCCAACTGGAGGAGGCCGGAAACCTCGACAACTTCCGCCGGGTGATCGGCGAGTCCGAGTCCGAGTGGCGCGGCTTCTGGTTCGCCGACTCCGACCTCTACAAGACCATCGAGGCCGTCGCCTGGGAGATCGCCCGCACAGGCACCACCGGGTTCGACGCCTGGCTCGATGACGTGATCGGACTCGTCGCCCGCGTGCAGGAGCCGGACGGCTACGTGATGACCTGGATCCAGGGCGTGCACCCGGAGAAGAAGTTCAACGAGCTGGACTGGACACACGAGATGTACGTGCTCGGCCACATGGTCCAGGCCGCAGTCGCCCTGGCCCGTGCCGGGCGCCGCGACCTTCTCGACCTCGCGATCCCCTTCGTCGACCTCGTCGACGCGACCTTCGGGCCGCAGGCGGACCAGGTGGGCTACTGCGGGCACCCCGAGCTGGAGACCGCGCTGGTGGAGCTGTACCGCCACACCGGGGAGCGCCGCTTCCTGGACCTGGCCCGCCATCAGGTGGACCATCGCGGCTCCGGCCTGCTCAAGGTGGGTTCCCTCGGCGCCCGCTACTTCCAGGACCACGCGACGGTCCGTGCGTCGACGAGCGCAGTCGGCCACGCCGTCCGCCAGCTCTACCTCAACGCCGGTGTCACCGACCTGGTCCTCGAGGGCGGCGACGATGAACTCCTCCACGCGATGCGCGCGCAGTGGGACAGTGCCCACGAGCGCAAGATGTACATCACGGGGGCCTTCGGCTCGCGGCACCGCGACGAGGCCTTCGGCGACGACTACGAGCTCCCCTCGGACCGCGCCTACGCGGAGACCTGCGCCACCATCGCCGACATGCACTGGAACTGGCGGATGTACCTCGCCGAGGGTGGTTCCCGTTACGCGGAGACCATCGAGCGGGAGCTCCACAACGCGCTGGCGGCGTCGCTCGACGAGACCGGCACCCGGTTCTTCTACTCCAACCCCCTGCAGCTGCGCCCGGACCGCTACTCGGAGGAGAACGCCCCCCGAGAGCGCACCCCGTGGTACGCGTGCGCCTGCTGCCCGCCCAACATCGCCCGCGTCTTCGCGCAGCTCAGCGGCTACGTCGCCTCGGTCGACGGCGACGCGCTGGCCATCCATCTCTACACGGCCTGCGAAATCGACGTCCCCCAGGCCCTCGGCGGCGGCACCGTGACGGTGCGCACCAGTTACCCCGACGACGGGCGCGTCGAGATCTCCGGCCCGGCCGGTCTCGGCCTCGCGCTCCGCATCCCGACGTGGGCCACAGCAGCCACCGTCGACGGCGCCCCGATCATCCCCGATGCCGACGGTTACGCCAGGCTCACCGTCGCCGAGGGCCCGCTGGTCCTCGAACTGCCCATGACCCCGCGCTGGACGCAGGCCAACCACCGCGTCGACGCCGTCCGCGGCTGCGTCGCACTGGAGCGCGGGCCTCAGGTGTACTGCGTCGAGCAGGTGGACCTCCCCGAGGGGGTCCGCCTGGACGACCTCGTCGTCGACCCCACCACGCCGCCCCTCCAGTCCGACGACGGCCTCGAGATCGCGGTCACCCCACGACTGCAGCAGGGCCCGCTCTACGGCGAGCCCTCCACGGTCGCCACCGGGGAGCTCGTCACCGTGCGCGCCATCCCCTTCCACACCTGGGGCAACCGCGCCTCCGGTGCCATGCGCGTCTGGCTCCCCAGCGCGTGACCTCAACGAAGAGAGGAAACACCGACATGAAGATCAGGAAGATTGTCGCTGCCACCGCGGCCCTGGCCACCAGCGCAGTGCTGCTGGCCGGCTGCGGCGGCGAACAGCAGGACCCGGAGACGCTGCGGATCCTGGCCATCAAGCATCCCCTGACCAAGCCCATGGCCGAGATGGAGTGGGTGAACAAGATCCAGGAGGCCACCGGCGCCACCATCGAGTGGGAGGAGGTCGCGGCGGACTGGCCCGAGAAGAAGGCCACGATGCTCGCCGCGGGTGACGTCCCCGACATCATCATCGGCGGCAACGCCATCACCGACACTGACCTTGCCACCTACAGCTCGCTGTTCCTCAACCTGGCCGAGCACATGGAGGCCATGCCCAATGTCGCCGCCATGTTCGACTCGGATCCCCGCCTGGAAGCGTTGGCGACCCTGCCCACCGGTGAGGCCTACGCGCTTCCGTCGTACAAGCGGTTCTGGCCCCTGGCGATCACGCACCAGTACATCAACCAGCAGTGGCTGGACAACCTCGGCCTTGAGGCACCCTCCACGTGGGACGAGCTGTTCGAGGTGCTCTCGGCGTTCAAGACGCAGGACGCCAACGGCAACGGTGACCCGAACGACGAGATCCCGTGGGACTGGTCGCCTGTGGGAACCGGTGGTTTCGGCTACTTCCAGCCCTCGGCCCTTCTCGGCTCCACCGGCCTCCCGATCAACAACGGCGGCGGCCAGGGCTACTTCGTCGAGGACGGCGAGGTGTCCAACTTCATGGTCGACGAGCGCTATCGCGACCTCGTCTCCTTCCTGCACAAGGCCTGGGCCGCCGGCCTGATCAGCGAGCAGGCGTTCACTCAGGACTACTCCGCCTACCAGTCGGTCGGCCGCGGCAACGGCGACGATGCGGCCGTCGGCTTCTCATGGGGGTGGACCTCGTCCGACCGCTTCGGCGCCCAGCTGGCGCCCCAGTACGCCGCGCTGCCCCAGCTGCAGGCGGAGGCCGGTCAGTCCGAGCCCGTGACCTGGAGCTACGACGACGAGAACTACACCGCCAACCACATCATCGTGGCCGCCGAGTCCAACAACCAGGAATTGGCGCTGAAGGTGGTCAACGAGTTCTACGACCAGACCCGCTCCGTCGAGGTGCTGTTCGGCGACATCGGCGAGTACGTGGAGGAGACCGGCGACAACGCCTACAAGGTGCTGCCGCCCTCCGACGGCACGTCCGATCCGTCGTCCTGGAAGTGGACCAACACCATCGCCGACGCCGGTCCGTTCTGGATTCGCGAGTCGATCGAGCTGGAGCTTCCCACTGACGTCGCGGAGGCCGTGGAGCAGTCGGTTCCGCTCCAGCCGGCCCTGGACGCCGTGGATCCCGAAGCCGACGTCTACCCGTTCAAGTTCGTCAAGATGACGGCCGAGGACCTCAACACGCTCAACCTCAACAACACCAACGTGCTGTCGCTCACCATGGCGAAGTTCGCCGAGTGGGTCACCCAGGGCGGCGTCGAGGACCAGTGGGATGACTACGTCACCCAGCTCGACGGGCTCGGCATGCCTGAGAACGTGGAGATCTACCAGCGCTACTACGACGAGTTCGTCGCCAACCAGTGATCGGCCGACCAATGGGCGCCGAACTCCGGCGCCCATTGGTCCCACCCCTAAGGACCGAATCATGACGACACTGACCCGCGAGGCCACCACGGTTCTCGCGCCCGGGGCACGGCCCAAGCTGTCCCCTCCTGCCAGGCTGCGGCGCCACGTCTCGCGGCAGTGGCAGCTATGGGTGATGCTGCTGCCCGCCATCGCGTTCGTGGGGCTCTTCTCCTACGTGCCCATGTACGGCATCCAGTTGGCCTTCCGCGAGTTCGACTTCCAGGCCGGCCTCACCGGCGGCGACTGGGTGGGCCTCAAGTACTTCGTCCAGTTCTTCGAGAGCCCCCTCTTCTGGAACCTGCTGCGCAACACCTTCGTGATCAGTTTCTCGACCCTGGTGTTCGGCTTCATCGCCCCGATCATCCTGGCTCTCGTGGTCAACCAGATCTTCCGCCCGGGCCGCAAGCGGTTCATGCAGACCGCCACCTACCTGCCTCACTTCATCTCCGTCGTGGTGATGGTGGGCATGCTGCAGGTGTTCCTCAACCCGACGTCGGGCGTCGTCGCGCGGCTGTTCTACTTCCTCGGCTTCGAGGGCAACTTCCTGGGCGACACCGCCTCCTTCGTGCCGGTGTACGTCATCTCCGAGGTGTGGCAACACGCAGGCTGGAACTCGATCATCTACCTTGCCGCCTTGTCCTCGATCGACCCGCAGCTCTACGAGGCGGCCCGCGTCGACGGCGCCAACCGCTGGAGACTGATCCGCCACGTCGACATCCCTGCCCTGGTGCCGACGATGATCATCCTGCTCATCCTCACGATGGGCGGCATTCTGGCCACCGGCTTCGAGAAGATCTTCCTGATGCAGAACACGCTGAACCTGCCGGTCTCGGAGGTCATCGCCACCTACGTCTACAAGATCGGCATCGTCAGCAACCAGTTCAGCTACGGCACCGCCATCGGCCTGTTCAACACCGCCATCAACTTCGCGTTCCTGGTGGGCGCCAACTGGCTCGCCAAGCGTTACTCCAACACGAGCCTCTGGTAGGAGCGGATCATGTCAACAACCCGATTGGCGCGGCTCAGAAACCAGAGCCCCAGCGACACCCTCTTCGTCGTCACCCTCGTGGTGGTGTGCCTGGCGATCCTCTTCGCCATCATCTACCCCGTCTACTTCGTCCTCATCGCCTCGATCAGCGAGCCCCGGCTCGTCTCCACAGGGCGGGTGGTGTTCCTCCCCGAGGGCATCAACTTCTTCGGCTACGCCCAGGTGTTCGCCGATACCCGCATCTGGATCGGCTACCGGAACACCATCGTGTATGCGGTGGTGGGAACCGCGCTGAACCTGCTCGTCACCCTGCCGGCCGCGTACGCGCTGTCCCGGCCGGAGTTCCGGCCGCGACGGTTCCTCACGCTGTTCTTCGCGTTCACCATGTTCTTCAGCGGCGGGCTCATCCCCACCTACCTGCTCTACCGCGACCTCGGGCTGATCGACAACTGGCTGGTGTTCATCCTCCCCGGCGCCGTCAACGTCTACAACCTCATCATCGCGCGCGCGTTCTTCGAGAACTCCCTGCCCAACGAGCTCTACGAGGCTGCCATGCTCGACGGCCTCAACCACTTCCAGTACTTCCTGCGGGTGGCGCTGCCGCTGAGCAAGGCGATCATCTCCGTGATCGGCCTCTACTACCTGGTGGCCCGATGGAACGACTTCTTCACGGGCCTGGTGTTCGTGCGCACCTACGACAAGCAGCCCCTCATGATCGTGCTGCGTGACATCCTGCTGCAGAATCAGGCGTTCGCCGGGGGAGCGGGAACCGCCGGCGGGACGGGCGGCGCGTACGGGCAGGACTACGCGGACCAGATCAAGTACGCCGTCATCGTGGTGGCCACGCTGCCGGTCATCGTGGTCTACCCCTTCATCCAGAAGTACTTCGAGAAGGGCGTCATGATCGGGTCGGTGAAGGGCTGATGCGCCGCGTCGTCGGCTGGCACACCGGCCTGGGGGAGACAGCTCTTCGCCTGTCCCTCATCAATCTGCTGTGGATCGCCTTCACGCTCGCCGGCGCCGTGGTGCTCGGGATCTTCCCGGCCACGTCTGCCGCGATGGGGGTGCTGCGTCGCGACGCGATGGATCGGCGGGCCGAAGCCGGCGGGGCGCCTGCGACGCCCCGCGCACCGCTGCACCGCGAGTTCGCGGACCTGTGGCGCCGGGAGTTCCGAAGCGCCAACGGGCTGGGCTGGGTGCTCACCCCGGTGTGGGCGCTGCTGGCCTACGAGTACTGGATCCTCGGCAACTTCCAGCTCGGCCTGCCCGGTGGAGCGGTCGAGGCCGTCCTCCTGCTGGCGATGCTGGTGCTGTTCGTGATGACCAGCAACCTGTGGGTGCTCCAGGCCCACTTCGCGGAGGGTCCCTTCGCCCTGCTGCGGCGAAGCCTCATCCTGACGGTGGGCCGGCCGGCCTCTGCGCTGCTCGTGGCCGCCGGGGTGCTGGGGGTCGCGGCGGTCTACGTGATGATGCCGGGGCTGGGCGCCGTCTTCGGCATCGCGGCGGCCGCCTTCCTGGCCACCGGCCACCTGTGGGGGGCCGGGATCCTGGCCCCGTCGCCGTCGCACGCCGCGTCGGGGGTGTGAGGTGCTCGAGGTCCGCGACTGCGGGTTCCGGTGGCTCGGCGGTGGCGAGTCCCTGACGGTCGAGGCGTGGGGTGAGGGCTCGGTGCGCGTGCGGTCGGCCATCGGAGAGGTGGGCGACGCCGACTGGGCGTTGCTCCCCGGTCCCGCGGCTTCGGCCGAGGTCGTCGTAGACGGCGACACCGCGACTCTGACCACCGGCGGGCTCACCGTGGTGGCGCACCAACACTCCGGGCTGGACTGGCAGTACGGCCAGACCCGGTTCGACTGCCGTCTCGAGTTCCGCGACAGGGACGGCCGGCTGCTGTTCCGCGAGGTGACCTCAGGTGGAGCGCTCAAGCGCGACGCCCGGCGCTACGAGCCATTGCCGGGCGGAGGCTACCGTGCGACGCTTGCGCTGGAGGCGCCGCCGGACGAGCGGCTCTGGGGAATGGGGCAGTACCAGGACGGCGTCGGCGACCTGAAGGGATCCACCCTCGAACTCGCCCACCGCAACTCCCAGGCGAGCGTCCCCTTCGTCCTGTCCAGCGCCGGCTACGGATTCCTCTGGCACTGCCCTGCCATCGGCCGGGCCACCTTCGCGGCCAACCGGACCGAGTGGGTGGCCGAGTCCGCCACCCAGCTGGACTACTGGGTGGTGGCGGCCGACACTCCGGCCGAGATCCACCGTCGCTACGCCGACGCCACCGGGCACGCGCCGATGATGCCCGAGTTCGGGCTGGGGTTCTGGCAGTGCAAGTTGCGCTATGCCAGCCAGGACGAGCTGCTCGAGGTGGCGCGGGAACACAAGCGTCGCGAGCTGCCGCTGGACGTGATCGTGGCCGACTTCTTCCACTGGCCGCACATGGGCGACTACCGCTTCGACGACGAGTTCTGGCCAGACGTCGAGGCCATGACGGCCGAGCTGGCCGGCCTCGGCGTCGAGCTGATGGTGTCGGTGTGGCCGCAGGTGTCGCTGGAGTCCGAGAACTTCGACGAGTTGGCCGAACGCGGTTACCTCGCCCGCACCAACGCCGGCATCGACGTCCAGATGTGGTTCCAGGGGCCCAGCCGGTTCGTCGACGCCACCAACCCGGGGGCCAGGCAATGGCTGTGGGACACCTGCCGGCGCAACTACGCCGACCGCGGGGTGCGGCTGTTCTGGCTCGACGAGGCGGAGCCGGAGTGGGGCGCCTACGAGGCGTCTGCCTACCGGTTCCATGCCGGCCAGGCGCTCGCGGTCGGCAACCTCTATCCGGCTGCGTTCTCGCGGGCGTTCGCGGAAGGCCAGGCCGCAGACGGCGTCGACGGGGTGGTCAACCTCGTCCGGTGCGCCTGGGCCGGCTCCCAACGCCACGGGGCCCTGGTGTGGTCCGGTGACATCGCGTCCACCTGGGCATCGCTGCGCGCCCAGATCACTGCAGGCATCCACATCGGGGTGGCCGGCATCCCGTGGTTCACCACCGACATCGGCGGCTTCTACGGCGGCCACGTCGACGACCCGGCGTTCCACGAGCTGCTCGTGCGCTGGTTCCAGTTCGGCACCTTCCTGCCGGTGATGCGGCTGCACGGGGACCGGGCGCCGGGTGTCGCGGTGGTCGGGGCCGACGGTTCGGCGCGCCTCCCGTCGGGCGCTCCGAACGAGGTGTGGAGCTACGGCGAGGAGGTCTACGGTGTCCTGCGCGAGCACCTGTTCCTCCGCGAGGCGTTGCGTGACTACACCCGCGCCGCGATGGCCGAGGCGCACCGCGACGGCCAACCCGTGATGCGGGGGGTGTTCCACGGCTTCCCCGACGACGACGTCGCCTGGACGCTCACCGACCAGTTCCTCTTCGGGCCGGACCTGCTGGTTTCTCCGGTGGTGGAGCAGGGGGCGAGGTCGCGGCGCGTCTACCTTCCTGCCGGAGCGACCTGGACCTCCCTGGCCACCGGGGAGCGCCTCGACGGCGGGGCCTGGGTGGACGTCGAGGCTCCGCTACGCGCCATCCCGGTGTTCGCCCGGAACGGCTCCTGCGCCCACCTCGTGGGCCGACGGTGGGGCTGAGCGGCCGCTTCGGCGCCCAGAGTCGACGCGGGTAGAGTGCCCCCGAAGGAGTCATCCGTGCGCAGCATCGTCACCATCATGGCCACAGCCAAAGAGCTGTGGCCCCTCTACCTCACCGTCACCCTCGGCGCGATCGCCACCTCCGCCACCGCGCTGCTGACGCCGTTCGTCATCGCGCGGGCCACCGACACGGTGGTCGACATCGCGGAGGGTCGCGGCGGGACCGTCGCGGACCTCATGTGGCTGGCGGTGGTGCTGCTGATCATCGCGCTGGCCAACTCGGCGATCACCAACGTCTCGGGCTACTTCGGCGACCTGATGTCCGTGCGGCTGCGCGCCATCCTCTCGGCCAACTACTACCGCAAGCTCCTGCGCCTCCCGCAGCGCTACTACGACAACGAGCTCACCGGCACCATCATCTCCCGGCTCAACCGCTCCATCACGTCGATCACAGACTTCCTCCAGACCTTCAGCAACGGCTTCTTCCCGACGGTGGTGACGCTGCTCGCGGTGCTCGTCATCACGGCGTTCTACTCGCCGTGGCTGACGATCCTGCTCATCCTCATCTACCCGACCTTCGTGTGGCTGACGGCCAGGACGTCGACGAAGTGGCAGGTGTGGGAGAAGCAGAAGAACGACCACTACGACATCTCCGGCGGCCGCTTCTCCGAGGTGATCGGGCAGATGCGGGTGGTGAAGAGCTTCGTCACCGAGAAGAGCGAGCTGGAGTCGTTCAAAGGCCACTACCGCGACGCCATCGGATTGTCGCGGCAGCAGTCCCGGTTCTGGCACACCATGGACCTCTGGCGCCGCGGGGCGCTGGACGTGGTGTTCTTCGGGATCTACGCCATCATCTTCTACCAGACGGCGAGCGGGCAGTACACCGTCGGCACCATGGTCCTCCTCATCCAGCTCACCACGATGGCGCGCATGCCCGTCACCTCCATGAGCTACTGGGTGGACATGACGCAGCGCGCCGTCGCCGGAAGCCGCGAGTACTTCAAGGTGATGGACGAGACGGACGAGCCCAACAATGCGCTGGAGGCCGCGCCGTCGGCCGTGGTGCAGTGGGTGGAGTCCGATCCGGTGATCGAGTTCGACCACGTGGACTTCGGTTACGGCGACGGTGACGGCACCGACGACCTCGTCCTCAGGGACATCGACCTCACGGTGAACCGCGGCGAGCGGATCGCGTTCGTGGGCGAGTCCGGCGGCGGCAAGACCACGCTGGTCAACCTCATCATGAAGCTCTACCCGGTGACCTCCGGGACGCTTCGCGTCCACGGCCAGTCCGTCGACGACGTGCCGACGGTGGCGCTCCGCCGCGAGGTGGGCGTGGTGTTCCAGGACGCCAGCCTGTTCTCCGGCACCATCCGCGAGAACATGGCCTACGGGCAGGACGGCGTCACCGACGAACAGTTGGCGGTCGCGGGGCGGCGCGCCAACGCGATGACGTTCATCTCGCACCTCCACAACGGCTTCGACACCGAGATCGGCGAGCGGGGAGTCAAGCTCTCCGGCGGGCAGAAGCAGCGGCTCTCCGTGGCGCGGGCCCTGCTCAAGGACGCGCCCATCCTCATCCTCGACGAGGCCACCAGCTCCCTGGACACCAAGTCCGAGCGCGCGGTGCAGGCCGGGTTGGAGGAGCTGATGGAGGGCCGGACCACGCTGATCATCGCCCACCGGCTCTCGACGATCTCGACGGTGGACCGGATCGTGACGCTGCGCGACGGTCGCATCGACGAGATCGGCACCCCCGCCGAGTTGGCCACCACCGACGGCATCTACGCCGAGCTGCTGGCACTGCAGGGCTCCACGCGGAAGGCGGACAAGGCCCGCCTGCTGCGCTACGACATCACCCAGTAGCGTCGGCGCGGCGCTCGAGCGCCTCAGCGTCGAGGACCCTGATCTCGCGGCGGCCCGCCAGCTCCACCACGCCGTCGTCGACGAGGTCGCGCAGCCGGCGGCTGAACGTCTCCGGGGTGGTACCCAGATAGCTCGCCACGTCCTTCTTCGCCATGGGCAGCTCGACGATCACCGCTCCGGGCTCGCGGCGGGACGGAAGGTCCAGCAGGTACGCCGCGACCCTCGCGCCCACGTCCCGCCCCCCGAAGGCGGCCAGCATCCGCTCGGCCGCGGCCAGCCGCTCGGCCTGGATCTGCAGCATCCGCACGGCGATGTCCGGGTAGCGGGCGACGAGGCGCGCGAGGTCGGCGTGGTCGAACGAGCACAGCTCGGCGTCGGTCTCGGCATAGGCGTAGTTGTCCGGGCGACGGCCCAGGATGAAGGAGGCCTCGCCGACGACGCTGCCCGGACCCAGCACCCGCACGACGCGCTCGTGGCCCGTGTCCAGAAGGTGCACCACCCGGACGCTCCCGCGGTGGATGACCAGGAGGCGTCTGGTCCGGTCGGTCGGGGCGAGCAGCTGCTCACCGGCGGCGGCCCTGATCGGCCTCGCGAATCCTGCCACCTCCTCCTGCTGGCCGGCGTCCAGCCCGCGAAACACCGGGACCAGCGCCACGCAGGTGTCGCCGGCGTGATGGACCTGCACGTGCTGAGTCATGTCCCCACCCTGCCCCACGGCTGCCCGCCGCGGCTTGATCCACGTCAAGGAGGCGTCGGCGGCACCCCCGTAGCGTCGAGCCATCGCCGCATCCAGCGGCACCGACCTCCAGGAGGAGACCATGTCCACCGCGACCATCACCCACACCACCCTCCGCGCAGAAGGCTTCAGCTGCCCGTCGTGCGTGGCCAAGATCGAGAAGGCGCTGAGCGCGCTGCCCGGGGTGACGACGGCGAAGGTCCACTTCGCCTCCTCCCGCATCGAGGTGGATCACGACCTCACCCGCACCAGCGTCGACGAGCTCGTGGCCGCCGTCGCCAAGGCCGGCTACACCGCCCGCCCGTCGGCGTTCTGAGGACCTGCCATGACACTCCTGTCCCCTCGCTGGCGAGTGCCGGCGCTCTCCGGATTCCTCATTTTGTCCTCGGGGCTGGCCGGCGCGCTCGAGTGGCCCGTGGCCGGCTGGCTCATGCTGACCGCCGCCCTCGTGGCCGGCGCACCGGTGGCCCGGTCCGCGGTGCGGGCGCTTCGGCTGCGGGTGATCGGGATCGACCTGCTGGTCGCCGTCGCCGCCGTGGGCGCCATCGCGATCGGCAACTACTGGGAGGCCGCCGCGGTCACGTTCCTCTTCGCCGTCGGCCACGCGCTGGAGGACGCGACGCTGGCCAAGACCCGCTCCGCACTGGCCGAGCTGGTGGCGCTGGCGCCCGACACCGCCACCGTCGTCCGCGACGGTGCCCAGGTGGAGGTGCCGGCCGGTGAGGTGAGGGTCGGCGAGACCGTGGTGGTCAAGCACGGCGGGCGGGTCCCCGTCGACGGAGTGGTGACCTCCGGGCGGGCGGCGGTCGACGAGGCCGCGATCACCGGCGAGTCCATCCCAGCCGAGAAGTCCGCAGGGGACTCCCTGTTCGCCGGCACGATTGTCGCGGACGGATTCGTCACCCTCGATGCCACCGGCGTCGGCGCCGACACCACCCTCGCGCGCATCGTCCACCGGGTGGAGGAGGCGCAGGACGCCAAGGCCCGCACCCAGCAGTTCATGGAGCGCTTCTCCCGCTGGTACACCCCGGGGATCATCGCCCTGGCCGTCGTGGTGGGGCTGCTCACCCGCGACCTCGAACTGGCCCTCACCCTCCTGGTCATCGGCTGCCCCGGCGCACTGGTCATCTCCGTGCCGGTGGCGCTGGTGGCGGGCATCGGCCGCGCCGCCCGCGACGGCATCCTCATCAAGGGCGGCGAATTCCTCGAGACTGCAGCCCGAGTCGACACCGTCGCGCTGGACAAGACCGGCACGCTCACCGTCGGCCGGCCCGCGCTGACCGACGTGGTGGCCCGCGGCGACTGGACCGCCGACGAGGTGCTCGGCTTGGCCGCGCGCGCGGAGGCCGGCTCGGATCATCCGCTGGCCCTCCCCGTCGTCGAGGAGGCGCTGGCCCGCGGGCTGGACGTGCCCGCCATCCCCGACGGTGTGCGCACGGTGCCCGGACACGGCGTGGTCGCGACTGTCGGTGGGCGTGAGGTGGCCGTCGGCACCCTCGCGTTGGTCGCGCCGCAGGGCGACGCGTGGGCCGCCCAGGCGGCCGCGACGCTCGCCGACGCCGGCCACACTCCGCTCATGGTGGCCGTGGACGGCGACGTCGTGGGCGCGATCGGAGTGGCCGACGCCGTGCGACCCGAGGCCGCCGAGCTGGTGGCAGCCCTGCACCGGGTCGGTGTGACGCGCGTCCTCATGCTCACCGGCGACCAGGCGAGGGTCGCGGCGGCGGTCGCGGGGACGGTCGGGATCGCCGACGCCCGCTCCGGGCTGCTGCCCGAGCAGAAGCTCGACGTGGTGCGGTCCCTCCAGGCCGAGGGCCGCGTCGTCGCGATGGTCGGGGATGGTGTCAACGACGCCCCGGCGCTCGCCCTGGCCGACGTCGGGATCGCGATGGGGGCGGCGGGCTCGGCGGTCGCGGTGGAGACGGCCGACATCGCCCTGATGACCAGCCGGCTGGACCGGATCCCGCAGGCCATCGGTTTGGCGAAGCGCACCGTGATGGTCATGAGGCAGAACATCGTCATCGCGCTCCTGACGGTGGGGACGCTGCTGGCGGGTGTGTTGTTCGGTGGGGTGACGATGTCGATCGGGATGCTCGTCCACGAGGCGTCCGTGCTGATCGTGATCGTCAACGGCATGCGCCTGCTGCGCCCGGCGCGTGGGGAATGACCGCGCGATCGCTCACCCGGTGTAACGGTCGAGCATGCGGCGGACGTCCCCCACGGTGGAGCCTTCGCCGCCGGTCCAACGCGGCTCGTCGTCCGACAGTAGAGCGAGCATGCCGGTCAGCTCGTCGGTGGCCAGGTGGTGGAGGCGTTCGAGGTCCTTACGTGCCGACGGGCGGGTGGGAAGCGCGGCCTCGACGGCGGCTGCTCCCTCGTCGGTGGTCACGCCGTTGGCCAGGATCCCGGCCCAGAAGAGCCGGGTGCGGGTGAGCTGCCACAAGTCGTCGTCGGTCACGGCCCGAGCCTACTGTCAGCGATGTCCTGAGGCCGGGTGGGAACGTCGTTCACGGTGGTCGACGCGCGCTGCGCGCCGCTGTGGCGGCTCGGCGCGGCTCGACCCGAGGGGTCCGAGGAATCCGGCGGCAGGGTCGATTTCAGTGGGGGATCCTGGACGGTCTTTCATCCAGGATCCCCCACTGAAACGGGGGTCAGCCCCGGTGGGCCTCGATCACCCCAACGATCGCCGGACGGAGCTCGGACGGGGCGATCACCCGGTCCACCGAACCCACCTGAACGGCCCGATGGATGTTGTGCACGCCGTCGAACTCGGCCGCGATCTCCGAGATCTTCTCGGCGCGGACCGCGGCGCGGACGTCCGACAGCTGCACCTGCAGATCGGCGCGCTGCTCCGGTGCCGCCACGCGCAGACGGGCCTCCAGATCCGCGACCCTCGCGTCCGCGGCCGTCCGCTTCGCCACATCCCCGGCGAACACGACCGCCGCGGCGGGCGCGCCGCCGATCACCGAGGCGAACGAGCCCTCGATGGCCAGCACCGTCATGTTCTCGTTCAACCGCTTGGAGAACACGACGAACGCCCCGCCGTGATAGCGGGAGATGACGACGAACACGATGGGCCCGTCGAAATTGACAATGGCCCGGCCGATCTCGGCGCCGTACTCCAACTGCAGGTTGCGCATCGACTCCGGCGAACCGTCGAAGCCGGACAGGTTCGCCAGCACCACCAGCGGCCGGTTGCCCGACGCCGCGTTGATCGCGCGGGCCACCTTCTTCGACGACCGCGGGAACAGCGTGCCGCCCGTGAATGTGTCAGGGCCGTCGGTGGGAGGGAATCCTGCGCGCGGCACCGGCGTCGACTCGATGCCGACCACGCTCACCGAGTGCCCGCCGATCCGGGCGTCCACCACGACGGCGGTCTCCGCCTCTGCCATGCCCGCCCAGCGCTCGACTCGCGGGTGATCCTGGTCGCAGACCGCCGCGATGACGGTGCGGATGTCGAACGGCTTCTTCCGGTCCGGGTTGTGCTCACGGGAGAAGATCTGGCCGACGGTGGCGAAGTCGGTGCCGATGTTGTGCGGGTAGTCCGACACGTCGCGGTCGACGGCGTCGCCGGTCACCGCCCGACGGGGCCCGGTCTCGCCCGGGGCCACGTAGGTGTGGTCGTAGTGCGAGAGCAGGAGCGCCATCGCCGCGCCCAGGTCCTTGGCCCAGTACTGCGCCTGCCCGTTGGGGCCCATGACGCGGTCGTAGCCGCCGATCCCGAAGTTGTCCTCCGCCGAGACGCCGCCGGAGAAGTCCAGCGACTGCTTGCCGGTGAGCACCATCGCCGAGTCCGGCGTCATCACCAGGATGCCCTTGGTGTGCATGAGCATGGTGGCCTCGGCGTTCCAGTACGGCTGGGCGCCCACGTTGATGCCGGCCACCACGACGTTGATCTCGCCGCCGGCCTGCGTGAACTCGACGATGCGCCGCAGCGCGGCGCCCACCCAGTCCATGTTCTCCGTGCCCGACTCCATCGAGATCCTCGCCCCGGAGCTGAGCGTGAACCACTCCAAAGGGACGCTCGTCTCCTCGGCGAGGTCCAGGGCTGCCATGATCCGCGAGCACTCCGGCTCGGCGACGGCGCCCAGGCCCTTCGTCGGATCGCCCGACAGCACGATGCGCGTGACGCCCTCGGGGTGCAGCGCCGTGGGGGTGGTGACCCGGGCCACGATGATGCCCGCCTTGTTGCGCCCCGGAGCACGGTCCACCTCGACGAGGCGGCCCGAATCGTCGAGGTCGAGCTCGACGAGGGACCCGCCGGGACCCGCGAGGGACGCAGACAGCTCGTACGGGTAGACCAACCCGCGACGGCGGGCGCGCAGCACCTTGCCGGCGTAGTCGTCGAGCGGCTTGAGGGGCTCGGTCGGCGGGGAGCTGACCGTGGTGGTCACCCCGGCGCCCGGTTGGGCGTGGAAGCGGACTGCCAGCGGGATGGTGCGGTCGGGGCGGACGAAACGGCCCTGGCACAGGACCTCCTCGATGCCCGCGCCGTCGGACAGCGGCGTGATCCGGTCCTGCAGCGGCTTGATGTCCTCGATGTCGAGGTCGATCTCCGGCCACACATGCACCCACACGTGATTCATGTCCAGCTTCGAGCCGGCCTTACCCCGCGACGACCGGGTTCGCCGGATGGCCTCGAGACAGTTCGCCACGGCGCGCTCCGCGTGCGGCAGCCCGATCAGCCGGCCCTCCGCGTCGCGCACCACGGCCAGTTGGCGCACCTGCGCCATGGCCACCAGGCGGCGATCCTCCGGGTTGGTCTTGGCGACGCACTCGAACAGCAGCACGTCTACGGGGGCGGGCAGGCGCGTGGTGTCGAAGTCGCGCAGGCGCCAGAGGTCCAGCCGGCGGCCGGCCATCGGCGGAAGTCCGCGGATCTTCTCGTCCTCGACGATCGCGCCCTCCGTGAACCGGAACGTGCGGTACTCGACGGCGCCGTCGGCCGTGCACACGGCCACCGCGACCCGCTGCACCGCCGGGTCCCACGCCCAGGACCGCAGCCTGTCGAGGAGTTCCGCGCCGAGCGCATCGGCGTCGGGGCGCTCCGGCCACAGCACGTACAGCTCGACGACCGCGTCGTACCCGGCCGTCCGACCCGCGATCTGCGCGGCCACCACCTGCTCCAGGGGGCCACCGGAGGCCAGCTCGTCGGCTTGTCCGACGGTGAGGACGATGCGGCGCGGACGCCCGCTCAGCTCGTAGTGACCGAGCACCACCGAGCGCCCGTCCACCGTCAGGCGCTGGACATCGGTCAGGCCGTAGTCGGTGTAGTACTTGCGCAGCAGAACCTCCAGCATCGGTTCGTGCGCGGGAACGCCGCGACCCAGCCGTGCCGCCAGGAAGTTGGCCGTCCACTCGGGGATGGCCGCCAGCCGTGCAATACGTGCGTCGTAGTCAGCAGCATCCGGGGTCGCGGCCAGGGCCTCCACTTCGTCGCCGACGCCCGCGACGATGGCGGAGCGGTCAGCGTCCACCTGCGGCTGGTCGAACCACCGGAAGCGCACCGAGCGGGCCAGGTCCCCGACGGCGGGGAAACGCAGCTGTGTGGCCCGCACGAGCCGCTCCAACTGGGCGCGGGCCGCGACGGCGAGTTCGGCGTCGGGCGCCGGCTCGCTGATCCACCGGTCCAGGATGCCCAGGATCAGCGGTACGTCGGAGGCCACCCGCTTCTGTGCGAGGAAGATCCGGAAGACGGCGGCCTCGAGCGCCGGCGTGCGGTCGAGCGAGTCCACGCCGTAGTGGCGCAGCGCATCGGCGAGGCGGTCGACGAAGTGCCCGGGCAGCCCGGCCCGGTCCGCGTCGAGGGTGGTGAGGTAGCGGTGGAAGTGCTCGCGGTCCGAATGCACCCGCAGCTCGGTGTTGGCCTGTTCGCCCAGCGGGCGGTTGCGGCTGAGCTCGGCGAGGTCGGCCACCAGGGCGAGCAGCTCGGTCTCGGCCGCCACCACGTTCACACCCGCGTCGCGGGCCTCGTCGCGGGCCTCGAGATACCGGCGCAGCGTCGTGGCCGACGGGTCCACGTCGAAGCCCATCAGGGTCGCGGACAGGTCTGAGAGCAGGCGACCGGCCCGTGCGGCGGGATCCGCGACAGGCGGGCAAACCGGGATGTCGACGGGCGGCTTGTCCTCGGCCGCGACCGTGGCGCCGCCGTTGCCCAACGGCTCCAGGCGCACCAGCGGGGCCATGGACTCCACCTGCGAGCCCGTGATCACCATGAGCTCCTTCACGCGCCCGGCGAACGGGGCGTGCACGGCCGTCTCCATCTTCATGGACTCCAGCACCACGACGGCGGCGCCCGCCTCCACCTCGTCGCCCACCTTCACCGGTGTCGCCACCACGAGGGCCGGCGCGGGGGAGCGCAGCACGCCGCCCTCGTCACGCGAGACGCGGTGGGTGACGCCGTCGACCTCGATGAGGTGGATGGGGCCGTGGGTCGCGGTGACGATGCGGTGCCGCTCGCCCCCCACCGTCACGCGGCCGTGGACGTCGTCGAGGCGCTGCAACTCTGCCTCGGTGGCCTGCCCGTCCACGACGACGCGGTAGCGCCCGGGAGCGACGGCGAAGGCGGTGACGCTGTGGGTGGTGCCGCGGAGCTTGAGGTCCACCTGCGCCCCGGACTTGTGCTGCGTCTGCGGGCGGCCGCCGTGCGCGGTGGTGAGCAGGCGGTCAGTCTCGATGGCGGTGCTCTCCTCGTAGGCCTCGATCGCGGCCACCACCAGGGCCACGCCCGCGTGCTCGTCGGCGATGAGCCCGCCGTCGGCGCGGGTGCGGTCGATCCAGCCGGTGTCGGCCCACTGCACCGTCTCGGCGGTCGTACCGGCGGCGGCGCGGCGCGGCGCCTCCTGCCTGGCCGCCCGGCCCGTCACCTCGGGTTGCTTCAGCAGTTCCAGGACGAAGCTCTTGTTCGTGGCGCCGCCCTCGATGACGACGGTGGTCTCGGCCATGGCGCGACGCAGGCGGCCCAGCGCCTCGTCGCGGGTGCGGCCGTAGGCGATGATCTTGGCGATCATGGAGTCGAAGTCCGCGGGGATCGAATCCCCCTCGGCCACGCCGGTGTCGACGCGGATGCCGGGGCCGGCGGGCAGGTCGAGGCGGGTGATGAGGCCGGGAGCGGGGGCGAAGTCGCGGTCCGGGTCCTCGGCGTTGAGCCGGGCCTCGACGGCGTGTCCGAACTCGACCGGCCGCTCGGTCAGCGTGCCGCCGGCGGCCACGTGGATCTGGGCCTTGACCAGGTCGAACTCGTTGGTGACCTCGGTGATGGGATGCTCCACCTGCAGGCGCGTGTTGACCTCCAGGAACGCGAACATCCTGTCCCCGGGGTGGTAGAGGAACTCCACCGTGCCGGCGCCGCGGTAGCCGACGGCCAGCGCCAGCCGCTCCGCGGAGGCCTTCAGCTCCTCGTTCTGGTCGACGGTGAGCAGCGGGGAGGCGGACTCCTCGATGATCTTCTGGTTGCGGCGTTGGATGGTGCAGTCGCGCACGCCGATCGCCCACGCGGTTCCCTGGCCGTCGGCGATGACCTGCACCTCGACGTGGCGGGCGCCGGTGACGAGCTTCTCCAGGAACACGACGCCGGAGCCGAACGCGCGCTCGGCCTCGTCGCGGGTTCGCTGGTAGGCATCCGCCAGTTCCTCGCCGGTGGTGACCATGCGGATGCCGCGACCGCCGCCGCCCGCCGTCGCCTTGAGCATGAGCGGGTAGCCGATGCTCTCGGCCGCCGCGAGTGCCTCGTCGAGGGTGTCGACGCCGCCGCGCGACCACGGCGCCACCGGCACGCCCACCTCCTCCGCGATCAGCTTGGAGCCGATCTTGTCGCCCAGCTTGCGCATCGCGTCGCCGGAAGGGCCGATGAACGTGATGCCGAGGGATTCGACGAGGTCGGCGAACGCGGCGTCCTCCGCGACGAAGCCCCACCCCACCCACACGGCGTCGGCCCTGGCCTCGGTGAGGACGCGGGCTAGGAGCTGGTGGTTGAGGTAGGGGCGCTCCGATGCCGGACCCAGCGGGAGGGCCTCGTCGGCCTCGCGGGCGAACATGGCGGAGCGCTCGGCGTCCGTGTACAGCGCGATCGTGGTGATGGGGTCGCGGTCCGAGTGCTCGGCGTTGAGATCCCTTACCGCGTGGATGAGCCGCATGGCGGCTTCTCCGCGGTTGACGATGGCGATGCGTTGGAACACCGGTTCCTCCTCAAGGTCGACGAGCACCCGCGGGCGACGCACGCAGGGGCTGAGTGTCAATGTCGCACCATGGGGACCTGCTGCGCGACTCGACGCGACGGTGACCGCCGGATTGGGTGTGGGAGCGCGCGCGGCGCTCAACCGTGCGCAGAAATCCTTGTGGGAATCTCACAACAGGGAGCCGATGCCTCCGGCCTGTGGGCGTGAGCGCCATGATGGGCTGCTCTCACGGTGTCGGTCACCATCAGACCGCGCCCGCGGAGGGCCACCACCGGGATGGCAGAGACCACTCTCATCACAGTTGCGGTAATCGTTCCTCCAGGCTGGTGCTCGGCGCCCCGGCGGCCCCGAGACCGTGCCTGGAGGAACAATAACCGCGCGGACAGCCGTGGCCCGCGCGCGAGGGCGACCTCGCAGCCGGGATGGGTGGGTCGCGGCTGCTGAGGTCTTCAGCGGGTCAGAGTCCTTCGCGCTTGGGGATGGTGAGCGCGATGGGCTTGTTGACCTCGGCGAAGAAGTCGTTGCCCTTGTCGTCGACGATGATGAACGCCGGGAAGTCGACCACGTCGATCTTCCACACCGCCTCCATGCCGAGCTCCTCGTATTCGACCACCTCGACGTGCTTGATGCAGTCCTGCGCGAGGCGCGCGGCGGGGCCGCCGATGGAGCCCAGGTAGAAGCCGCCGTGGGTGTGGCAGGCGTCGGTCACGGCCTTGGACCGGTTGCCCTTGGCGAGCATCACCATGGAGCCGCCGGTGCCCTGGAACTGGTCCACGTAGGAGTCCATGCGCCCCGCCGTCGTGGGGCCGAAGGATCCGGACGCCATGCCCTCGGGCGTCTTGGCGGGGCCGGCGTAGTAGACGGGGTGGTCCTTGAGGTACTGGGGCATGGGCTCGCCGGCGTCGAGGCGCTCCTTGATCTTGGCGTGCGCGATGTCGCGGCCGACGATGAGGGGCCCGTTGAGCATGACGCGGGTCTTGACGGGGTGCTTGCGCAGCTCGTCGAGGATCTCGGGCATGGGGCGGTTGAGGTCGATGCGCACGGCCGCGCCCTGGCCGGTGCCGGTGATGCCGTCGGTCTGCGCGTCGAGCTCCTCGTCGACGTGCTCGGGCATGAAGCGGGCCGGGTCGAACTCCAGCTGCTCGATGAACACGCCCTCGGGGGTGATCTTGCCGAGGCACTGGCGGTCCGCGGAACAGCTGACCGCGATGGCCACGGGCAGCGACGCGCCGTGCCGCGGGAGGCGGATGACGCGGACGTCGTGGCAGAAGTACTTGCCGCCGAACTGCGCGCCGATGCCCAGCTTGCGGGTGAGCTCGAGGACCTCGTTCTCCAGCTCGATGTCGCGGAAGCCGTTGGCCGCCATCGACCCCTCCGTCGGGAGCGTGTCGAGGTACTTTGCGGAGGCGTACTTGGCCGTCTTCATGGCGAACTCGGCCGAGGTGCCGCCCACCACGATGGCCAGGTGGTACGGCGGGCAGGCCGCGGTGCCGAGGGAGCGCAGCTTCTCCTCGAGGAACTTCATCATCGACGCGGGGTTGAGCACCGCCTTCGTCTCCTGGTACAGGTAGCTCTTGTTCGCCGAGCCGCCGCCCTTGGCCATGAACAGGAACTTGTAGGAGTTCTCGTGACCCTCGGCGGTATCGGCGTACAGCTCGATCTGCGCGGGCAGGTTGGAGCCGGTGTTCTTCTCGTCCCACATCGTCAGCGGCGCGTTCTGCGAGTAGCGCAGGTTCAGCCTGGTGTAGGCGTTGAACACGCCCTCCGACAGGGGCCGCTCGTCGGTGCCCTCGCTGAGGACCTGCTGGCCGCGCTTGCCCATGATGATCGCGGTGCCGGTGTCCTGGCACATGGGCAGGATGCCGCCGGCGGCGATGTTCGCGTTCTTCATGAGATCCAGCGCGACGAACTTGTCGTTGGGGCTGGCCTCCTGGTCGTCGAGGATGGTGCGCAGCTGCTGGAGGTGCGCGGGGCGCAGGTAGTGGGCGATGTCGTGCATCGCGGTCTCGGCCAGCAGGGTCAGCGCCTCGGGAGCCACCTTGAGGAACCGGCGACCTTCGGGGCCCTCCACGACCTCGACGCCCTCCGTGGTCAGCAGGCGGTAGGGCGTCTCGTCGTGCCCGATCGGCAGCATGTCAACGTAGCGAAACTCCGGCATTGGACCTCCTAGAGAGCGGGTCCGACCAGTTTCTCAGACCGGTGTGGCGCGCCGGGGGTGGGGGTGGGCGTTCGGGGTCTATTGCTGCGCCGACGTGCGGAGTAGCGTCGTCTCATGGCCATGTTCAGGATCGACGGGAAGCGCGCCCTCGTGACGGGCGCCAGCAGGGGGATCGGGTTCGCCACGGCGAAGGCGCTGCGCGAGATGGGGGCCGAGGTCACCATCGCGGCGCGCAACGCGGCCGAGTTGAAGGCGGCCGCGGTGCGGATCGGCGCCTCCTGGGTGCCGGCGGACGTGAGCCATGAGGCTGACGTGCTGCGCCTCGTCGACCGGGCCGGCGATGTCGACATCCTCGTCAGCAACGCGGGCGGCCCGCCGCCGGGGCTGCCCAGCGAGGTCACCGAGGACGCCTGGGACGCGGGGTTCGAGACCACGTTCATGTCGACGGTGCGGCTGGTCGACGGCGTCCTGGCCGGCATGCGGTCGCGAGGATGGGGGAGGATCGTCGCGATCACGAGCCTGACGGTTCGGCGGCCGGCGCTCACGCTCCCGGTGAGCAACGCCATGCGAGCGGCCGTGACCAATCATCTGCGGACACTGGCGATGGAGGTAGCGGCAGACGGGGTGACCTGCAACACTGTCGCTCCCGGCTACACGGCCACCGAGCGGCTGAAGCGACTGCACACCGACGCGGCGGACGCGCAACGGCTGATGTCGACGATCCCCGCGAGGCGCTTCGGGGAGCCGGAGGAGGTCGCGGCGGCGGTCGCGTTCCTGGCCACGAACGAGGCGGCCTACATCACCGGCCAGGAGATCCTCGTCGACGGTGGCTTCACCATCTGATCGAGGGGTGCTGAGCATTAGGCTGGGGGCGTGGCAGAGGAACTCAGCGAGCGGCAGAAGGCGGCCAGGATCAGGCACGAGCTCACCGAGGGGCACGCCCGCGCGGAGGCAGCCCGGGCGAAGGTGCTCATCGACGAGTTCATCGTCGCCGCGCGCGGCCAGGGGCTCGAGCCGCGGCCGCTGCAGGCGAAGACGCTGAGCGGGCACGTGGTGAAGACCGACAAGATGGGGTGGTACCTGCGCACCAACCACTCCGTCGGCATCGACACCGAGGGCAACTACTACTCGCTGACAGTTCCGGGTGGCTGGATGGAACGTCTCCGCGGGGTCAAGCTGGAGCCCACGCTGGCGCCGCTGGTGATCGGGCGAGGTGGCCGCGACGGCGAGACCGGCGACCTGAAGGAGTTCCTGGCCTGGGCGCTCGAGGGCCGGATCCCGCAGGACTGAAGCGCCCTGCTGGGGCTCAGCGGCCGCTGATGCGCCTTCTCATCACCCGCGTCGACGACCGCACCCTCAGTTCCGGCTGCAACTCGCGGTGACGGGCGGTGGTCCGGCCCCCCCGGATGCGCTCCATCAGCAGGTCGATCGCCACACCGCCCATCGACTCTCCGAACTGAGCCACGGTGGTCAGGGAGACCAGCGGGTGGCCGGCCATCCGGATGTCGTCGTAGCCGACGATCGAGACGTCGTGGGCGGTGAGGCCCAGGTCGGCGACCGCCCGGAGCGCGTCGATGGCGAGGTCGTCGTGGCCGGCGAAGATCGCGGTGATCGTCGGGTCGTCGTCGAGGAGCTCGCGGGTGGTCACGTACGCGTCGTCGTAGTCGCCCTGGCAGTAGACGACGATGGGATCGAGTCCCGCCTCCCGGAGCACCGACTCGTAGGTGGAGCGGCGGATCGAGTGCGGCGGCTGGGCGTCGGCCGACTCCCTCGTGACCTTGATCGTGAGATGCGCGATGCGTTCGTGCCCGAGGCTGAGTAGATGGTCCAGGGCCAGTCGCGTGCCGGACTCGTCGTCGTCGGTCACGGTGTCGTAGTTCTCAGACTTGTCGTGGCGGCCGATGAGAACGACGGGGATGTCCCGCGCCAGGTCCTCCAGCCAGTGCGGCGTGACCTCCGGCGAGATCGCGATCAGCCCGTCGACCTGCCTGTCGACGAGGCTCTCAAGGATGGTCGTGCCGCCTGATTCACCCAGCCCGGGCGTGATCACCAGTTGGTAGCCCGTGCCGACGAGTCGCGACGCCGACCCCTGCATGATCTGGGTCAGGAACTCGTTGCCCAGGTTGGGGATCTCCAGGCCGATGCTGAAGCTCGATCCGCGCATCACACGCGCCGCGGTGCGGGGCCGGTACCCGAGCTCCCGGATGGTGGCCTCCACCTTCTCGCGCATGGCGGGGCTGACTCCGTAGGCGTCGCGGATGACCTTGGAGACCGCGCCCTTGGACACACCCGCGGCGCGGGCGACATCGTCCATCGACGGGCGCCGGCGGGGCGAGGCGGGCCTGGCCGACCCTTGATGGTCGTGGACGGCTGTGTCAGAGGTCATGCAGGAATCATAGCAACCGACGTCAACCGGTTTATGTGAACCGGTTGACACATGCGCACACCGGGCGTACGGTTCTCCCAGAGCCAACCGTCGACAGTTTCGTCAATCGGTTGACTCGATCCGACGGGGGTGACCCGCGGTCCTTACAAGGAGGTAAACGCAAATGTCCAGAATGGCCATGAGGAAGGTCGCCCTCATCGCGACCGCGGCAGCAACGGGCTTGGTCCTCGCCGGATGCTCAACCGACGCATCGACCGACGGTGCAGAGGGCGACACCGTGCTCACCATCTCGGGGTGGGCCGACGACAGCACCGCAGCCGCGCTGATCGAGAAGTTCGAGGCCGACAACGAGGGGGTGACTGTGAAGTACACGGGCCTGCCGTGGCCGGGGATTCTCACGCAGATCAACACCGAACTCGTCTCGGGCACCGCGTCCGACGTGGTCGTGGCCTTCCCTGGCACGGGGAACCCGATCACGGTCCAGACCCTCGACAAGGGTGGCTACCTCGCCGATCTCAGTGACTCGCCGTGGGTGTCGAACTACTCCGACTCGACACAGAGCGTCATGGGCAAGGGGGGCACGATCCTCATGGGCGCGAACGCCTTCACCCTGATCCCGGCCATCTACAACTCCCAGGCCCTGGAGGAGGTGGGCGCAGCCGTGCCCTCGACCTTCAGCGAAGTGCTCGACCTGTGCGCGACGGCCGCCTCCCAGGGCAAGGTGGCGTACGCCCTTGCCGCCGTGGCGGGGGGAAACTACCCCCACACCGGATACTCGATGTGGGGCACGATCGGGACCGCGTCGGATCCGGATGCCGGCGCCGCACTGGCCGCGGGTGACCAGTTGTTCGCAGAGTCCGCGTGGACCGACGTGCTGGAGAACTACGGCGAGATGGCGGATGCCGGATGCTTCACGCCTGACGCGACCGGCACCGCCCTCGATATCGCGCAGACGCAGGTGGCCAACGGCGAAGCGCTCGGCATTGTGACGGTCAGCCCTCAGATCAGCACCATCCAGGAGATGGCACCCGAAGGCACCGTCTTCCAGACCGCGCCGTTGCCGGCCACCGACGACCCCTCCGAGACCAAGCTCACGGTCGCACTCGGTGCCGGCTACGCCGTCAACGCGAAGTCGAAGAACATCGACCTCGCCAAGAAGTTCGTTGATCTCTACATGTCCGATGAGGGCCTGCAGATCGCCCTGGAGCAGTCGTCGATCTACCCGAGCGCTCCTGTCGATGGGTGGTCGCCCCCCGACTACCTCGCTGGCGCGGCAGAGTTCGTCGTCAACGAGCAGACGGCTCCCATCATCTACATGGAGGCCACCGTCGAGAAGGCGTACCTGGACGGACTGCAGACCTTCATCAGCGGACAGAACTCAGCCGCCGATCTGCTGGGCCAGATGGACGCCGCCCAGCCCAAGTGAGCTAGCCCCACGCTCGGGCGTGGCGCGCAGTCCGCAACTCGCACCGCCGCGCCACGCCCGGGTCCACCGGTCCGATACAGGAGTCTGATCATGGTCCTCGCACCTGCCGCCATCGGCGAAATCGACGCGCTTGCCTCAAAGCGGCCCAAGCGCCGCTATCGCGGCTACGCACACACCGTCTGGTGGTTCGTGCTGCCTGCCGCGCTCTTTTACCTCTTCGCCGTGGTGGTCCCCAGCGTTCGCGGCGGAGCGTTCGCGTTCACCGACTGGGACGGCGTCACCCCCGAGCAGAACCTGGTCGGGATGGAGAACTTCGTCGCCATGTTCAGCGACCCCAACGCGGCGGTCGCCATCCGCAACACCATGCTCATCGCCGTAGCGGTCACCGTGATCCAGAACCTGCTCGGCCTGTTGATCGCCCTCGGCGTCAACTCCCGCATCAAATCCCGCAACGTCCTGCGGGTGCTGATCTTCGCGCCGGTGGTCATCACGTCGATCGCTGTCGGGTTCCTGTGGCAGAACCTCTACGCACCCAACGGCGGCATCAATGCGGCGCTTGACTCGATGGGGTTGGGGGCACTCAAGCAGAACTGGCTCGGCAATCCCGACATCGCCATCTGGTCCGTCATCGGCGTCGTGATCTGGCAGTTCGTCGGCTATTCGATGGTGATCTTCCTGGCAGGACTGCAGGGAGTCCCCGCGGAGGTGCTCGAGGCCGCTGCCATCGACGGAGCCGGTCCCGTTCGCAGATTCTGGTCCGTGGTCCGGCCGATGCTCGCCCCGGCGATCACCATCAACGTCATGCTCTCGGTGATCGGCGGTTTCAAACTCTTCGATCAGGTGTTCGTGATGACGCAGGGAGGCCCGGGTGGGGCCACCGACACGATTTCGACGCTCATCTACTCGAACGCCTTCCAACTCGGCAGGTTCGGCTATGCGGCCGCTCTCGCGGTCGTCCTCACCATATTCGTCGCGGTGGTTTCGGCCATCCAGTACAAGCTGCTCGCAGCACAGGAGCGTTGACATGTACCGCTACACGTGGCGAACGGCGATCCTCGAAGTGGTCATGATCCTCGTGGGAGTCGTGTTCCTGTTTCCCATCTACGTGCTCGTCATCCTGGCGCTGAAGGCGCCTGAGGATCAGAGCGCCACTCTCGCGCCCCCGGCGCAACCGACGCTGCAGAACTTCGTCGACGCCTGGCAGCAAGGCGCCCTCGGCAACGCTCTCCTGAACAGTGCCATCGTCACGATCATCACCATCGCGTTCATTGTGATCTTCTCGGCGTCTGCGGCCTACCCGCTGTCGCGGCTCGGGGCGCGCTGGTCAAGATTGACCTACCTGGCGTTCCTCGCCGGGCTGCTGCTTCCCGTCCAACTCGCGCTGCTCCCGCTCTACCAGATGATTCGAGATCTCGGCCTCCTCGGCACGCTGGCCGGCGTCATCATCGTGAATGTCGGGCAAGGGATGCCGTTCTCGATCTTCCTCTACGCCGGCTTCATGCGCGAGCTTCCGCCGGACTACGAGGAGGCCGCCTCGCTCGACGGCGCCAGCGCCTTCAAGGCCTTCTGGCAGGTCGTCTTCCCCCTCGTCCGGCCGATCACGGGGACAGTGATCATTCTGAACGCCGTGTTCACATGGAACGATTTCCTGCAACCGCTCCTCTACCTTTCGGGGAGCAATCAGAAGACGATCACCGTCGCCATCTACTCGTTCGTGGGCCAGTTCGGCGCTCAGTGGAACCTGATCTTCGCGGGCATCATCATCAGCATCTTCCCCGTGCTCCTGGCCTACTTCTTCATGCAGAAGTACATCGTCCAGGGATTCGCAGGCGGACTGAAGGGCTAGCTGGTCAGCCCCTTCGCCACTCGACCATCCAAGTCCTGTGGGTGACGCAACCCGATCGCGTCATCCGCCGGATCCCAGACGAAAGAAGTGAACTCCCCATGACCGTCGATGCACCCAGCGCCCGCTATCTCGATTCGACACTTTCCGTCGCAGAGCGGGTCACCGAGACCGTCCAGGTCTACGTCGGCGACGTCGTCACCTGCGGCACATGGACCGACAAGGAGCTCAAGGCCTTCACGCAGGTCGAGCCCGGGCCGGGAGAGCAGGAGGACGTGCTGATGGAACTGCCCATCAGCGCATGCAGCATCGTCAAAGCGCACGGAGCCCGCGTCGTGGAGCCCGGGACGTTCGAACTGCTCGTCGGGCGGAGTTCGAAGGACGCGGACCTCGTGCGCGCCCTCTTCGAGGTGAGCACGTCATGACCGAGCGATCAGGTCGATTCATCGCCGCAGACCTCGAGCCCGACAGCGCCCCTCTGTTCCGGCAGGAGTTCACCCTGCACGAGGGCCATGGCGCTGTGACCTCGGCCACTCTTGCGCTGAGCGCGCTGGGTGTCGTGGAGGCCTGGATCAACGGCACTCCTGTCTCCGCCGATCTCCTGTCGCCCGGTTGGACGAGCTACGAGTGGCGCCTCCACCACGTCGACTACGACGTCAGCAGCCTCATCCAGCGCGAGACCGCCATCGGCATCATCGTCGGAAACGGCTGGTGGAGGGGTCGCCTCGGATGGATCGAGACGCAACGCTATGGCGAGGAGCTCGCCGCCTTCGCGGAGCTGCGGGTCGTGTTCGCCGACGGACACGAGCAACTCGTCGTCACTGACCCCTCGTGGCGGGTCGGCCCGAGTGATGTCGTGGCCAACGACCTCTACGACGGGCAGTCCATCGATGCGTGCCGGCGGGATCCGCAGTGGATGAAGCCGGGCTATGACGATGCGTCATGGGGCAGCGTCCATGAAGTGGGTCATACCCCCGCGCAGTTCGAACTCGATCCCGCGCCACCTGTCCGCCGGATAGCCGAGATCCCCCCGGTGAAGGCATGGGAGAGTTCGTCTGGGAGCGTGCTCCTGGACTTCGGCGTGAACATCGTCGGCTTCCTCCGGCTCACCGTCACCGGGGAACGCGGTTCGATGCTGACGCTTCGTCATGCCGAAGTCCTCGAACACGGCGAACTGGCCCTGCGCACGCTGCGGAGCGCGCAGGCCACCGACCGATTCATCCTCAGTGGCGGGGAGGACACCTTCGAGCCGACTCTCACATTCCACGGATTCAGATACGCGGAGATCGCGGGATGGGCCGGATCTCTCGACGAGCTCTCGGCGGCCGTTGTCGCCGTCGTGATCTCGTCCGACCTTCGGCGCACCGGCACCTTCGAGTGCTCGGTTCCCGACCTCAACCAGCTGCACGCCAACGTGGTGCGCGGGATGCGCGGCAACTTCATCGACATCCCCACCGACTGCCCCCAGCGCGACGAGCGCCTGGGCTGGACCGGCGACATCTCTGCCTTCGCGCCGACGGCGGCGTTCCTCTTCGATGTGAAGGACTTCCTCGCCGACTGGCTCCGGGACCTCGCGCTGGAACAGGCCGACCGCGACGGCGTCGTCCCCTTCGTCGTGCCCGACATCCTCAAGTACGCCACTGGGGCCGAGGCCGGCATCGGCGGCACCGAGGCGGCGGCCTTCTGGAGCGACGCCGCCGTCTGGGTGCCGTGGGCACTCTGGGAGGCCTATGGCGATCCTGCGGTGCTGGAGGAGTCTTTCGACTCCATGACGGCCCACGGCCGGCGCGTGCGCTCACTGCTGTCCGACTCGGGCGTGTGGGACACCGGATTCCAGTACGGCGACTGGCTGGACCCGGACGCACCCGCCGACGACCCCGGCGCCGCCAAGGCGGACAAGGGCGTGGTCGCCACCGCCTGCGCCTTCCGCACGGCCGACCACATCCGTGCGGCGGCCGAAGTCCTCGGCCGCGCCGCCGAGGCGGCGGAGTTCACCCGGATGGCTGCGGGGCTAAGGGCGTCATTCAGCCGCGAATACATCGACGGGGAGCGCATCCTCAGCGACTGCGCCACCGTCTACTCGCTGGCCATCGCGTTCGGCCTCCTGGGCCCGGCGCAGCGCGTGTGGGCAGGCGCCCGGCTCGCCGAACTGGTGGAGCGGAGCGGCTTCCACATCTCGACGGGCTTCGCCGGCACCCCGTTCATCGCCGACGCCCTGACCTCCACCGGCCACGACGACGCGGCCTTCAGGCTGCTCCTGCAGCGGGAGTGCCCCTCCTGGCTCTACCCCGTCACCATGGGCGCGACGACGATCTGGGAGCGCTGGGACTCGATGCTGCCCGACGGCTCCGTCAACCCCGGCGACATGACCAGCTTCAACCACTACGCCCTCGGGGCGGTCGCGGACTGGCTGCACCGCGTCGTCGGAGGGCTGGCACCCCTCGAGCCCGGCTACCGCCGCATCCTCGTCGCCCCTCATGCCGGTCAGGGGATCGACTGGGCGCGCACCGAGCTGGACACGCCCCACGGCGTCGCCTCCGTCGAGTGGGAGCTGTGCGGTGACGAGGTCCGGCTCGGGATCCTGGTGCCTGAGGGCGCGACGGCTGTCCTGCGGTGGCCGGGCACGCCCGACGCCGAGCTTCAGCCCGGGGGTCACTCCGTCGCACGCCCAGCATTCACCGACTGAGCCGAGTGTGGACACCGAGGACGGCGGAAAATGGGGGGTCTACCATCAGTGACCATGGCCATGTTCTCGCTCACCCGCACCACCACGCCCACGTCGGACGCCGCCCGCCTGGCAGCGCTCGCGGACCCTGGATTCGGCCGCTACTACGTGGACCACATGACCGTCATCGACTTCCAGGCCGGCGACGGCTGGCAGGAGCCGCGGATCGTGCCCATGACGGAGTGGGCCCTGCACCCCGCGGCCGCGGTCCTGCACTACGGGCAGGAGATCTTCGAGGGCCTCAAGGCCTACCGCCGCGATGACGACTCCATCTGGCTGTTCAGGCCCGAGCGCAACGCCGCCCGCTTCGTGCAGTCCGCCAAGCGGATGGGCATGGCGGTGCTGCCCGAGGAGCTGTTCCTCGATTCGGTCACCGAGCTCGTCAAGCTGGAGCGCGACTGGGTGCCGGTGGGCGAGAACGAGCAGAGCCTCTACCTGCGCCCGTTCATGATCGCCTCCGAGCCCTACCTCGGCGTCCGCGAGGCCAACAGCTACCGCTTCGCCGTCATCGCCACCCCGGCAGGCCCGTACTACTCGGAGCCGGTCAAGCTCTGGATCACGCCCAACTACACGCGCGCGGCCCCCGGCGGCACCGGCACCGCGAAGTGCGGCGGCAACTACGCCGCGAGCCTCGTCGCCACGCAGGAGGCCTACGCCAACGGCTGCAGCCAGGTGCTGTGGACCGACGGGGCCGAGCACAAGTGGGTGGAGGAGTGCGGCACGATGAACGTCATGTTCGTCACCGCCGACGACGAGCTGGTCACCCCGGCCCTCGGCTCCATCCTGGCCGGCGTGACACGCGAGTCCATCCTGGCGCTGGCCTCCGAGCACGGGCTCACCCCCGTCGAGCGTGCCATCTCCGTCGACGAGGTGCTCGACGGCGTCGAGTCCGGCCAGATCCCCGAGGTGTTCGCGTGCGGGACGGCCGCCGTCGTCACGCCGATCACCGGCTTCAACTCGCCCCAGCGCGGCGTGCAGACGGTGGCCGACGGCCGGCCCGGCCCGAAGACGCGCGCCATCCGCCAGCACCTGGTCGACATCCAGTTCGGGCGCGCGGAGGACAAGTTCGGCTGGACCCGCAAGGTCTGCTGAGGCGCCCATGAGCACCCTGCAGCCGCACGGCAAGGTGGCCCCGATCCTCGCCCTCATCGGGTCGCTGCTCCTGTTGGCGGGGATCCTCTGGGGTGTCACCGCAGGCCAGGGGCTGACGCGGGTGGTGCCCGAGGCGGCCGGGGTGATCCGGGTGGACGGCGACACCGTCGTCCCCGTCACCGACGGCGAGATCCAGGTGGTCTACGCGCCGGCCGGCGTGGTGCCCACCTGTGACGTATACGGTCCCACCGACGCGGTGCCGAACCTGGCGCTCGAGGGCTTCTTCACGTTCCCGCTCAACGACGTCACGTACGAGTCGATCGGCAAGATGGGCGGCCCCGGTGAGCTGTCGGGCGACTACATCATCGTGTGCCAGGAGGGCGACGGCGTCGTCGTCGCCCCGCCCCTGGACGTGCGCAACGACGTCGGCGCGGTGCGCGCGCTCATCGGGGCGATCATTCTCGGCGGCACCGGGGCGGTGCTCATGGTGACCGGCGGGGTCATGTGGCTGATGGCGCGCCGCGCGGCCTCAGCGCAGTATCAGGCCGCCTGACGGGAATAGTTTCGTTTTCAACTTGTTTGGGTTACCGTAGAGGTAAGCAATCGGAGTTGGGAGCAGAGAATGCAGTTCGGCATCTTCACCATCGGGGACGTCACCACGGACCCCACGACCGGCCGCACGCCGACGGAGCAGGAGCGGATCCGGGCGACGGTGGAGTTGGCGAGAAAGGCCGAGGAGGTGGGCCTCGACGTCTTCGCGACGGGGGAGCACCACAACCCGCCCTTCGTCGCGCCCGGCAACCCGCCCGTCCTCATGGCCTACCTGGCCGCGGCCACCGAGCGGCTGATCCTCTCGACGGCCACCACCCTGATCACCACCAACGACCCGGTGCGCCTGGCCGAGGACTACGCCTACGTGCAACACCTGTCCGGCGGCCGCGTCGACCTCATGATGGGTCGCGGCAACACCGGGCCGGTGTATCCGTGGTTCGGTAAGGACATCCGCGACGGCATCGCTTTGGCGGTGGAGAACTACTCGCTGCTCCACCAGCTGTGGCGCGAGGATATGGTGACGTGGGAGGGGAAGTTCCGCACGCCGCTCCACGGCTTCACGTCTGCGCCCCGCCCGCTCGACGGCGTCCCACCGTTCGTGTGGCACGGCTCGATCCGCTCCCCCGAGATCGCGGAGCAGGCCGCCTACTACGGCGACGGCTTCTTCCACAACAACATCTTCTGGCCCCCGAGCCACACGCGGCGCATGGTGGACCTGTACCGGCGTCGCTTCGAGCACTACGGCCACGGCCGCGCGGACCAGGCCATCGTCGGGCTCGGCGGGCAGGTGTTCATGCGGAAGAACTCGCAGGACGCCGTCCGCGAGTTCCGGCCCTACTTCGACAACGCGCCGGTCTACGGCGGCGGCCCGTCGCTCGAGGAGTTCACCCGGGAGACTCCGCTGACCGTGGGGTCGCCCCAGCAGGTGATCGAGCGGGTGCTCGGGTTCCGGGAGTACGCGGGCGACTACCAGCGTCAGCTGTTCCTCATGGACCACGCGGGCCTGCCGCAGAAGACCGTGCTGGAGCAGCTCGATCTGCTCGGCGAGGAGGTGGTGCCGGTGCTTCGGAAGGAGTTCGCGGCGCTGAAGCCGGCCCACGTGCCTGACGCGCCCACCCATGCGTCGCTCAAGGCGGCGCGGGGCTTCGTCGATGCGCCGGAGCGGATCGAGCCCTCCGTCGACCGCTGGACCGGCACCCGCGCCGAGGACGGCAACCGCCTCTGAGTGCCTGGCGGGTGGAGGGGTTTGAGCACATGGCACGGGTCAAACCGCGAAACGGGCCATGGTGAAGGTTCAAACCCTCGTGGCCCCTGCCTTGTGCTCAAACCCCCTCCCCCTCCCGCCCAGCACACACAGCCCAGCAGGATCCGTGAAAGGAACACACATGTCCCGCATCGTCGTCATCTCCGGTGGCCTCGGCACGCCGTCGTCCACCAGAGTCCTGGCCGACGACATCCTCGTCCACCTCCGCGACGACCTCGCCGCCCGCGGCGACACGCTCGAGGAGACGGTGGTCGAGCTCCGCGAGCTTGCCCACCCCATCGTCGACGCCATGCTCACCGGATTCCCGACGGGCGACCTGGCGCGCGCCGTCGATGCCGTCGAGGAGGCCGACGCCCTTGTGGTGGTGTCTCCGACGTTCTCCGCCTCCATCAGCGGGCTGGTCAAGAGCTTCTTCGACATCCTCGAGCCGGGCATGCTCACCGGCAAGCCCGTCCTGCTCGCCGCGACGGGCGGCACCGAGCGACACTCGCTCATGCTCGAGTTCGCCATGCGCCCGCTGTTCAGCTACCTGGGAGCGGACCCCGTCCGAACCGCCATCTTCGCCGCCACCTCGGACTTCGGAGTGGGCTCCACCGGCCTGCGGTCGCGGGTGTCGCGGGGGGCGTCCGAGCTGGCCGACGCCGTCGCGGGTCGGCGCTCGACGTCGCGGGAGCCGGCGGGCTTCCTGGCCTTCGAGCAGCTGCTCGCCGGCTGAGGCTCCGCAACGACGACGGCCCCGCGATCTGCGTGATCGCGGGGCCGTCGTCGTTGGCGTCGATGACTAGGCGGCGTCGTCGAGGCCGTCGAACAGGCAGCTTGCCCGCCCAACGCCCTCGGGGAACGGCTCACCGGCACCCAGCAGATAGGCCTCGCCGGACCCCGGGAGCTCCTGCATGATGCTGTAGAACTGCCAGAAGGGGTGCTCGATGTTCACCTGGCTGCGGTGGGCCCCGAGGGCCCGGCGGCACACGTCGAGCCAAGGGCCCGTCTCGATCAGCGCGACGATCTGCGCCGGGTCCGGGCCGAAGCTGTCGGCGTCGCGATCCTCCTCGGTCCAGAGCTCCAGGCCCCGTTCCTTGGCGATCGCGTACGCCTCGACCCAGCGCTCCGTGTTGTGCGTGCTCCACAGGACCCGCCGGATCCGCCAGGGCGCGCCCAGGTCCGGGCGGTGCGACGGAGACGCAGCGAGCGTGCTGGCGTACATGAGGACGCGGTGGGCCTGGATGTGATCCGGGTGGCCGTAGTTGCCGTGGGGGTCGTACGAGACGGCGACCTGCGGCCGGCGGCTGCGGATCACCTCCACGAGGTGGTTGGCCGCCTCGAGCAGATCCGCCCGCCAGAAGGCGTTGTCGGGCATGTCACCGGGGACGGCCGCGCGGCCGTCGGGCCCGGTGGTCATGCCCGAATCGTGGTAGCGCCCCGCGCCCCCCAGGTACACGTGGTCCGTGACCCCCACCTCGCGGAGGGCCTGCTCGATCTCCGAGCGACGATGTTCGCCCAGCTCCGCCGGGGTGAAGTGCTGCCACTCGGGCAGCATGATCTCGCCCAGCTCGCCGAGCGTGCACGTGACCAGGGTGACCTGGCCGCCCTCGTCGAGGTACCGCGCCATGGTGGCGACGGACTGGCTGGACTCGTCGTCGGGATGGGCGTGCACAAGGAGGAGGCGGTGGTTCACGGCGGCCATTCTACGTCGCGACGCAAGGTAATTCAATGTTCAATTATTGACGCCGGTCCGGGCGGGGGTCACCGTGGCCTGCTGCGGTTACTGTTCCTCCAGGGGACCCCCGGCCCTGGCAGTGCACTGGTGAGCGGGCTGGAGGAACGACCACCGCACCGGACCTGGGTGGATAGGCCGACCCGCACCGCTCCAGGTTCGGAGGCGCGGGCAGCGTCAGGGGAGGGGGTCGCCCATCAGGTCGCGGGCCCGCTCCATCAGCCGGACGGTGGCCAGCGTCGCGTCGAGGGGCCGGATGGGGGACTCGGTCAACCCGGCGCCGATGCAGCGCGCCACCTCGAGGGCCTCGTGGTAGAGCCCCACGTGTGCGACGCGGTCCTCCTCCCATCGGAGCACCTCGCCGTCGCGGAACCGCACCTCTACCGGACCCGGGTGGTAGAACGGGCCGTCGAGGACGAGCGTGGCATCCGAGCCCGCGATCATCGCCGTCGTGGGCGTGTCGGCCACCATCGACGCGTGCACCACCGCCTGCCGGTGCTCGTCGTCGACCAACAGGGCCGCGAACTGCCCGAAGGAACCGCTGGAGTGCCGCTGCCCCGTCGCTCCCACCACGCGGGCCGACGGCAGGACCCAGCCCACGAACATCAGGGGATAGGTGCCGAGGTCGTTCATCGCGCCGCCGCCCTGCGCCGGGTCCATGGCTCGGTGGTGATCGACCAGGTACTCGCCCATGTCAGCCGCCACGGACTGGATGTCGCCGAGCATCCCGCTGTCCAGGATCTGCCGCACCACGTCGTAGCGCGGCAGCGCGAGCGTCCAGACGGCCTCCATGCAGAACAGCCCCCGCGCCCGTGCAAACTCGACGAGCGCCTCCGTGTCCGCCACCCGCGGCGTCATCGGCTTCTCGACCAGCACGGGCTTGCCGGCCTCAAGTGCCAGCGTGGCGTGCGCCAAGTGGTCGAGGTGGCCCGTCGCCACGTAGATCACGTCGACCTCTGCTCCCACGAGTTCCTCGTAGGTGCCGAACGCCTGCTCGATGCCGAACTCGCCCGCGAACTCCCGCGACCGCTCGACGTTGCGCGATCCCACCGCCACCACGCGCTGGCCTGTCCGGGCCAGCACGGTGGTGACGAACTGGTGCGCGATCCAGCCGGTGCCGAGGATGCCCCAGCGCAGGCTCGGCACGTCGCCGACGGGTCGCGGCTCCGGCAGCGACCTCACCGGTCGACTTCGACGAAGAGCCCGCCTCCGTGCATCGACTCCACGACCGCCTCGCCCACGAGGGTGGCGCGCTCCGCGTCCTCCAGGGTGGCCAGCGTCGACGGCCTGCCCTCCTTCACCGCGTCCACCCACTCCTGCAACTCGAGGCGGTAGGCGTCGGCGAACCGGGGCCGCCAGTCAGCCGCGATCGGCGACGAGGTGGCCTGGTTCGCGTTGACCAGCAGTTTTGCCGGTTCGGTGATCGTCAGCACACCTGTCTCGCAGACGGCGTCGCAGCGGATGTCGTAGCCGTAGCGGGCGTTGAGGAACACCTCGACGGTGCTGAGCGAGCCGTCGGCGGTGCGCACCAGAAGGAGGAACGGGTCCGCCAGGTCCGTGGCCGTCGAGCTGGGGTGCCCGGCGTGCCAGCTGACCTCGGTGACGGGCGCGTCCAGCAGCCAGGGGATGAGGTCCAGGTCGTGGATGGCGGAGTTGAAGATCACGGACTCGTTGGTGGCGCCTGGGCCGGAACTCACCCCGCGACCCACCGAGTGGATCATCAGGGGACGCCCGTGCTTCCGCGAGCGGATGGCGGCCTTCATGGCCACGTAGCCCGGATCGAAGCGGCGCATGAAGCCGACGGTGGCGAGGGGCGTCCCGCCGCCCACGGCCGAGCGGTGGGCGGCGATCACCTCTGCGCACGTGGCGGAGTCGTAGGCGAGCGGCTTCTCGACCAGCACGTGCTTGCCCGCGTCCAGGCAGGCCTTCACCTGATCCGCGTGCAGGAAGTCGGGTGAGGCGATGACGACGGCCTGCACGTCGTCGGCGGTGATCAGCTGCTCCGGGTCTGCGTGGACGCGGGCCCCGGGGATGCCGGAGATGGCCGCCTCGGCGCGACCTTTGTCCGGATCAGCGATGGCGACGACATCGGCGCCGGCGATGAAACGATGGATGTTCTGAGCGTGATCGGCGCCCATGATGCCTGCGCCGATGACCCCGATGGAGAGACTCATTTGTCCTGACCTTTCTTGGGTGAGATCAGCCTACGCGATGCGAGGGTGTCGCGGAAGGGGGTGCGCCGGGCGGCCCTCCGGCTGCTGGCTGAGCCGCCTGCGTTCGGCTCGGACGCCTGCGCTATAGCGCGGGCGCCCAGACTGACCGCGGGCGCCCAGACTGACCGCGGGCGCCCAGACTGACCGCGGGCGCCCAGACTGACCGCGGGCGCCCAGACTGACCGCGGGCGCCCAGACTGACCGCAGGCGACTCAGCAGGCGTCGGGAGGTAGCGCAGGCGTCGGGAGGTACCGCAGGCGTCGGCGGGTGCGGCCCCTTCGGCCGACCAACGGCGGGGCGCGATAGCCTGTCGGCCGTGCACGAGATCGACCCCACCCGCGTCCGCGCCCTCAGGCGCACCGTCCTCGTCGTCGCCCTGCTGAACCTCGGCTACTTCTTCGTGGAGAACGCGGTGGCGCTCGCGATCGGGTCGGTCTCGCTGTTGGCCGACTCCGTGGACTTCCTCGAGGACACCGCGGTCAACCTGCTGATCTTCGTGGCGCTCGGCTGGCCGCTCGCCCACCGCTCCGTCGCGGGCAAGGTGATGGCGGGCATCATCCTCGTCCCCGCGGCGGCCGCGCTCTGGCAGGCCATCGCCAAGTTCCAGAACCCGGACGCTCCGGACCCGCTCTCGCTGATCCTCACTGCCGGCGGCGCCGTGGTCATCAACGCGATCTGCGCCGTCCTGCTGCTGCGCCAGCGCGACCACGGCGGGTCGCTCACCCGGGCAGCGTGGCTGGCCGCGCGCAACGACGTCATCATCAACCTGGGCATCATCGCCATGGGTGTGCTCACGCTGACCCTGGTCCCGAACGGGTGGCCCGACCTGATCCTGGGCCTCGGGATCGTCGCGCTCAACCTGCGCGCGGCCAGGGAGGTTTGGGAGGTCGCGGAGGAGGAGAACCTTGCCGCCAAGGCGCTGGCGGGCGAGGTCGACGACGACTGACCCGCAGCCGCGAATGGCTCAGCTGTCGGGACGCGCGAACTGCGCCGTTTCGCCGCCAGATGCGGCTCGATCCTCAGCCGGTGCCGCGGGGGCGGTCGGGGCCGCGACACGACCCGACGGGTCCACCCGGAAGACCCAGTGACCGGCACCCTCGCCCAGCACGACCACGTCGGCCCCTGGGTATGCCGCCAGTTCCTCCGCCAGCGCCGCGACGTCCCACGAGTCGGCCGCGGAGTCCAGGCGCCCCCACACCTCCACCCGGGCGCCGGTGGCGCGGGCGAGATCGCGGTCGACCTCTGGCCCGACCGCGCCGATCAGCAGCACGGTCCGCGGCCCCCGCGCCCGCGTCGTCACGCCGGTGGCCCGGTCCATGCGGAACACGGAGCCGTGATAGGCGGACACGGCGGCAGCGCTCACCAGCGTGCCCAGCCCGTAGCGCATCGACCGGACGGTGGCGGCGCTCACCGACCCCGCGACGACGTCCTGCAACAGGATCACCGCCACCGCGATGAGGGCCACCACCGCCGCCACCCCGGCAAGCCCGAACAGGGTCACCAGGTACACGCGCCGGGTGGGCGAGCTGAGCTCCACATCGGGGGATGCGGCGGCGGCCCGGCGGATGCGAGCCCAGAAGATCCACCACACGGGCACCCCGACGGCGAGCAGCGTGACGGCGGACCAGAGCGTGTTGAGCACCGTCATCCCCGCGTCCACGCCCGGCGTCAGAGACTCGATGAGCGCCACGAGCACGGTGCCCACGCCGATTGCGGCCGCCCCCAGCCCGATGCCCGCCACCAGGTACTCGTAGACGCGCCGCGGCTCGGTGCGTCCCTCACCTTCGCCGAGGATGGTCCGGTGATACCACCACACCAGCAGGCCGACGAACACGGCGGCGATCTCCACCGGGGCCGAGTCGAAGTGGTTGGAGGCTGATGCCTCCTGGCGGTCCCCGAGGAACCACACCAACACGCTCCACAGCAATTGGCTGCCCGCCACGAGCGTCATGATCAGCCCGCCGCCCACGCCCAGCGGCAGGACCACCGCGAGCCACAGCGGGCGGCGCGGCAGCGATACCGCGGACGTGGCCCAGTAACGCACCCAGATCAGGGCCCCGCCCAGGAGAAGTCCACCGCCCTCGCCGAGCGTGGTCAGAGGGTTGCCGATCATGTCCGTCCGGAGCAGCAGGTCGAGCGCGGAGCCGAGGGTGAGGACGAGTCCCGTCACGCCCAGCGCCAGCCCCACCACCGATCCCAGGAGGAGGTGCGGGGTGTTGCGCTCCGCGTCCAGGGTGCGGGTGGCCAGCCACCAATGGAAGGCCCACATGCCCGCGAAGGCGACGAGACGCGCCAGCGCCTCGTGTTCCAGTTCGCCCTGGAGCGCCGCCGAGCCGATCTCCGGGAGCGCCGTCGCGGCTACGACGGCCCCCACCAGCGCGGCCAGCGTCACGTAGAGGGCGTAGAGGCCGGACTCGCGCTCGGCGGGATCCGCCCGGTGGGCGCGCCTCGTCCACCACGCGATCAGTGCGGCGAGCGGGCCGCCGACGAACACGAACGCCAGGCCCCGGGCAAGCCGAGCGTCCGGATCCTCCCACTCGGGGACCTCGGCCCCCAGGAGCAGCGCCAGGAGCTCCGAGACCCCGATCGCCACGACGATGACCAGTGCGAACAGCACCGCGTATTGGAAGAACCGCCGCACGCCGTGGGCGTCGATGCCCGGGCCGCGCCGTCGGGCTGCCGCGACGACGAGCACGATCACCACCACGGGCAGGGCCAGGGAGAGCAGCGCGCCGAACACCTCGAACATCACGACCTCACTTGCACGAGTAGATGGGCCACGGATGGCCGGTGGCCATCCAGCCGTCGCCGTCGGCCTTCAGCTCGATCACCTCGCGGTGATCGTAGGAACTGAACAGCCCCCCGCTGGACTCGGTGACGTTGAGCACGACCGTGGCCCTGTCGCCGTCGACCTTCGTGTCCACCACGGACATGCTCATCCTGGTCGGCCGGTAGACCTCCGGCAGGGGCACCGTGCAGCCCAATGCCGGGTCGAGGTAGGAGACGGCCTCCTCGTCGTCGCCGTCGATGACGGCGAGCGCGAGCAACTGTGCCGTGCCGTCCGGGGTGCCGGGGTCCATCTCGGGCGGCTCCCGGTTGGTGGCCATGACCCCGGCGACGATCGCGAGCAGGACCACCAGCCCGGCCACCACGGCGAGCACCACATTCGGGCGCGTGTTCATACCCTCAGAGTCCTCCTGTCTGCGCCCCATGGGAAGGGGTCTCGCAAGCGCGTTGCCGTGCGTGTCGGGGTGGCGTGCCAGAATCGACGCCATGACACGCGTGATCGCGCTGGACCGGCGCTCCTGGTCCAAGGCCACCTGGCCTCTCGGCACCCACCCCCACGCCGAGGGCGTCACCTTCGCGATCTACGCGCCGGCTGCCACCAGGGTCCAGCTGGAGATCTATCCCGACGCGATGGGTGCCTCAGCCGATCGCACCTACCTGCTCGTCAAGGGCAGGGACGGCATCTGGCGGGCGCTGCTGCAGGGTCTGCAGTTCGGCGCCCTCATCGGGTTCCGTGCCTGGGGCCGCAACTGGCCGTACGTGAAGGGCTGGAAGCCCGGGTCGGACCTCGGGTTCATCTCGGACCTGGATCAGCACGGCAACCGGTTCAACCCCAACAAGGTGCTCTTCGACCCGTATGCCCGCGAGGTCACCCACAACGTCTTCACCGATCAGCTGCACGAGTACGGCGTCAACGACGGCGTGTTCGGCACCGGCGGGGACCTGGTCGACGGCGTCCCCCGTCGCACCATCGACACCGGGCCCTACGCCCCGAAGGGCGTGCTCATCGCCGACTACACCCCGGTCACGCCCAAGCCGCGGATCCCGGGTGAGAAGACCGTCATCTACGAGGTGCAGGTGGAGCAGCTCACCGGGCACCCCTCGGTGGCGCGGCTGTCCCAGCTGCTGAGCCGAGAGCCGGGTTTCGAGGGCGTCGTCGACATCCCTGAGGAGTTCCAGGGGACGTACAAGGGTGCCGGGATGATGGCGCCCTACCTCAAGGCTCTGGGGGTCACCACCGTCGAGTTGCTGCCGGTGCACGAGACGAACGCGTCGGAGTCGGCGCGCCACGGCGCCGTGAACGCCTGGGGCTACATGACGCTGTCGTTCTTCGCCCCCAACCGCCAATACGCGGCGGACAAGGCCTGGTGCGGCCCCACCCGCGAGTTCAAGGAGATGGTCTCGGCGTTCCACGACGCGGGCCTCGAGGTCTATCTCGACGTGGTGTACAACCACACCGCCGAAGGCGGCAACTGGAACGGCGACGTCAACACCACCGGCTTCACCAGCCTCGGCGGGTTCGCGTGCGCGGAGTACTACCAGATGACCTCCGACAAGGTGCTCGTCGACGGTGCCACCGGCACCTCGAACCAGGTCAACTATTCCTCCCAGGCCGCCAGGAACCTGGTGCTCGACTCCCTGCGGTACTGGACGCAGGACATGCAGGTGGACGGTTTCCGGTTCGATCTGGCCACCGTCCTGGGGCGGCTCCCGGGCGAGGCTCATCCCGACGACTGGGCCAGGCAGAAGCGGTTCTTCTCGGACCACCCGCTGCTGGTGGACATCGCGTCCATGGCGAAGGCCGAACACATCGAGGTCATCGCCGAGGCGTGGGACCTGTGGGGCTACGAGGTGGGCAACTTCCCGCGCGGTTGGGGCGAGTGGAACGGCCGCTACCGCGACGCCGTGCGCCGGTTCACCAAGGGAGACGCCAACATGGTGGCGTTCACGGACATGTTCAACGGGGACTACCACCACTTCCATGACAGCGGCGGCGCCCAGAAGACCATCAACTTCGTCACCGCCCACGACGGCTTCAACATGGCGGACCTGGTGTCCTACCAGGAGAAGCAGAACGATCAGCCGCCGCCGTTCGGCCCGTCCGACGGCGGTTCGGACGACAACCTCTCCTGGGATTCGGGGGGCTCGCAGGCGCTCAGGCGCCAGCGGCTGCGCAACCTGTGGAGCATCCTGTTCTTCTCCCGCGGCGTGCCCATGATCGTGGCCGGAGACGAGTTCGGCCGCACCCAGAACGGCAACAACAACCCGTGGGCGCTGGACTCGGTGGCCATGCGCAACAACTACGCCATGATCCCCACCAACGCGCCCCAGCGGGTGCCGGTGGCCGACGGGGTGGACGAGGGCTACCACGACAACCTCGGCCAGTACGAGACGGCGCCCCACGTCAACGGCCAGTTCCGCTTCGCCACGTTCCTCGCCAACCTGCGCCAGCGCCATGAAGCACTGCAGCAGAGGCGCTGGGGGGACATGGTGGCAGACGACAAGGACGTGTCGTACCTCTTCCACACCCCGTCGGGAGAGGGGTTCCCCATGGAGGGGGACCGGGCGGTCTCCATCCAGATCGATTCCCCGGGCGACGACTTCTGGGTCATGATCAACATGGCCGACCAGGAGATCGAGTTCAAGGTCCCGCCTCCTCTGGAGGGCTGTGTGTGGCGCCGCCTGGTGGACACCTCCACCTTCGCGGAGCCGGCGTGCAACTTCTGGAACGAGGGCGAGGGCATGATCGTCTCCGACAGCGCGACGGTGGCGGCCTGGTCCGTCATCGTCTGGCAGGAACAGGCGAAGCCCGACGGCTCCCGCGCCATCCCCGTGTGGAAGGACTGAGCCCATGAGCGAACCGAACGGCGCCGGGACGAGGCGCGCCGCCGTCGTGTTCAACCCCACGAAGGTGGACCGTGCGGAACTTGAGCTGGCGGTCGCCGACGCGGAGCGGTCCTCCGGCTGGGGGTCCTCGCTGTGGCTGGAGACCTCCGCCGATGACCCCGGGGCGGGCATGGCGCGGCAGGCGGTCGAGGAGGGCTGCGCCCTCGTGCTGGCCGTCGGCGGCGACGGCACCATCCGCGCGGTCGCCGAGGGGCTGAGGGGGAGCGCGGTGCCGTTGGGCCTCTGTCCCCGTGGCACCGGGAACCTGCTGGCCAGGAACCTGCGTCTCCCGTTGGGCAACCTCCAAGGCTCAGTGACGGCGGCGTTCCAGGGGGTCCCGCGCCCCGTGGACGTGGGGGTCCTGGACTGGGTGCGGCCCGGTGGCGAACACGAGGAGCGCGTCTTCGTCGTCATGGCAGGCATGGGCCTGGACGCCCAGATCATGTCCAGCACCGACGAGGAACTGAAGAAGCGGGTCGGCATGCTGGCCTACGTGAAGGTTGGCGTGGAGAAGTTGCGTCGCAATCACCGGATGCGCCTGCAGTTCCGCCTCGACGACCAACCCCCGCAGCGCGCCAGGGTGCACACCGTGCTCGTGGGTAACTGCGGGTCGATCGGCGGCAACGTGACGCTGATGCCCGATGCCGCCGTCGATGACGGGGTCCTCGATGTGTTGGCGATGGAGCCGCAGGGCATGTTGGGCTGGGTGCGGGTGGCCTGGGGAGTCGTGGTGGACAACGGCATCCTGCGCGGCCGCCGGAACCGCGAGGGCGGCGAGGGCGAGCTGAGGTACCAGCGGTGCCGGAGCCTCGAGGTGTGGCTCCGGGAGCCCGAGTCGATCCAGCTCGACGGTGACTACTTCGGCAAGGTGGTGTCGCTCTCTGTGCACGTGGAGCCCAAGGCGCTCCGGGTGATGATGCCCCCCGGGTGGGAGCCCGCCGCCTGACGCGCGGCCCCTGGCGTCCGCTGTCCCGCGAGGGGGACGGTTTGAGCCGGACACGGCTCTCGCGGGGACGGTTTGAGCCTGGCTTCGGACTCGTCGCGCGTTGGATCGATCAAACTGGCCGCATCGGCGGTTGAGGCCGAAGTCCGGCTCAAGCGTCCGCCGCAAGGGCCGTGTCCGGCTCAAGCTTCCACCGCGAGAGCCGTGTCCGGCTCAACGCGTCCCTGGCGATCCGGACCCAGCGCGCGGCCAGGCCGGCTCGCCATAATGGCGGCATGGAACTGCTCCCCATGACGTTCGCCTCCGGGTGGGCATCCGGCATCAACGCCTACGCGACGGTGTTCATCCTCGGGCTGCTCGGCCGCTACGCCGGGACCGGCGGCGTGCCCGAGGGGTTCATGCGCACGGACGTGCTCATCGTCATGGGAGTCCTCGCCCTGCTGGAGCTGATCGCGGACAAGATCCCCGTCGTCGACTCCATCTGGGACGTGCCCTCGACTGTGATCCGCCCCATCGCCGGCGCCGTCATCGGGGCGCTGATCGCCGGCGCGAACGGCGACATCCTCACCATCTCCCTCGCCGCCGTCGGCGGGGTGACGGCGCTGCTCAGCCACCTCTCCAAGGCCGGCATCCGGCTGGCGGTGAACACCTCGCCGGAGCCGGTGTCCAATGTCGCGGCGTCGGCGGCGGGCGACGTCGGCGTCGTCGGGGTGACGACGCTGGCCGTGCTCTTCCCCGTGGCGGCCGCGGTCGTCGCGGGAGTCCTGCTGATCGCGATGATGTGGCTGGCGTGGGTGTTGATGTCGCGGATCAGGCGGGGCTGGGAGTGGCTGAAGGCCAGGTGGACCACCGCCGACTCCCCTCCCGGAGGTCGGCCTGCCCGGCGCGCGTGAGCGCCGCGCAGCCGTAGAGCTTCGCCTGCCGCGTCGTGCTGCAGGCAAACCTCATCGTGGCCCGGACGAGATCCGGCGACGGCACCCGCTACAGTCACTGTTGTCCCCACGGGAGCCCAGGCAAGGGCTGAGATCGGGCTGATGCCGCCCGGACCGTCGAACCTGCCCGGGTTATGCCGGCGAAGGAAGAGAGGCTCGCTCGTGAGTGAGATCCATCCGAAACACCGTGTCGTCCACCTGCTCGACGACGACATCAGCGTCCCCGTCACCGCGGTGTCGCTGGATCCGTCACCCGATGGGACCGACAACCCCGACGTGCACGTCTACCGCACCTGCGGTCCCGACACCGATCCGACGACAGGCATCCCTCCCCTGAGGACGGACTGGATCCTCGCCCGCGACGACGTCGAACCCTGGCAGGGGCGGCGCGCGCGGCAACTCATCGACGACGGACGCGCCGCGCTGCGCCGAGGCGGGTCGGCCGAGGAGTGGCGCGGCCCGGAGCGCACCGTGCTGCGGGCGCGGCAGGGCAGGACGGTCACGCAGATGCACTACGCCCGCCAGGGGCTGGTGACTCCCGAGATGCGCTATGTGGCGCTGCGCGAGGGCTGCGACGTGGAGCTCGTCCGCAGCGAGGTGGCGGCCGGCCGGGCCATCATCCCGGCCAACGTGAACCACCCGGAGAGCGAACCCATGATCATCGGGCGGCGCTTCCTCACGAAGGTCAACGCGAACATCGGGAACTCGGCCGTCACCAGTTCGATCACCGAGGAGGTGGACAAGGCGCGCTGGGCCACCAGGTGGGGGGCCGACACCGTGATGGATCTGTCCACAGGCGACGACATCCACACGACCCGCGAGTGGGTGATCCGCAATGCCCCGGTGCCGCTGGGCACCGTGCCGCTGTACCAGGCGCTGGAGAAGGTCGACGGGCGCGCCGAGCTGCTCACCTGGGAGATCTTCCGCGACACGGTGATCGAGCAGGCCGAGCAGGGCGTGGACTACATGACCATCCACGCCGGCGTGCTCCTGCGCTACGTGCCGCTGACCGCCAACCGGGTCACGGGCATCGTCTCGCGCGGGGGATCGATCATGGCGGCCTGGTGCCTGGCGCACCACGAGGAGTCGTTCCTCTACACGCACTTCGACGAGCTGTGCGAGATCTTCGCCCGGTACGACGTGGCGTTCAGCCTCGGCGACGGGCTGCGTCCGGGCGCCACCGCCGACGCCAACGACGAGGCGCAGCTGAGCGAGCTGCGGACCCTGGCGGAGCTGACCCAGCGCGCCTGGGCCCACGACGTGCAGGTGATGGTGGAGGGCCCCGGGCACGTGCCGCTGAACCTGGTGGAGGAGAACGTCCGGCTGCAGCAGGACTGGTGCCACGGCGCCCCGTTCTACACCCTCGGCCCGCTGGTGACCGACATCGCTCCTGGCTACGACCACATCACCTCCGCCATCGGGGCCGCCGTCATCGCGATGCACGGCACGGCGATGCTGTGCTACGTCACCCCGAAGGAACACCTGGGCCTGCCGAACCGCGACGACGTCAAGACGGGCGTGGTCACGTACAAGATCGCCGCGCATGCCGCCGACGTCGCGAAGGGGCACCCGGGGGCCAGGATCCGGGACGACGCCCTGTCGAAGGCCCGGTTCGAGTTCCGCTGGCACGACCAGTTCGCGCTGTCGCTCGACCCGGACACCGCGATCGCGTACCACGACGAGACGCTGCCGGCGGAGCCGGCGAAGACCGCCCACTTCTGCTCGATGTGCGGGCCGAAGTTCTGCTCGATGCGGATCAGCCAGGACATCAGGGCCGCCCATGGTCTGAAGGAGAAGTCAGTGGAGTTCCGTGCCAGCGGCGGCCAGGTCTACCTGGACGTCACCGCGGCCGGGAAGCGGTGAGGGGCCGGTGGCCCTCCCCGGCGGTCCGTCGTCGCCCGGTGCCTTCCCCGACTACCGGCTGTACCTGGTCACCTCGGGCGCCGGCCCCGCCACCGTCGCAGCCGCGTCGGCCGCCGCGGCCGCGGGTGCGGGCGTCGTACAGGTCCGGGCGAAACAACTGTCCGCGCGGGACCTGCTGGACCTGGTGCTGCGGGTGGCCGACGGTGTGGCCTCGGCGAACCCGGCGACGCGCGTGCTCGTCGACGACCGGGCCGACGTCGCCCATGCCGCCATGCGACGCGGGGCGCACGTCCATGGCGTCCACCTCGGGCAGGACGACCTGCCGGTGCGCTCCGCCCGCGACCTCCTCGGGCCCGGCGCGCTGATCGGGCTGACGACAGGCACCCTGGACCTGGTGCGCGCCGCGAACGACGTGGCCGACGTCGTCGACTACCTCGGGGCCGGCCCGTACCGGCTCACCCCGACCAAGGACTCGGGCCGTCCACCCCTGGGCCTCGACGGCTACCCGCCGCTGGTGACAGCCAGCGAACTGCCGGTCGTGGCCATCGGCGACATCGGGCCGGGCGACGTCGCGGCCCTGCGCCGGACCGGGGTCGCGGGGGTCGCGGTGGTGCGGTGCGTCATGGACGCCGAGGACCCGGGCGCCCGGGCAGCGGCCCTCCTGGACGCCTGGGCCGATGGCGGCGTCGGCTAGCAGGGCCCGCCGGCGCGGACGAGGGGCGTCCGCGCCGGGTCAGGTCCGGATGTGGTCGCGGTAGACGGGCTGCAGGCCGCGATCCACGAGGACGCGATGGATCTCCGCCAGGCTGCGCGTGTCGGAGATCTCGAACTGCTCGTCGCCCTTCTCCTCGGCCGCGTGTCCGCCGACGCCGACGCTGACGCCCGCCGACATGCGGGTGGCGACCAGCCCGGCGACGTTGTCGCGGAACCCCGCCCGCTCCCGCGTCGAGATGGTGATCCCGGCGTACGGCAGGAGCAGGCGGTAGGCGAGCATGACCTGCAGCAGTTGCCGCTCCGTCACGTTGATCTCCACCCCGTCGTGGTTGATGTAGGGCCGCAACCGGGGCACCGACAAGGTGATCTCGGCGTGCGGATAGCGGCGCTGGATGGAGCGGGCATGCATGCCGACGGCGAAGGCATCTCGGCGGGCATCGCCCAACCCCAGCAGCGCCCCGAACGCGACGCCCCGCATGCCGCCTTTCAGGGCCCGCTCGGGTGCGTCGAACCGGTACGGGAACACCCGTTTGGGGCCGAACAGGTGCACCCGCGAATAGGTGTCGAGGTCGTAGGTCTCCTGGTAGACGGCCACGTAGTCCACGCCGCGGTCGTGCAGGTAGGCGTAGTCCTCGGTGTTGAGCGGCTGCACCTCGATGCCGACGACGGCGAAGTGGCGCGCCGCCTTCTCCGCCGCCTCGCCGATGAACCGCACGCCGGAACGCTGCTCGGACTCGCCGGTCAGCAGCAGCACCTCCTGGAGGCCGGTGGCGGCGATCTCCGCCAGCTCCGCCTCCATCTCCTCCGGCGTCAGCGACGCCCGGTGGATCCGGTTGGAGGCGCTGAACCCGCAGTAGGTGCACTCGTTCTGGCAGTAGTTGGCCAGGTACAGGGGCGTGAACATCGCGATCCCGTTGCCGTGGTGGCGGAGGGTCAGCTCCCGCGCCCTGGCCGCCATGGCCTCCAGGTGCGGGTCGGCGGCCGGCGACAGCAACGCGGCGAAGTCCTCGGTCGTCACCTCGTCCCGGGCGAGCGCGGCCCGCACGTCGGCCTCGCCGTAGTGGCCCGGATGGTATCCGGCGACCGCGGCCATCACCTCCGCCATCACCGGCGACTCCAGCGACTCCATGCCCGGGCGGTACGACATGGGGTCGCGCAGCGCGACGGCCATCAGTCCTCCAGGAATCCGGTGAGCGGGCTGGAGGCCTCCGCCCGGTCGAGGACGCGCCCCGGGCCTGCCAGGTGCCCGGCCCGGCCCGCCTCGACCGCCAGCCGGAACGCGGTCGCCATGCGCCCGACGTCCGCGGCCGTCGCGATGGCCGTGTTGCACATCACGGCGGCGGCACCCAGCTCGATGGCCTCGCACGCCTGAGAGGGGCGGCCGATGCCGGCGTCGACGATGATCGGCAGGTCGATCTCCTCGATCAGGATCCGGATGAACTCGCGCGCCACCAGGCCCTTGTTGCTGCCGATCGGGGCGCCCAGCGGCATCACGGCCGCCGCGCCCGCCGACACCAGGGCCCGGGCGACGACCAGGTCGGGATGCATGTAGGGCAGCACGACGAAGCCGTCGGCGGCGAGGATCTCGGTGGCGCGGACCGTCTCCGCGTTGTCCGGGAACAGGTACTTCGAGTCGTTGATCACCTCGACCTTCACGAAATCTCCGCAGCCCAGTTCCCGGGCCAGCCGCGCGATCCGGACGGCCTCGTCGGCTGTGCGGGCGCCCGAGGTGTTCGGCAGCAGCGTCACCGAACCGGGGATGTGGTCGAGGATGTCCTCGAGCCCCCCGGCGTTGGCGCGGCGCAGGGCGACGGTGACGATCTCGGCGCCGCCGTTGTCGACGACGGCGCGGATCAGCGGCAGCGAGAACTTGCCGGACCCCAGGATCAGCCGGGAACCGAAGCTGCGCCCACCCAGCGACCAATCCCCGACGGCGGTCGGGGCGAGCGTCGCGCTAGACATCGGCGTGTCCCAGCAGCAGCCGCAGCACCGTGTTGGCCTGATGGGCCGCGCACAGCTGCACGCGGGGCGCCATGAGGCCTCGACCCGCCGTCGCCCCGCTCTCCAGATCCCCGGAGAGGTACAGCCGGTCCAGGGCCCTCCTCGTCGTGATGGTGTTGGAGCTGCCGTAGCCGGCCATCCCGGAGCCCGACACCAGTGGCGTGTCGGGCACGTCGGCCAGCAGGCTGCTGACCAGCATCGCCTTCTGGTCGGCGAGGTCGAACGCCTCGCACACCACGTCGAATCCGGTGAGCAGGGTCGGTACGTTGTCAGGGGTGAGCTTCACGGTGACGATGTCCACCGTGGTCAGGGGGCTGATCGCTGTGAGCTGCTCCGCGAGCGCTTCGGTCTTCGGCATGCCGATGTGCCGCAGGAGGTAGTTCTGGCGGTTCAGGTTGCACATCTCGACGATGTCGAAGTCGATGAGGCGCAGGTGCCCCACACCCAGCCGGGTCAGCGCGAATGCGATGTGGGAGCCGAGCCCGCCGAGGCCGGCGATCGCGACGCGGGCCCGGGCGAGCCGCTCGTACACGTCGCAGCCGTGGCGGTCGATGAGCCCCTCGACATAGGCGTCCCGGACGGCGGTGGCGCCCATCTACCCGCCCCCGACGAACGCGACGACCTCGACGATGTCGTCGTGGCCGACGCGCACCGAGTCGTACCTGGCCCGGGGCACGATCTGCCCGCCGAGCTCCACCGCGACCCTGTGCACGTCGAATCCCCGACTGGTCAGCAGGTCGAGCAGGGACTGGCCGGCGGCTCCTGGGATCTCCTCACCGTTCACCCGCACAGCTACACCTCCTTCGCCGGGCGAGCCGGCGTCCGTGGACGGCGCTCGACCCCTGTGGGCGGAGCGCTCGGCCTGCCGACAGGGCATGGCCGATGACGAGGGGTGAGAAATCACACGACGTCCCTTCGCCAGTGCTAACTGGATCAGGTTCAACGGGTGTGATCTCAGCCGACAGTGACCTAGCGTCACGGCGGCACCCCGCGTCCGAGGGTCACGCTAGTGCAACTCGCAGGTGGGGCACAATCCTCCGTGCAAGACTGACGCCCATGGAGTTCACCTCGCTCTACCGGCACGGGTTCGCGCGGGTCGCGGCCTGCACGCTCCCGGTCACCCTGGCCGACCCGTCGGCCAACGCGCACGCGATCGCGGTGGAGGCCAGGGCCTGCCACGACGACGGGGTGGCGGTCGCGGTGTTCCCGGAGCTGTCGCTCTCGGGCTACGCCATCGACGACCTCCTGCTGCAGGACGTACTGCTCGACGCGGTGGACCGCGCCGTCGTCGAACTGGCGGACGCGACGGCGGACCTCCTGCCGCTGCTCGTGGTGGGCGCGCCCCTGCGCGCGGGCAACAGGCTCTACAACTGCGCGGTGGTGATCCACCGCGGGCACGTGCTCGGCGTGGTGCCCAAGGCGTACCTCCCCAACTATCGCGAGTTCTACGAGAAGCGTTGGTTCGCCGACGGTGCGGACCTGGACCTCGGCACGCTCCACCGTCCCGGCTGGCCCGCCGAGTTCGGCGAGGTGCCGTTCGGCACCGATCTGCTGTTCGACGCGCGCGACGTGCCCGGCCTCACGGTGCACGTGGAGGTGTGCGAGGACATGTGGGTGCCGGTGCCTCCGTCGTCTCTGGCGTCGCTGGCCGGTGCGACGGTGCAACTCAACCTCTCCGCCTCCCCCATCACCGTGGGCCGCGCCGAGGACCGGCACCTGCTGGCCCGCTCGTCGAGTGCCCGCAACAACTCCGCCTATCTGTACGCCGCGGCCAGCTTCGGCGAATCCACCACGGACCTGTCCTGGGACGGCATGACGATGGTCTACGAGATGGGCGATCTCCTCGGCCAGACCGAACGCTTCCCGCACGCGGCCCAGCGCACCGTCGTCGACCTGGACCTGGACCGCCTTCGTCAGGAGCGCATCCGTCAGGGCTCGTTCGAGGACAACCGGCGCGCGGTGGGGGTGGGGGAGTACCGGAGCATCGAGTTCGCGGTCCGGCCACCCTCGGGGGATCTGGGGCTGCGCCGCCCGCACGACCGCTTCCCGTTCGTGCCCGACGACCCGGCCCGCTTGAATCACGACTGCTACGAGGCCTACAACATCCAGGTCTCAGGGCTCGAGCGGCGCATGAAGGCCATCGGCGGGGGCGATGCGTCGAAGGCGCCGAAGATCGTGATCGGCGTGAGCGGGGGCCTGGATTCCACGCACGCGTTGATCGTCGCGGCCAAGGCGTGCGACAGGCTGTCGCTGCCGCGCACCCACATCCTGGCGTTCACGCTGCCCGGCTTCGCCACGTCGTCGCACACGAAGAACAACGCCACGCTGCTGGCCGAGGCGTTGGGCGTCACGTTCGAGACGGTGGACATCACGCCCATGGCCACCCAGCTGCTCAAGGACCTCGGCCACCCGGCCGGCGACGGGCAGCCCGTCTACGACGTCACGTTCGAGAACGTGCAGGCAGGCATAAGGACGGACTTTCTCTTCCGCGCCGCCAACCAGCGCGGCGGGATCGTGCTGGGCACCGGAGACCTGTCCGAGCTCGCGCTCGGCTGGTGCACCTACGGGGTGGGTGATCAGATGAGCCACTACGCCGTGAACACCGGGGTGCCGAAGACGCTCATGCAGCACCTCATCCGCTGGGTGATCAACACCGGCCAGTTCGAGGAGACCGGCGTCAACGAGACGCTCGCCTCCATCCTCAACACCGAGATCTCACCCGAGCTGATCCCGGTGGGGGAGGGGCAGAAGCCGCAGTCGACGGAGGACTCCATCGGCCCCTACGCGCTGCACGACTTCACCCTCTTCGGCTTCCTGCGCCGCGGCTACCGGCCCAGCAAGATCGCGTTCATGGCGCACCACGCGTGGCGCGACATCGAAGCCGGCCACTGGCCCTCCGGCTACCCGGAGGCCGACCGGACGGCCTACGACCTGCCCACCATCAAGAAGTGGATGGCGGTGTTCCTGCGCCGCTTCTTCGGCAACCAGTTCAAGCGCTCCGCCATCCCGAACGGGCCCAAGGTGCTCTCCGGCGGCGCGCTCTCGCCGCGAGGTGACTGGCGGATGCCGTCGGACGTCTCGGCGACGGCGTGGCTAGCGGAGCTCAAGGACAACGTCCCCGACTGACAAGGAGATTCGCATGAAGGACCTGACCATCCTGCACAATCCGCGCTGCTCCACCTCGCGCGCCGGCCTGGAGGCCGCGGAGGCGTCGGGGCTGAGCCTGGAGGTGCGCAACTACCTCAAGGAGCCGCTCGACGAGGCCGCCTGGCTGGAGGTGCTGGAGATTCTCGACGCCGACCCCACGGACATGGTGCGCCGCGACAAGGCCTTCGACGAGCTGGGCCTGAGCGACGACGACGTGGCCAGCGCCGACCAGGTGGCGCGGGTGCTGGCGGAGAACCCCGCGCTCGCCCAGCGGCCGGTCCTCATCCGCCGCGGCGGCGCCCGCCCGCGGGCGATCATCGGGCGCCCGAAGACGGCGGTCGCCCCCTTCCTGTCCTCCGCCGGCTGACCCGAAGGCCAACCGTCGGCCGGGGTTGTCGGCGTGGGCCGTCGACGAGCCGGGTGCCCCCCATGTTCACCAGGCTCGCCGACGGCGGCTCAGGGGTACGTCACCCGTGCGGGCGCGGGTCGAAGGGTTGGTCGGTCGCCGCGGCCGCCAGCTCGGGCTCAGCGGGACCTGCGCCGTCGTCCGGTTCGCCGCCGGGGGTGCGGCGGGTCCGCCGCGCGAGGAGCAGGATGAGCGACGACCCCGCTACGTGTGCCGCGACCCCGAAGCCCAGGATGACGAGCAGCGACTCCACCCGCCGGTCCGTGATCTGCCAGCGGCCGAGTTCGTAGGCGCTCGCAGTGGCCGCCGCCTGAGACTCGAGCAGCTGAGCCTGGCCGAGCAGTAGCGAGTCGTTCTGCCGGCCGATGATCTCGAGCATGTCGTTGGTGTACCAACCGTTGACCACCTGCTGCTTCGGGGCGCTGTCGGCTGTGTACTCGCGCAGTTGCTTCAGGGAGGCCGCGCCGTTGAAGTCGCCGACGAAGTCGGGCAGGGCGGCTGTCCGGGTCTGATCGGGCGCCTCCGGAAGGGCCGGGAACGGCTGCCTGACCAGCACGATCAGCGCGACGAGCACAGCGGCCCAGACGATGGCCCGGTAGGCATGCAGAGCGGCCGGTTCAGGGCGTGGGGCCACCGTCGGTGCCGAGTGAGTATCTGGCATGTGGAGTCCTTCGGTCATGAGGTGCCGACGGTCCAGGCGCCGTCGGCCTTGATCAACAGCAGCGACGGTCCGGCCATCACGGGCACGCTGCCCTGGTAGGTGCCGATCTCGTTGATGAGCAGGCTGGGCCAGGTCCCGTCGGTCTGGTGGACGGCGAAGTTCGAGCTGCCGTCGTGGGTGACGGCCGCGACCGCGGCAGCCCCCTCGTACTTGAACACGGCGTCGCCGGTGCCGCTGAGCTGAGCGGTCGCGACGGGGGCATTGGTGATGGGATCGATCTGGACCGTCCAGGCGCCGTCGGCGGTGATCTGCAGCATCGCGCTCTCGGCGCCCATGAGGCCGTAGGAGACGACGCCCGAGTAGCTGCCGATCTCGTTGACGAGCAGGTCGCTCATCTGGTTGGAGGCGTCCAGGGTCTGGAGCACGAAGTTGGCGCTGCCCTGGTGCGTGGCCGTGACGAGCGCGGCCTCGGCCTCCGCCGGGAGCTGGATGACGGAGTCTCCGGTGCCGCTCTCGGAGATGGTGGCGAAGGTGCCGAAGCGTTCGGTGTACGGGTCGACGACGGGCTCGGTGATCTCCTCCGTCGGCGTGGCCGCGGCAGTGCTCGCCGGAGCGCTGGAGGCGCTCGGAGGGGCTGAGGCCGAAGCGGCCCGCTCAGTCGTCGCGGCGGACGCGGAGGTGGAGGCGGGGGCGGCCGCCGGGGCCGCCGTGTCGGCCGGTTCCGACAGGGCGCCGCCGATGCCGGCGAGCAGGACGAGGCCCGCGGGGATGAGCACGCGCTTCTTGCGGTACCACGGCCGGACGGGCGCCGGGGCGGGGCCGGTGGGTGGCTGCCACTGGGGGGTGGTGGTCATGGTTTCTCCTTCGGGTCGACGATGGTTCCACGGTCCCAGGGCTAGACGTTCTAGTCATGCGATGAGCCGATAAGGAGGGTTATCAGGAAGAGGCGCTCAAGATCGGCCGATCCCGCTAGGGTGGGCGACGAGGGGAGGGCGCAATGCTCATCACGGCTGCCGACGTGGCGATGATCGCCCGCGTCCGCCGCCCCGTCGTCACCATGTGGCGCAAGCGCTACACCGGCCCCGACGCGTTCCCGCCGGCCCAGGGCGGGCGCTTCGACGCCGATCTCGTCGTGAGTTGGCTCGCCGAGCACGGGCGAGGCAACAACCCCCAGCCCGAACGCGCGCTTCCGCTGCTCGGAATGCTGCTCGAGGCGCGCACGGATGTGGCGCGGGCCATGGAGCTGTCCGCCGTGCTCGCCTTCCGCGCCGCCTACGGCGAGGCCCTCGTCGAGGACCTCACCAGGGCAGGAGCACCAGACCGGGGAGTCCTGGAGGAGCTGGACAGCCTGCGTTGCTTCGGTCGCGAGGTCCGGGATCTGGGTGGCCGCCTCACGGAGACCGCAGCGGCCGTCGACGCCTTCCTGGACGAGCGCTTCGGCGCGGCCGACGCCATGGCCTGGCTGACCGACGACTGCCTCGTGCGGCACCTCCCGGCCGTCGCCTCTCTGTCGCTCTCGCGGCTGGCCGCCGGCCTCGTGGCCAGGGCCGCCGTCGCCCTGGCGGAGCTCTCCCCGCGCCCCGACCTCCTCGATGCCGCCGGTACCGGCTTCTCCTGGCTGCAGCAGCTCCCCCCGGAGTGGCCCGCCCCGGTGGGGATCGCGGTCGACGACTCGGCGGTCGGGCGCCACTCCCGCCGCGTCCTGCAGGTGGGGGAGTGGGATGCCCAAGCGGTGTCCGACGAGCGGGGATGGGCCCTCGCCGTCGACGCCGCGATCGACGCCGAGCCCGCAGAGCTGTTCGGCCGGGCCGCGCTGGGCGACGACGGCCAGGTCCGCCTGGTGCTCGGCCCCGCCAGGCTCCTCACCGATCCGGCCGGAGACGCGGCCGCCCGCGACGAACTCCTCCGCGATGGCGTGGTGCGCGCCGTCGTCAAGCTGCCGGCGGGATGCCGCCCCGTCCACCCGCGCGAGGCGCTGGCCCTGTGGCTGGTGGCGGAGCGCGACGAGCTGCCCTTCGAGCAGCACCGCACCTTCGTCGCCGACCTCACAGGCGTGGACCTGACCCCGCAGGTGGTCGCGGACCTCGTCGTCGACCTCACGGTGGCCGCGCAGGACCTCCCCGCCCAGCAGCATCGCGCGTGGCGGGTCCTGCGCCCAGCCCTCACCCGGCATCTCCTCGCCCGCGGCGGCTCGCTCGTCGCCACGTCCCAGGCGCCGCTCGGACGGCCCACGATGACACTGACGCCCGAGGAGCTGCAGGCCCGCGCCGCGGCGGTGGGTCTCGGCCCGCTGTGGCTCACGCCCGGCCCTGGACGGGCCGCGTCCGGGACCACGGCGCAGGTTGGCCTCGCCGACGGTTGGCTCAAGCTCCTCCCCGGCTCCAGGCTCGGCCCCGATCAGCTCGGCGACGGCGACCTCACCGTCTGGACCGTCGACGCCGGACGCCTCTCCCGGACCGCGACGGTGGACCGGCTGACCGCCCTCGCCCGTCCCCGCACCTGGCTCACCCAGCCGGGCGACGTGATCCTCGGCCCGGGACCCAGCGCCGTCGTCGACACCCACGGCGGCTCCCTCGTCGCCACCCCTGCCCGGGCCCTGCGCCTCACCGCCGACGCGCCCGTCACCGCGCAGCAGCTTGCCCGCGCCGTCGCCTCCGCGCCGCGCGGCACCAAGCCGCCCCAGTGGCGGCTCACCCCGCTCGATCCCGAGCAGCGCGCCGCATTGTCGGCGGCGGCTGACAGGATTGGGCAGCGTCGGGCCGAGCTCACGGCCCAGCTCGACGCCCTGAACTCGTTCGAGGACGCCCTCCTCGAAGCGTGCGAGACCACCACCCTCACCCTGGAGACCCGCTGACCATGGCCAGAACACCCGCCGCCCCCGCCGCGCCCAGCACCGCCAAGGAGCTCAAAGACCTGCTGTGGAAGTCGGCTGACAAGTTGCGCGGCTCGCTGGATGCCAGCCAGTACAAGGACATCGTGCTGGGGCTGGTGTTCCTCAAGTACGTCGCGGATGCGTTCGAGGAGCGCCGCGAGCAGATCCGCGAGGAACTCATCATCGAGGGCTACGACGAGGCCACCGTCGCCGAGACGCTGGAAGATCGCGACGAGTACACCGGCTCCCAGGTGTTCTGGGTGCCGCAGGAGGCCCGGTGGTTCTACCTCGCGGCGCACGCCAAGGGCACGCCGGAGAAGTCCACCGGCGAACTCGTCGACGACGCCATGCGCCGGCTGATGGAGGAGAACAAGTCGCTGGCCGGGACGCTCCCCATGGTGTTCAACCGGTCCAGCGTCGACATGCGGCGCCTCTCCGAGCTGATCGACCTGCTCAACGGCGCCCGCTTCACCGGTGCCGGCGCCACCAAGGCCCGCGACCTCCTGGGCGAGGTCTACGAGTACTTCCTGGAGAAGTTCGCCCGCGCCGAGGGCAAGCGCGGCGGCGAGTTCTACACCCCCGCCGGCGTGGTGCGCGTGCTCGTCGAGGTGCTGCGCCCAACGTCGGGCCGCGTCTACGACCCCTGCTGCGGGTCGGGGGGCATGTTCGTCCAGGCGGAGAAGTTCCTCGAGTCGCACCACCGCTCGCCCGGCAGCATCTCGGTCTACGGGCAGGAGCTCAACGAGCGCACCTGGCGGATGGCGAAGATGAACCTCGCCATCCACGGCATCCTCGGCAACCTCGGCCCCACCTGGGGCGACACCTTCGCCCGCGACCTCCACCCGGACCTCAAGGCCGACGCGGTCATGGCCAACCCGCCGTTCAACATCAAGGACTGGGCCCGCCGCGAGGACGACGCCCGCTGGGCCTACGGCGTGCCGCCCGCCGGGAACGCCAACTACGCCTGGCTGCAGCACATCCTGAGCAAGCTCGCCCCCGACGGCCAGGCGGGCGTGGTGATGGCCAACGGCTCGATGTCGTCCAACAGCGGCGGCGAGGGCCAGATCCGCGCCGAGATGGTGGAGGCCGATGTGGTGAGCTGCATGGTGGCGCTGCCCACCCAGCTGTTCCGCTCCACCGGCATCCCCGTGTGCGTGTGGTTCCTGGCCAAGAACAAGGGCGCCTCCGGCGAGGCGACGACCGACCGCCGCGGCCAGACGCTGTTCATCGACGCCCGCAACCTCGGCCACATGGTCGACCGTGCGGAGCGCGCCCTGAGCGACGACGACATCGCCAGGATCGCGGGCACCTTCGCCGCCTGGCGCGGCATCGAGGGCGAGTACGACGACGTCCCCGGGTTCTGCCGGTCCGTCCCGACGGCGGAGATCAAGGCCGCCGGCTACGCCCTGACCCCGGGTCGCTACGTCGGCACCGCGGCGGTCGAGGACGACGGCGAACCCCTCGACGAGAAGATCGAGCGGCTGACCAAGGAGCTGTTCGAGGCGATGGACGAGTCTGCCCGCCTCGACGCCGTCGTCCGCGAGCAGCTTGGACGGCTGTCGTGAGAACCACGCTTACAAAGCTGGCCGCCAGAGGCGTTCTCGAGTTCAGCGATGGGTATCGCACTCGCAAGGATGAGCTTGGCCGGAGCGGCTTCCGTATTGTTCGAGCCGGGGATCTTCACTCGGGACGTGTGCACTTTGACGGGCCAGATTTCATCAACCCCAGCATGGTCAAGGGAATCGGGCGGAAGGTCGTCCAGCCGGGTGACGTTGCCCTCACCACCAAGGGGACGGTCGGGCGCGCTGCGCTGGTCGGTGATGTGCCTGAACCCGCTGTCTACAGCCCACAGATCTGCTACTTCAGGGTGCTGGACGCGTGTGTGTTGAACGCCCAGTTCCTGCTCTCCTGGTTCAGGAGCCAGGAGTTCTGGGCCCAAGCCTCTTACCTGATGTCGGCCACTGACATGGCTCCCTATCTGAGCCTCAAAGACATCGGGAATCTAGATGTAGATCTCCCTGACCTCGCCACCCAAACCGCCATCGCCGACGTCCTGGGAGCGCTGGACGACAAGATCGCCGCCAACGAGCGGGTTAGGCGGGCTGTTGGGGCGCTGTCGTCCGTGCTGTTTGCCTCCGCTACCCGCGACTCCCGAACGACTCGACTCGGAGACTGCGCGAAGCTCAATGAACGACCGCTCAAGCCTGGCTCAGGCTCCATCCGGTACCTCGACATTTCGTCTGTCGGCGTAGGCGAGTTTGCTGAACCCATCGAGATTGCATGGTCGGAGGCGCCCAGTCGTGCCCGGCGCGGCGTTCAGGACGGCGACATCATCTGGTCGACTGTTCGCCCCGAGCGCAGGTCCCATGCGTTGATTCTCGATCCCCCTAGTGATCTGGTCTGCTCCACTGGTCTGATCACGATCACGCCGACCAAGGTTGGGTCAGCCTTCCTCTACGAGGCGACGCGCACCCAGGAGTTCGTGGACTTCCTGGTCGCTGGTTCTACGGGCTCCGCGTACCCCGCAACGAACGCGGCCGTCTTCCTAGGGGCGCCCATTCCCCTGCCTGAAGCGAGAGTGCTGGGCGAGTTCGAGGCTCAGATGAGCCCGGCTTGGAGGCGGGCAGCGGTGGCGGCGGAGGAGTCACGCCGCCTCGCCGCGACCCGCGACGCACTCCTCCCCGAGCTCATGTCCGGGCGGCTCCCGATCAGAACCTTGGAGGATTCGGTGCGATGAACACAACACGCCAGAGGTGGGCGATAGGACCTGCGACCATCATCCAGCGCGGGACTACTGCCGTTACCGAACGGGTCGCTGAGTGGGGCGGATTATGACTGCGCCAGAGGCTCTGACCTTCAACTGCCTGACCCGCTACCGGGACGTCACGCTAGAGGACGCTTCTCAACTTGAGCTGGGGCACCTCCTGTACTTCCTCCAGGCGGCGGGCGAGCCGCTGAACCTGCGGTTCGCGAAGGTGCACTACGGTCCCCACGCCGACAACCTGCGCCACGTGCTCGTCGAGCTTGAGGGGCACTACGTCGACGGCTATGGAGACGGCACAGACGCCGTCACCGAATTCCGACCGATCAGGCTCCGTCCCGATGCCGTTGCCCCGGAGCCCACGCCGGAGTCCGCGGAGCGTCTAGACCGCACTATGGAGCTCTGCTCCGGGTTCGCGACGCCCTTCGGCATGGAGCTGCTCGCGAGCACCCACTGGGTTGCCACTCACGATGGGGCTCGGAGCCTTGAGGACTGCACAGCTGCAGTGTGGCGCTGGAACCCGCGGAAGCGTGACCTGTTCACCGCCCACCACATCGAGACGGCGTGGACCGCACTGAGGGACCTGGGATGGCTGAATCAGCCCCGCAACGTGGAGCACACCACGGGGCAGCCGTTGACGACGGGTCTCACCGGATCTCGATGAACCCATCGGACTCAAGCTCAGGCGCGTAGGTCTTAGCCAGCTCCGTGAGCGCCGCCGCCCGCCTCGCGGGAGCCTCCTTGAGGTAGGCCTCGATGGCGGCCCTGGTGACACGGCGGTGGACGCCTGCCGGCCTCTCAAACGGGATCAGGCCCTCGTCAAGGAGGCGTACAAGGCTTGGACGACTGATCCCGAGCAAGTTGGCGGCTTCCTGGGTCGAGAGGAGGGGCTTTGCCCTCGTCACGACGACGTCGTCACCTGCCTCCAAGCCGTCGACGATTTCCACGACCACCTGGAGCGCACGGGGTGACAGACGGTAGCTGCGGCCCTCGAGCAACAGCTCCGCCGACGCGTCAGCGCTTGCTTCATCGAGGAACACGAAGTCCGTCGGGGTGAGAGTTGACATGCACCAAGGATACCGCGAAACGAACAAAACGAAAGCTGACAGGATGGCGCGCTCGTGTCTCGAGCGTTGAGTCCTTCACTGCACGTCACTGAGTGTTCACTCAACAACAGAGATGTGCAGTGAGCACAACGTTGACGACCGACGCCTGCCGATGGGGTCGCAAAGTCGGGGGGCCTTGTGTCGTACAAGGTGGCGGCGACGCCGCAGGGAGATGGCCATGTCCGTCGCCGGGGTGAGAGGCAGGCGTGGTGCACGTGCGACCCTCCACCGGTGAAGGTCTCGTTGGCGGCGTGCAGCGTCAGTTCGACAGTCTGCTGATCAAGAGTGAAAGAGACTGAGAGACACTGAAAGAGCCTCCTCCCCGCTCTCCCTCACTGTTCCCACACTTCCTCACTGTATACAGTGAGGACCGACTGATGTACAGTGATTATGCAGTGAGGGGGAGCCCATGGATGTCGAAGCGACCGTCGCGCGGCTACGCCGCCAAGGGAGCGACGACGCTGCCGCGGAGGCGAAGAGCTCCGTCGGAAAACTGGCCAAGGATGTCTGGAACACCGTCAGCGCCTTCGCCAACACCGATGGTGGTCTGATCCTTCTGGGCCTGAATGAGGCGGAGGGCTTCGCCCCGGCCGCAGGTTTCAAAGCGCAACCGATCATCGACGCGCTGACCGCGGGGATGCCCGTCTCGCCCAACACCGCCTCTCCTCGAGTCGAACCGGTTCCCGACCATGAGATCGAGAGGGTCGAGGTTGCTGGGCGGCAGGTTGTTGCTCTCCGGATCGAGCCCCTGCGCAGCGATCAGCAGGCCCCGTGCTTCGTCGTCGACAAAGGCCTGGAGAACGGATCATTCAGGCGGCGGGATGACCAGAACGAGCACCTGTCCACGTACGCGATCTACCTGCTGCGGCACCGCAATCAGTACGTGCGAACTGACCGCCAACCCGTTCCCCAGGCTCGCGTGGAGGACCTCGACTCCCAGACGGTAGAGCGGCTGCTCAGCAATATCAGCCGCGCCAAGTCGCGGGCAGTGGACGGGACGAGGTCAACCATCGAGGCACTGCGGCGGCTGAACATCCTCGATCCCGACGGCATCCCCACGCTGGCCGGTCTGGTGGCGGTCGGTACCTATCCTCAGCAGTTCTTTCCACAGCTCTTCGTTGACATCACTGTGCACCCTGGAAATGCAAAGTCTGCCCTGAGTGACGGAGTCCGTTTCGTGGATAGACGCGAGGCGGACGGGGCCATTCCGAACATGGTTGCGGAGGCGGTGTCCGCGACCCTCGCCAACCTCAAGACCCGACGGGTGGTGAAAGGGGCCGTCGGCCAGGACGTGCCCGAGATTCCCCCCGAGGTGCTCCGTGAGGCGATCGCCAACGCCCTCGTTCACCGCGACTACAGCCCTCAAGCGGTCGGGCAGCAGGTTGCAGTCGATGTGTATCCCAATCGCGTTGAGATCAGCAGCCCAGGGGGGCTCTGGGGAGGCGTGACCACCGAGAACATCGACAGCGGCCAGTCGCGCTCACGTAACGACGCACTTGCCAAGCTTCTGACGTGGGTGCCGTTGCCTGGTGGTGGGGTGGTGGTCGAGAACCAGGGCTCTGGTGTTCCCTTGATGCTCAACGCCATGCAGACTGCAGGATTGCCCAGGCCGGAGTTCACCGCAGCAGTCGACCGCGTGACCGTGACGCTGTTCCGGCACGGACTACTGGACGAGGACACAGCGCAGTGGCTCAAGGTCCAGGGGGCTTCCGGGCTTCCCCCGCATCAGCAGATGGCGCTGGTGCTCGCTGAGCAGTCTTCAGTGGTGACGGTGGGGGAGCTCAGGCGTCAGGTGGGCATCGACAGTGATGACGCTCGAGCGGACCTTCAACAGCTGGCGGCTCTCGGGCTCCTCGTCGAACTGGGAACTGACAGGTACGCGCGTCCGACGCCAGTTCTGGCGCCCCGTCCCTGGTCTCCGACACAGCTGGACATCCTGGCGGCGATGAGCGCATCAGATGGTCCTATTACTGTGCAGGACCTCAATGAGAAGACAGGCCGGCCAGTCGGGACACTTCGCACGGCGCTCCGTGGCCTCGTGGAGGCCAAGGCCGTGCTTCCGACCGCCCCTCCGAGTAGCCGGTTGCGCGCCTACCGCTTAGGTGACCAGCCGTCACTGTTCACACTGGACCTCAGCGAGCTGCAGTGAGCCAGGTCACGCGGGCAACACGTAGAAGTACATCAAGAGGTAGTGCAGGAACGCCGCCACGGCCACGAGCACATGCCAGATCTCGTGAAAGCCGAATGTCCCGGGCCAGGGGTTCGGGCGCTCGATCACGTAGATCACGAAGCCCGCGCTGTACACCAGGCCGCCCGCCGCCAGCAGGACGAGCGCCATGGGCGGCAGTGAGACGTCCGCACCCATCAGCACGACGCCCATCCAGCCCAGCGTGATGTAGAGGGTGTTGGTGACGTACTTCGGGACCCGTCGCCACACGGAGCGCAGCACGATCCCAAGGATCGCGACCACCCACACCGCGCCGAACACCGCCCATCCGTACACGGTGCGGAAGAGCACCAGCACCAGGGGCGTGACCGTGCCGGCGATGAGGAAGAAGACCGACGCGTAGTCGACCGTCCGCAGAGCTTCATTCAGCCGGGGCCCACGATCGAGCCCATGGTGGAGCGTGCTCGCCGCGAACAGCGTCATGAGCGACAGGCCGTAGATGCTGAAGCCGACGACCTTCCAGGGGTCTCCTAGAGCGACGGCCTGGGAGACGAGCAGGACCGTCCCCAAGACCGAGAAACAGAAGGCCGCCAGGTGCGAGAGGGTGTTGAACCGCTCGTCGGTCACGTGGACGCTGCCGTCCCTGCTTCTGTTGGTGGTGCTCACAAGCCGCCTTCCGCCGTGTGGCCGTGCGTGAGGGAGGTCCCGTCCTGGACGTAGTTTACCGGGGCGGAACTGTCGTACCTGCGCCCTTGCGTCGGCGTCAGAAGTAGGCACTCAGGTCGGCACGCGAGCGGTAGGAGGTCCTCATTGGCCACATGATCGATCTGGACGCCACGGAATGCATCGTGGGGCAGGTTCGCCTGGGAAAGCGAGGTCGGTGTCATCGTTGAGGGCAATGATGTCCCGGCCCGATCCCTGGGAGCCGTATGCTAACCTCCCTTCATTCGGGAGGCAATGATGCCCTCGGCAGATTTGGGGGAATCTTTTATGCGACGCGCAGCAACCACGTTCACGCTCATTCTGGTCGGTACCGCAGCCCTGGTCCTTGCTGGATGCTCTGGTTCGGCAGACCCAACCGTCGAACCCACTACCGTGGCGACGACGACCACCTCGGAGCCCACCGAGGCCGCAGCCACGGAAGAGGCGGACGTGGAGAAGGAAGCCGATGCCCCCGATCTGTCGCTCGCGAGCGCCTGCCTGAGTTTGGCAGAGCCGCTCCAGAAGGCCAATTCGGCGATGCTTGAGATCACGGAGTCAGCCACCAACGACGCGCAGTCGGCTGTGGACTCGTGGCGAGCGCTCTCTGCGGCATTCGAGGATTTCGGCGCGACTGCCGCCAACCCCGAGGTCGCCGCGTTGTCCGCCTCTGTCGGAGATACCGGTCACGCTCTGACAGACGTTCTGGAGAAGGTGTACGTCGAGAAGAACATGGACGCAATGGGGGATTTTGCCCAGGCAAACGACGCGTTCTTCAAGGCTTACCAGGAGCTGCTCGGCTTGTGCGGTAGCACGCAGTAGAGGCGGGTTTTCTTGTCTCCTGCCGCAGCGCGATAGTGGCGCCCGCGGCCGCCGATAACGGGCCTTCTCGCACGCCGCGCCGGATGCGGACGGACATGCGGGCAGACTAGGGCTCATGCTCGAAGACGACCTCGAACTTCTCGCCCACGACTACCTGGGCGAACTCGGGTGGCGTCCGGTCCACGGCTCTGAGCTCAACGCCCGCCGCGCGTCGGCGGCGGACCCGGTGCTCGTCGTCGACTTCCGCGCGGCGCTGGCGCGCCTCAATCCGGCCGTGCCCGCGACACTCCTGGACCAGGCCGTCACAGAGATCCTGGCACCCGCGTCGCAGGACGCCGCCTCGGAGAACCTGCGCCTCCACGAACTCATGGTGCACGGCTACCGCGGGGTCAGCTGGCTGGAGCCCGACGGCACCGAGCGCACCCCCACGCTGCGGCTGATCGACCCGGACCCGTCGGCCAACGACTGGCTGGCCGCCCGCCAGGTGATCGTCCGCGACCGCGACGCCCACCGTCGCTTCGACCTCGTCCTCTACTGCAACGGCCTGCCCGTCGGCATCGTGGAGCTCAAGAACTCCGGCGACCAGTCCGCCACGGTCGCCACCGCCCACGCCCAGCTCGCCACCTACCTGCGCGAGTTCCCGATGGCCTTCCGCGCCTGCGTGGTCACGCTCATCAGCGACGGGGTGGTGGCGAAGTACGGCAACCCGTTCGCTCCGCTCAACCACTACGCCGAATGGAACGTCGACGACGACGGCCTCCCGCTCGCCGACCAGGCGCCCGCGCTCGAATCGCTGCTCGACGGCGTGGCCAACCTAGAGCGCTTCGGCCAGCTCATGCGGAACTTCACCGCCTTCGCCGAGGGGGAGGGCGGCATCCTCAAGCGCACCGCCAAGCCGCACCAGTACTTCGCCGTCACCAAGGCCGTCGGCCGTACAGTCCAGGCCGTCGAGAGCGACGGCAAGGCTGGCGTCGTCTGGCACACGCAGGGCTCCGGCAAGTCGCTGGAGATGGAGTTCTACGCCAACCTCCTCCTCCGCACCACCCGCCTCCGGAACCCCACCGTCGTGGTGGTGACCGACCGCACCGAGCTCGACGGCCAACTCTTCGACGGCTTCGCCGCCTCGAAGCTGTTCCCCGAGAAGCCGGAGCAGGTGTACACCCGCGAGGCCCTCCGCACGGCGCTCACCGAGCGCAACTCCGGCGGGATCCTGTTCACCACGCTGCAGAAGTTCGGCCGCACGCAGCAGGAGCGCGAGGCCGGCCGCGAGCATCCGCTGCTGTCGGAGCGGCGCAACATCGTGGTGATCGTCGACGAGGCACACCGCAGCCACTACGACGACCTCGACGGCTACGCCCGCCACCTCGCCGATGCCCTCCCCAATGCCACCCTCATCGCCTTCACCGGCACCCCGATCAGCTTCACCGACCGCAATACCCGCGAGGTGTTCGGCGACTACATCGACATCTACGACCTCACCCGCGCCGTCGCGGACGGTGCCACCGTGCCGGTGTACTACGAGCCGCGGCTGGTCACCGTCGGGTTCGACGACGGCGTCACCTCGGAGCAGCTCGACGCGGCCGCCGACGAGCTCACCCGCGACCTCGACGAGACCGAGCGCGAACAGGTCGAGCGGTCGGTGGCCGTCATCAACTCCATCTACGGCGCGCCCGAGCGGCTGCGCACCCTGGCCGCGGACATCGTCGAGCACTGGGAGAAGCGCCGAGCGCGGGTGGTCGCGGAGATCGAGGGGCCGGGCAAGGGGATGATCGTGTGCGCGACGCGCGAGATCGCGGCCAACCTCTACCGGCAGATCGTCGAGCTGCGGCCCGACTGGCACTCGGATGCCATCGACGGCGGACGCATCAAGGTGGTCTACTCCGGCACGGCCTCGGACCAGCCGCCGATCAGTGACCACGTGCGCCGCGAGTCCGAGAACAAGGTGATCAAGAAGCGGCTGGCCACCGCGGAGGACGTGCTGGAGCTCGTCATTGTCAAGGACATGATGCTGACCGGGTACGACTCCCCGCCGCTGCACACCCTCTACCTCGACCGTCCGCTCAAGGGCGCCCTGCTCATGCAGACCCTCGCCCGGGTCAACCGGACGTTCCGGGGCAAGTCCGCCGGCCTGCTGGTGGCCTACGCGCCGCTCACCGACAACCTCGCCCACGCGCTTGCCGAGTACACCCTCTCCGACCAGCGCGAACGCCCGATGGGTCGCGACGTGGGCGAGGCCGTCGAGCTGGCGCGGGCGCTCGTGGACCAGCTCCGCGAGCTCGTCCGCCCGGTGAACTGGCGCGCCAAGCTCGGCACGCCCCGCGGCTGGATGGACGCCGCCCGTCTGTTGACCGCCTGGCTGCGGGACCCGCGGAACCCGGGCAACCGCGTCGAAGAGGGGCACGCGACGCTCACCGACCGCTACCGGCACCTCACCACTCAGCTCGGCCGCGCCTGGGCGCTGTCGGCGGGAGCGGAGAATCTGGCCGACATCGCCGACGAAGTCCGGTTCTACGTGGAGGTCCGGGCCTGGGTGGCGAAGCTGGACGCCGCCGAGCGGGAGGCCACCGGGCGGCCGGTGCCGGAGGAGGTGGCGCGGGCGCTGCTCGCCGTCGTCGAGGACTCCACCGACTCGCGCGACGTCATCGACATCTACCAGATGGCGCAGATCACCCCGCCCGACTTCGACCACCTGGCACCGTCGGTGCTGGAGGAGGCGCAGGCATCGCAGAACCCGCAGCTGGCCATCGAGGCGCTGCGCGCCGCGCTGCTGCTGGAGGCGGCGCGCGTGTCCGGCCGCAACCTGGTGCGGCAGCAGACCTTCGGGGACCGGGTTGCAGACGTCATCAACCGCTACACCAACGGGCAGCTGACCTCCGCCGAGGTGCTGCTTGAACTGTGGCGCACCGCAGAGGAGATCGCGTCCGAGGCTCGACGGGGGGAGCAGTTCGACCCGCCGCTCGGCACCGACGAGCTGGCCGTCTACGACGCCGTCGCGGCGAACGACTCGGCGATGGAGGTGCTGGGCCAGCCCGTGCTGGGGCAGATCGCGCGCGAGCTGGTCGAGCTGCTGAGGCGCGACGCGAAGACGGATTGGACGGTACGCGACGACGTGCGCGCGTCCATCCGCGCCAAGATCAAGCGCCTGCTGCGCAAGTACAAGTACCCGCCGGACCGCTCCGAAGAGGCGGTCAAGCTCGTGGTGCAGCAGATGGAGGTGCTGTCGCGGGTGTAGGCGCGCCGGATGGTTCAGTCGGCGCCGAGCACCGCCGCGACACTCGCGCACTCGCGTCCGAACGCCTCCGCCACCGGCCGCGACACCAGCGCCCCGCCGTGCGTGGACAACCCCCTCGCCAGTGCCTCGTCGCGACGCATGGCCTCCCGCCAGCCGTGGTCCGCGATCGCCTCGACGTAGGCCAGGGTCGCGTTCGTCAGCGCCCACGTCGACGTGTTGGGCACCACCCCGGGGATGTTCGAGACGCAGTAGAACGTGGAGCCCTCCACCTGGAACGTGGGGTTCTCGTGCGTCGTGGGGCGTGAGCTCTGGAAGCAGCCGCCCTGGTCGATGGACACGTCAACCAGCACCGATCCCGGCTTCATGGAGGCCACCAAGTCGTCGGTGACCAGCTTCGGCGCCCGCGCGCCAGGCACGAGCACCGTGCCGATGACGAGGTCCGCCCCCAGCACCTGTTCGCGCACCGCCAGCGTCGACGACGCGATCTGGTGCACCCGGTTGTCCCACCTCCAGAAGCTCATCCGCAGCTTCTGCAGGTCGGTGTCGAGGAGGGTGACGTCGGCGCCCATGCCGAGCGCGATGTTGGCGGCGTTCTGGCCCGCCACGCCCGCCCCGAGCACCACCACCTTCGCGTTGGCCACCCCGCCGATCCCGCCGAGCAGCACGCCCCGGCCGCCCTGGTTCTTCAGCAGCGCGTGCGCGCCCACCTGGGGCGCGAGGCAGCCGGCCACCTCGCTCATCGGGTAGAGCAGCGGCAGCAGCCCCGACGACAGCTGCACCGTCTCATAGGCGATCGACGTCGTTCCGGCGGCCAGCAGCGCATCCACCAGCGGCTCGTCGGCGGCGAGGTGCAGGTAGGTGAACAGCACCAGGCCCTCTCGGAGCCGGTGGTACTCCTCCGCGATGGGTTCCTTCACCTTCAGTACCAGCTCGGCGTCGCCCCACGCGGTGTCGGCGTCCTTGACGATCTCGGCGCCCACCGCGCGGTAGTCGTCGTCGCTGAACGACGAGCCCACCCCCGCGTCGTGCTCCACGAGGACGCGGTGTCCGCGGGCGGTCAGTTCGTGCACCCCGACGGGGGTGATGGCCACCCGGAACTCGCTGTTCTTCGTCTCTCGGGGCACGCCGATGCGCATGGGTCGCTCCTTGCGGGGTCGCGGGCCGCGACGTTGCGGCCGACGCTTCAGGCTAGCGGCCAGCCGGTCCGGCCGTGGATCACTCGGGCGGTCGCAGGGCCTCGAGCTGCCGACACCTCAAGCCTCGCCTGAGGCTTCTCAGTTGGTGCCCTGTTGCGCGTGAGGAAAAGCCCTGGCCAGAGGCGGGGGGTGAACCAAGCTGAGAATTACATCTGAGAAATTCTTGGAATTCTCAGGTATCGGGTGTTACGGTCGGGCCCTCGCGGATCCGTGGAAAGGACCCACCACCATGTTCAAGCGCTTCCTCCTCGCGGCCATGGCCACGCTGATGGGCGCGGTGTCCCTCGGCGCCGTCGCACCCGGCGTCGCGCACGCGGCCACCGATCCCTACACGCAGCCGGGCCAGCACTACGTCAACGGCCGCTACTGGCGCACGGAATGCGAGAACTACTCGGACACCGTCATCCGGTGCCGCACCGAGATCTGGGCCACCAAGGTGGTCAAGGAGAACGGGGCATACCGCCAGCGCAACGGGTGGGTGTTCAACAACCTGACGTACCTGGCCTCGGACCGCGCGCAGTGGGAGGGCAACCCCCTGGGCAACAAGGGCACCTGGACGGACGCCGACGGCCGCGCCTGGCGCACCGACTGCGACAGCGAGGTGACCGGCGGCAACGGCTGCCGCACCTACGCGGAGTCCACCGTCGTCAGCTACCAGAACGGCCGCTACGTGCAGTACGCCACCGAGGTCTTCAACAACCTGGTGCACTTCTCCTCCGACGGCGCCGCCCCGGTGACCGCCATCCCGCCGCGCACCCCGGACATCGAGGGCTTCCCCGTCGAGCCAGACCCCTCGTCGGCCCCCGTCACCACCTGCAAGGCCTCGTACTACTGGCAGGGCAGCAAGACCGCCAACGGCGAGAGCTACAACCCTGACGGCTTGACCGCCGCCCACCGCACGCTGCCCTTCAACACCATGGTCCGCGTGGTCAACCCGGCCAACGGCAAGGAGGTCACGGTCCGGATCAACGACCGCGGGCCCTTCATCGACGGCCGCTGCATGGACCTCTCGCGCGGGGCCATGACCATCCTCGGCGGCACCTCCGCCGGCGTGATCACCATCAACTACCAGGTTCTGCCTGGCTGAGCGGGGATCCCCCCTCCCCGACCGACGGGGCCGCGCCGACCGCGCGGCCCCGTCGGTCTTTCTGCGCGCCCAGGTCTAGGTGGGAGTCGGCACGAATCGCCGTCGGAGTTGGGGGTCGAGGTCGCTGGGGGCGTCGGGGTCGGGTTGCGACGGCGTGTCGTGCTCAGGGGGAGGCGGCCGGGTGGTGGGGGCGCGACGGTGGGGGCGGCGGGGTGCGGGTTGTGCCCGGTCGGGGTGGGCACGAATCGCCGTCGGAGTTGGGGGTCGAGGTTGCTATGGGCGTCGGGGGCGGGTTGCGACGGCGTGTCGTGCTCATGGGGCGGCGGCCGGGTGGTGGGGGCGCGACGGCGTGTCGTGCTCAGGTGGGCGGCGGATCGTCGCTGCGATTCGAGAGATTGAGAGCGCTCTACAAGGGCTATTGCGCTGAGGATACTCTCGGGTTACCATGAGTCGTCGAAACGCTTCGCCAACGGAGGCAGTGTGAATATGAACCAGGAACAAGCGCCCACGCCGGGTGTCCATCCAGGCACCGACGCGCTCGCGCCGGTGTCGCGGCCCGAGGGCAGGGGCCGATGACTGTCGCGGCCCCGGTGCAGCCCCCGAAGCCGGAGGTGGTCGCCTCGGCCAAGCGGAAGCTCCGCCGAGGCGACGCCCCCGCCGGGTCCACCTCGTCGCGGCGCAAGCCCTCGAAGGCGATGTTCCTCAGCATCCTGCCCTTCCTCATCCTCGTCTTCCTGTTCTCGCACTTCCCGCTCTACGGGTGGATCTACTCGCTCTACGACTACCGTCCGGCGCTCGGCCTCTCCGGCAGCGAGTTCGTGGGGCTGCAGTGGTTCCGGCTCCTCGTCGGCTCGCCCACGCAGCTGGCCCAGATCGGCCAGGTCATGGCCAACACGCTGGGCATGAGCTTCATCGGCATCGCGTCCTCGGTGCTCCCGCTCGCGTTCGCCGTGTTCCTCAACGAGATCCGCGCGCCGTGGTTCAGGAACGCCATCCAGACCCTGACCACGCTGCCCAACTTCATCTCGTGGGTGCTGGTCTACATGATCGCGTTCTCGATGTTCTCCACCACCGGCCTGGTCAACTCGCTCATGCTGGACTCCGGCCTCATCACCGTGCCGATGAAGTTCCTGGACACGGACCAGCACATCTGGCTCACCATGGCCGCCTGGGGCATCTGGAAGACCGTCGGCTGGGGCGCCATCATGTACCTCGCTGCCATCGCCGGGATCGACCAGGCGCTCTACGAGTCGGCCAAGGTCGACGGCGCCGGCCGGTTCCAGACCATGTGGTACATCACCGTCCCACAGCTCATGCCCACGTACTTCGTTCTCCTGCTGCTGTCCATCGCGAACCTGCTCAACAACGGCATGGAGCAGTACTACGTGTTCCAGAACGCCTTCAACAAGACCTACATCCAGGTGCTGGACCTCTACGTCTACAACATCGGCATCACGGGCAACAGCCTGTCGATGGCCACGGCGATCAGCATGCTCAAGTCCATCATCTCGGTGGTCCTCCTCCTGTCGGTCAACGCCCTCGCCAAGCGCGTGCGCGGCACGTCCCTCATCTGATCGGAGCAGCAGACATGACCGCACTCGCGCACCAGCCCACCCGCATCGTCGAAGAGAAGGGATCCTTCGTCTTCCACGGGATCAACTACCTGATCTTCGCCCTCCTGGCGCTCATCTGCGCCTACCCCTTCTACTACCTCATCATCAACTCGATCAGCGCCAACGACATCGCCGCCCAGGGCGACGTGCGGTGGTGGCCGGTCGGCCTCCAGTTGCAGAACTACGCGCAGGTGTTCAGCCTGCCCGGCCTGCCGCAGGCGGCGCTCGTCTCGATCGGCCGCACGGTGCTGGGCACCGCCGCGACGGTCCTGGCCTCCGCGTTCCTCGGCTTCATGTTCACCCAGCCGCGGCTGTGGAAGCGGCAGCTCTGGTACCGGCTCGTCGTCATCACCATGTACTTCAACGCGGGCCTCATCCCGGTGTTCATCATCATGAAGACCCTCGGGCTGACCAACAACTTCTGGGTCTACGTCCTGCCGTTCGTGGTCCAGCCGTTCAACATCATCCTGGTCAAGACCTACGTCGAGTCCATGCCGGACTCGCTGCAGGAGGCGGCCGAGGTCGACGGCGCGAACGTGTTCCAGACGTTCTTCCGCATCGTCCTGCCCAACATGACCCCCATCCTCGCCACGGTGGCCATCTTCTCCGCCGTCGCGCAGTGGAACAGCTTCCAGGACACGCTGCTCTACATCACGGACCAGAGCCTCTACACGCTCCAGTTCCTGCTCTACATGTTCATCAACCAGGCGGCCTCCCTGGCGGCCGCGGCTCAGCAGGCGGGCGGCAACCTGGGCTCCATCGCCTCGGCCGCCACCTCTCAGACGGCGACGTCGATCCGCACCACCGTGTCGGTCATCGTCGTGCTGCCGATCATCTTCATCTACCCACTCTTCCAGCGGTTCTTCGTCAAGGGGATCATGCTCGGCGCCGTCAAGGGATGACGGTCCGGCTCCCTCACCTCCAGAAAGGAAACCCAATGCAGTACAGGAAGGCTGTGGCCCTTGTGGTCGCACCATTGATGGGTCTCGCCGGGCTCGCAGCCTGCAGCCCCGAGCAGGCTCCCGCCGACGACTCGTCGCAGGCCGCCAGCGGCACGTTCCCCACCGAGTGGTCCGAGGAGATCACCATCGACGTGTTCGACGGCCTGGCCAACCAGATGGGCGAGCAGCCCGGATGGTTCGCCAAGATCGTCAAGGACAAGTTCAACATGAAGCTCAACATCATCGCCCCCAACGTGGCGGGCGGCGGTGACACGCTCTACAACACCCGCGTCGCGGCGGGCGAGCTGGGTGACCTCATCGTCACCGACAAGGGCGAGAAGCTCGACGAGCTGGTCCAGGGCGGTCTGCTCCTCGACGCCTCCCAGTACTACCCGGCCATGTCGAACGCCGCCGTGTTCGACGCCGCCGTGACCCGCCTCAACGAGGGCAAGGACGGCACGTACGCCTTCCCGACTCAGGTCTCGCAGCTGAAGCCCACGGACTCGAGCGAGGGCATCGACCCCACCTTCGGCCCGTTCGTCCGCTGGGACCTGTACGCGGAGCTCGGCTACCCGGAGATCGGCACGCTGGAGGACCTGCTGCCGGTGCTCAAGAAGATGCAGGACGCCGAGCCCACCGCCCCCAACGGCAAGAAGACCTACGCGCTGTCCATGTTCAAGGACTGGGACGGCAACATGATGAACAACGCCAAGCAGCCCGCCACCTTCTACGGCTTCGACGAGATCGGCTTCGTCTACGCCAAGGCCGACGGCTCCGAGTACCAGAGCGTCATCGACTCCGACTCCGCCTACGTGCGCAACCTGCGCTTCTTCTACGAGGCCAACCAGCTGGGCATCATGGACCCCGAGTCCACCACTCAGAACTACGACACCCTGTTCTCCAAGTACCAGAACGGCCAGGTCCTGTTCTCCTGGTGGCCCTGGCAGGGACAGTCGGCCTACAACACCACCGACAACGTCAACGCCGGCAAGGGCTTCATGATCGCCCCGCTGCAGGATATGCAGGTGTTCTCCTACGGCGCCGAGCCGTTCGGCGGCAAGCAGGTCATGGCCATCGGCTCCAAGGCCGAGGACCCGGAGCGCGTCGCGGCGTTCATCGACTGGCTGTACTCCCCCGAGGGCACCTACTCCAACAACAGCCAGACCATGGGCGCGGCCGGCCCGCAGGGCCTGACCTGGGACGTCAACGCCGAGGGTGCGCCTGAGCTCACCGAGTTCGGCATGAAGGCCCTCGTCGGCGGCGGCGCAACCGTGCCCGACGAGTGGGGCGGCGGCACCTACGAGGACGGCGCGTCCTGGCTCAACACCACGCTCGTGCTGCCCATCGACGTCGACGAGAACACCGGCGCCCCGTTCAGCTACAAGATGTGGGAGACCTTCCAGGCCGCCACGTCGAACCCGCTGATCGAGGACTGGTCCGCGCAGATGGGTGGCGCGGCCACGACGATGGACTACCTGAAGGCGGAGGACAAGATCATGGTCGCCCCCGGCGCGAGCTACACGGCCCCCGCCGACAGCTCGGAGATCGAGACCCTGCGCAACCAGGTGAAGGCGATCATCGTCCAGGAGTCGTGGAAGATGTCGTTCGCGGCCAACGACGCCGAGTTCGAGTCGCTGCTGGCCAACATGCAGGAGACCGCGCGGGGCCTCGGCTACGACCAGGTCCTCGACCGTCGCCGCAGCGCACCTCCACCTCGCCGCCGAGGCCCGTGGCCACCCGCAGGCGCACGCTCAACCGCTCGGGCAGGGGCTCGACGGAGGGCCACGCCACCCGCCCGGCCCCAGCCCGCGCCCGGTAGCCGGAGCCCCGCAGCGCACCCGCCGCGACCGACGGCGCCGCGACGATCCGCCAGCTCGGCTCGGGCCGGTCAACGGTCTCGCGGCCGTTGAGATGCGGGTCGTTGCCCACCGCCACCAGCACCACGTCGGCGCCCGCGGCAGCCCTGGCCACCTCGTCGGGGCCGCTGCTCAGCACCTCGACGTCGAACCGCTCGGCGGTGGCCAGGTCGTCGGACGAGGAGCTGACGAGCCCGCCCCAGGACTCGACGCGCAGCCAGCGCCGGCTCCCGCGGTGCTGCAGGGACCAGCTGCCGTCCTCGTGCGCGTGCCGCACGAAGTGCTCGTGCGTGACCCAGCCGCCCGGGCGCGTGGAGTCGACGCGGACCATGCCCTCGTCGGAGCCTCGCCAGAGCAGGCCGGTGGGGTCGTGGCGGAGCGTGACCACGTCGGATCCCCACTCGACGACGGCGAACGCCGAGGCCTCGGCGTCGTGGCCCTGATCGGCCACAAGCACGCCGTCTTCCGCCCGCGACACCGCCAGCCCGGTGGTCCGCGACCGCAGCACCACCCGGTCTGCGCCGTCGTGCGCGCTGACCTCGTGGGTCTCGGCCGCGGCCGCGGCGAGCGTGACCATGTAGGGCGGGGTGCCGGAGTACCAGTCGTGCTTGACCACCTCCGCCATCGGCCCGACGACGGCCACGCGCGCGCCCGCGGCGAGCGGGAGGACGCCGTCGTTGGCCAGCACGGTGACCTGCGCGGCGGAGGCCCGGCGGGCGAGCTCGCGGTGGGCCGGGGTGTCGAGTTGGTCTGCGGTGATGCCCGCGTACGGGTCCGCCTCCGGGGTGAGCTCCCCGGTCAGCGCCCGCACCAGCAGCACGCGCCGGGCGGCGCGGCGGACGTCGTCCATGGTGAGCAGGCCCTGTGCGAGGGCCGCCTTGATGGCCGCGAGCGTGGAGGAGGAGTCCGCGTCGTGGTCGGTGAAGGAGTCCAGGCCTGCGAGGATCGCGGCCGCGTGGGAATCGGCCTCCGTGGGGTAGGCCCGCTCGGCGCCGGTGAGGTTGGTGGGCGCGTAGGCGTCGGAGACCGCGAGCAGGTCCGGATTCGCCGCCCGCACGGCCTCGAACAGCTCCTGCGAGGTGTGCGCCGGGCGGCCGTTGACCAGGTTGTAGGCGGCCATCACGCCGCCCACCACGCCTGCGGCGATGGGCTCGACGAACGGCGGGAGGTCGTACTCGTGCAGCACGCGGGGCGGCAGGCTCGACGACGACGTGCAGCGGTCCTGCTCGTTGTTGTAGGCCAGCAGGTGCTTGAGGGTGGGCACGGTCTTCCAGAACACGTCGTGGTCCCCGCGGAGCCCTGAGGAGTAGGCGATGGCGCACTCGGCGGTGACGTGCGGGTCCTCGGAGTAGCCCTCCTCGTTGCGCCCCCACAAGGGGTGGCGCAGCGGGTTGACCACGGGTGCCCACACGTTGAGCGACATCCCGACGGGGTCAGCCGCGTGCTTGGCGCGCACCTCCGTGGAGGTGGCCTCGCCGATCTCGCGCAGCAGCCCGGCGTCCCACGTGGCCGCCATGCCCACCGGCTGCGGGAAGACCGTGGCGGTGCCGGTCCAGGCGACGCCGTGCAGGGCCTCGGCGCCGGTGTGGAACTCCGCCAGGCCGTGATCCGGCATCGCCGGGTTGACCTGGTGGAGGAGGGCGACCGCCTCGTCGTCGCTGAGGCGCGCAAGTGTCGCGGCCACCAGATCCTCGAGGGTCGCGCGGGTGGGAGTGGTGCTGCTGGTCGTCGAGTCAGAAGCCATGAGGTCGAAGCCTTTCGATGCTTGAGTGGCGGCGGTGCCCGCAGTGATCGTTGCCCCAATGATGCACTATCTACGCTGCGTGCGCGAGACCGGGCGCCCAATCCGCCCCGAGGTGTTGCGGCCTGAGGCGCCGTCGTGATTCACTTGTGTCGAAATGATTCGACGACGAATCGACAGACCAGCTCAGCGAAGGAGTGCAATGCGATCCGGCCCGCAGCGCGCACCGTCACCGGCCGCGCCGACGGTTCACTCCACCCGCGGAGCCACCAGCCGTCGCTCCGGCAGGGAGTGGTCGTTGACCAGTGCCATCAGCATGTCCACGGCCGTGGACCCGATGGTGGTGCCGGGGATGTCGATGACCGTCATCGGCAGCAGCGGCGCCAGCAGCAACGACTTCGGCCCGATGGCCACCACCGCCACCGAGTCGGCCACCTCGGGGCCCCGTCGAGCCAGCGCGGTGATGACGCCCGGCAGCGCGGCCTCGTTGTGCACGATCAGCCCGGTGATGCCGGACTCCACCAACTCGTCGATGAGCGGCGACGCCTCCATGGGGTCGTCGCCGCAGGCCAGGCGCTGCAGCTCGATGTGGTGGGCCTCGGCCTCCCGCTCCGCGCCTCGCGCCAGCCGCACCGCGTACGACGTGCCGCGGGTGTGCACCGCGGGCGACGAACCGATGAGCGCGATGCGGGTGTGCCCGGCCGTGGCCAGCTTCCGCACGGCCATCGAGCCGGCGGACTCGAAGTCGAAGTCGATGCAGCTCAAGGATCCCGGGTCCTCCGGCATGCCGATCAGCACGCTCGGCTGGCGCAGCGCGGCCAGCGTGGGGAGCCGGCTGTCGCGGGACTCGACGTCCATGACGATGAAGCCGTCCACCATCGAGCGCAGCGAGACGCCCTCGATGCCTGAGGCGTCCGGCTCGGTGACCAGGAGGACGTCGTGCTCGAAGTGACGCGCCCTCGTGGCGATGCCGGCGACGAACTGCATGATGACGTCCACGTTGACGCCTGGACGCAGCGGCGTGACCAGGCCCAGCACGTGCGTCTTGGACGACGCCAGGGCGCGAGCCCCGGCGTGGGGGCGGTAGTTGAGCTCGTCGATGGCCTTGAGCACCCGCTCGCGCGTGGAATCGGAGATGGGTCGCCGGCCGCTCAGCACGTAGGAGACGGTGGACTGCGAGACCCCCGCCTTGCGTGCGACTTCCTGGATACCAGCCATCGTGACCCCTTGTCCCAGGGCGGGAGCGGCGGGGTCCGGCCCCTTCGGCCCGACGGGCCGGCGCCGTCTTCATACGGCCCTGTGAAAGCCAAGCCTAGGCCCGCGCAAGCGTTTCGACCAAGCGGGGTAGGCCGTCGGCCCGGCCCCATCGGCACGGCGGGGACCAACCCCGTGCCACCCACCATCTGGCGGCACGCGAAAGTGTCGCGGCAGGACGAGAGGACCCAAGCATGAAGTTCACCGACGGCTACTGGCAGTTGCGCCCCGGAGTCACGGCGCTCAGTCCTCGCAGCATCGCAGAGATCGTCGCCGAGGACGGCCGCCTGGTGGCCCACACGCCCACGCGCGTGATCGAGACCCGCGGCGACACCCTCAACTGCCCGGCGCTCACCATCACCGTCGACTCGCCCGCGGAGGGGGTCATCGGGGTCACCATCGAGCATTGGGACCAGCCCATCACCGGGCCCAGCTTCGCCCTGATCGACGGCGGGCACGAGGTCACGATCGCCGAGAGCGACGACTCCGTCTCGCTCACCAGCGGCACCCTGACCGCCACCCTGGGCAGGGAGGTGCCGTGGGATCTGCGGTTCGTCGGAGCGGGTGGGCCGCTCACCTCCTCGACGGGGAGGTCGCCGTCGGCGCTCACCAACCCCGACGGGCGGCGCTTCGTGAGGGAGCAGCTGGCCATCGCGCCCGGCGAGCACCTGTACGGGCTCGGCGAGCGGTTCGGGCCGCTGATCAAGAACGGCCAGAGCGTGGAGATCTGGAACGCCGACGGCGGCACCTCAAGCGAGCAGGCGTACAAGAACGTGCCCTTCTACCTGAGCGACCGCGGCTACGGCGTCTTCGTCGACACCCCGGACCATGTCTCCTACGAGCTGGCGTCCGAGTTCGCGTCGCGCGCCCAGTTCTCGGTGCCCGGTCACCGGCTGCGCTACCTGATCATCGACGGCCCCACCCCCGCCGACGTGCTGCGCCGCTACACCGCGCTCACCGGCCGCCCCGCCCGGGTGCCCGCCTGGAGCTACGGGCTGTGGCTGTCCACCAGCTTCACCACCGACTACGACGAGGCCACCGTCAACTCGTTCATCGACGGCATGGCCGAGCGGGACCTGCCGCTGTCGGTGTTCCACTTCGACTGCTTCTGGATGCGGGCCTTCCACTGGACGGACCTGGTGTGGGACCCGGCCACTTTCCCGGACCCGGAGGGCATGCTGGCGCGCCTCCACGAGCGCGGGCTGAAGGTCTCGGCGTGGATCAACCCCTACATCGCGCGCCGCTCGGTGCTGTTCGCGGAGGGACGGGATCGCGGCTATCTGGTCAAGCGCCCCGACGGGTCCGTGTGGCAGTGGGACCTGTGGCAGGCAGGCATGGCGCTGGTGGACTTCACCAACCCGGAGGCCACCGCCTGGTTCGTCGGGAAGCTGCGCGGCCTGCTGCGGCAGGGCGTCGACTGCCTCAAGACCGACTTCGGCGAACGGATCCCCACCGATGTGGTGTGGCACGACGGCTCGGACCCCCAGCGGATGCACAACTACTACGCGCACCTCTACAACAAGGCCGTCTTCGACCTGCTGGTTGAGGAGCGGGGCGAGGGCGACGCCGTCGTTTTCGCCCGGTCCGCCACGGCCGGCGGGCAGCAGTTCCCCGTGCACTGGGGCGGGGACTGCGAATCGACCTTCTCCGCGATGAGCGAGTCGCTGCGCGGCGGGCTCAGCCTGGCCGCGTCGGGATTCGGGTTCTGGAGCCACGACATCGGCGGCTTCGAGGGCACCCCGGACCCGGCTGTGTTCAAGCGATGGCTGGCGTTCGGGCTCCTCAGCTCGCACAGCCGGCTGCACGGCTCCAACTCGTACCGCGTGCCTTGGGCGTTCGACGACGAGGCCGTCGACGTGGCGCGCCAGTTCACCCGGCTCAAGATGCGGCTCATGCCCTACATCGGGCAGCTCGGCGAGATCGCCCACCTTGAGGGCGTGCCGGTGATGCGGCCGCTGTTCCTCGAGTTCCCGGACGACCCCGGCGCCGCGATGGTGGACCTGCAGTACATGCTGGGCGACCAGCTGCTCGTCTCGCCGATCTTCACCGACGACGGCACCGTGTCGTACTACGTGCCGTGCGGGCGGTGGACGCGGGTGCTCGACGGCGGCGTCGTCGAGGGTCCGGGGTGGCGGACGGAGAAGCACGGCTTCGACTCGCTGCCGCTGCTCGCGCGCCCCGGCTCGGTGATCCCCTGGGGTGCGGTGCAGGACCGGCCGGACTACGACTGGGCCGAGGGTGTGGAGCTTCGGGCCTACGGCTTCGGGCCCGGGATGTCGCGCACCGTCGAGGTGCCCCGTCCGGACGGTTCGGTGTCGCGGTTCGAGGTGGTCGCGGACGACGACGGCGAGGTCTCGGCCCGCCTCCTCGACGGCTCGGCCCCCGTCTCGTCCTGGACCCTCACCGTCGCCTGAGCTGAGCCGGGAGCCGGCCCGCGCAGGCCCATGCCGCCTGGCTTGCGTCTGGTCGCCTGGCTTGCGTCTGGTCGCCTGGCTACCGTCCCGACGCCTGGCTTATGTCTGGGAGCCTGCGCTGTAGGACAGGCGCCTCGGGGCCGCCTGCCGTGGGTTCAGACGCCGGCGCTATAGAGCAGGCGCGGTGACTTTGCGCAGGCGCGATGTCGTGGCCTGCCCTACCTCGGTGCGCCTGGCTTCCGTCTGGGGGCCTGGCGTCGGTCTGGGCAGCTGTGGTCGGGTGTGGTGGGGTGTGGTGGGGGCCGGGCCGCCCATGATGCCGGTCGGCGGCGCTTCGCGCTGCCGCGTACCGTCATCAACGCCCACCCAACCTGCCCCGGCCCCCACCACCCCCCGCCCCGCTGATCCGGTCGCGGGTCCTGGTGGGCGGGAAGAGCGTGCACGACACGCCGTCGGGATCGGTGGTCGGGTACGCATAGGGCGACGGGGTCCGATTCGCGCGGCGTTTCGTGCCACGCGTCTGGGCAGTGACGGCGACGGCGGGGACGTGAGGTGTGCGTGAGGGTGGGGGACGGCAGGGCGGCTGGGCGCAGGGATGCCCAGCCCGAGGGGCACCCGGAAGAACCCGCCTGAAGCAGACCCGAGCCAGGGCCGCCCTGCCGGCGCACGCCCGGACCCGACCACGCCACAGGCAGACGAGTGCAGGGAGACGTGAGACGAGGCCCGGGCGGCCTCGACTACCCGACCACCGCCGAGCACGTGGCCGACAGGCAGTAGCAGGACAAGGGCCGCACGGGCCTCGTGTCAGGGCTCACGGCACCGACAGCGTGAGCTCCAATCGCGAGAACCGCGGCCAACTCCATGGACAGGCGTCAGTTGGGTGGTTTCGGCGCGGGCTGGGCCGCTTCGCGGCTTGGCCCGGCTCAACCCAAGTCGACACGCGCTGAGCCGCCTCGTGGCTGAGCGTCAGGGGAGGGAGAGTGCGTCGTCGACGGGGACCGCCAATCCGTCCGCGACCAGCGACGCCGCGCACGCCTCGAGTTGCGCGGCGTCGGGCCAGGCGACGTCGGCCAGCCGGACCACGCCGTGGCCGCGCAGCGCCGCCATGATCCTGCCGCGACACTGCCGGTCCGTGCCCTCCCACGCCTGGACGCGGCGCTCCGGACCGTCCCAGGCCGGGCGTCCCGCCCCCAGCCAGGCGCAGCCGTCGGCGACGGGGCATTCCCCGCAACGGGGCGCCTTCGCCGTGCACACCAACGCGCCCAGTTCCATCGCGGAGACCGACCAGAGCGCCGCGTCGGCGTCCGACAAGGGCACGAACTCCCACGCCCGCCGCCGCTCCGCCGCCGTCTCGTGGCCGGCCGGGAACTCGACGCCCCCGTCGTACCGGGCGAGCACCCGGCGGACGTTGGTGTCCAGCACCAGCGAACGTCGCCCGAAGCCGAACGCGAGGACCGCGGCGGCGGTGTAGCGGCCGATGCCGGGAAGCGCCAGGAGGGCGGCCTCATCGTCGGGCACCTCGCCGCCGTGAACATCGACGACGACGCGGCCGGCCTCCTGCAGCCGCAGCGCCCGCCTGGGGTAGCCGAGCCTCGCCCAGGTCCGGAGCACGTCCGCGGTGGCGGCCTCCGCGAGGTCCGACGGCGTGGGCCAGAGGCCCATCCACTCCACCCACTGCGGCGCGACGCGCGCGGCGGGCGTCTGCTGGCACATCACCTCGCTGACCAGCACGCCCCAGGGGGTCACGCCGGCCGCGCGCCAGGGCAGGTCGCGGGCGTGCGCGGCGTACCAGGCGGCGAGGCGGGGGGCCAGGTCGTCGTCGGTCACCCACCGATCATGCCAAACGCCGCGCACCTGGGGCGCAGGCACGAGGTGGGGCGGGACACCGTCGCCACTGTTCCCCGTCCCGCTGACGCTTCCGCCCCTCCGCCGCCACGCCCCGCCCCCCGCTCCCGCCTCCGGTCCCGCGCGCCGCTTCCGCTCCCGCACTCCCGCCCCCGCCCCATGCGCTCCCGCTCCCGGTCCCGTGCGACCCCAGGGGTGGCTGCCGTCGCCCCCGATCCTGGGCCCGCACGCACGCGTCGAACGGGCCGGGTTTAGGCTGGGCGAATCTGGCCAGGAGTCCCGGGGGGCTCCGGTGAAGGGACCCGACGATGCAATATCCCTGGTGGAGCATGCTCCCGTTCGTCGCGATGCTGGGCGGCATCGCGGTGTTCCCGCTCTTGACGCGGACGAGGCACCTCTGGGAGAAGCCGTCCACCCAGCTGGGCTACGCGCTGGTGCTGGGCCTCCCCGTCGCGTTGGCGGTGTGGGCGCTGGACGACCCGTGGCGCGTCGGCCACGCCGTCTACGAGTACGCCCAGTTCATCGCCCTCCTGCTGGCCCTGTTCGTGGTCTCGGGCGGGCTGTTCCTCAAGGGCGACATCGAGGCCACGCCCCGCAACAACACCACCTTCCTCGCCATCGGTGGGCTCGTGGCCTCGTTCGTCGGCACCACGGGCGCCGCGATGCTGCTCATCCGCCCGCTGCTCAACACCAACGTCGAGCGCAAGCACCGGGTCCACACGGTGCTGTTCGCGATCTTCATCGTCGCCAACTGCGGCGGCCTCCTCACCCCGCTGGGCGACCCGCCGCTGTTCCTCGGCCTGCTGAGGGGCGTGCCGTTCACGTGGACGTTCGGACTGTGGCCCTACTGGCTGTTCGTGAACGCCCTTCTGCTGGTCAGCTACTACGCACTCGACCGACGGATCTACGCCACCGAGGCGCCGGAGGACGTAGCGTTCGACCACACCAACGTCGTTCCGCTAGGCGTGCGCGGCAAGATCAACTTCCTCTGGTTCGCCATCATCATCGCGGCAGTGGCGTTCGCTCCGTCGATGGACCTGCACGCCATCGAGACCGGCCATGCGACGGCGTGGTCCTGGATACCGGTGCGCGAGCTGATCATGATCGCAGTGACCGCCGCCTCGATGGCGACCACCCCCAGGAGCGTGCGCTACGGCGACAACGAGTTCAGCTGGGGGCCCATCGGGGAGGTCGCGGCGCTGTTCATCGGCATCTTCCTCACCATGATCCCGGCCCTGGAGTTCCTCGGTCAGCAGGCGCCCAAGCTTCCGCTCAACGAGATCACGTTCTTCCTGTTCACCGGCGGACTGTCGTCTGTGCTGGACAACGCGCCCACCTACGCCACCTTCTACGAGATGGCCTCGCAGGTGCCCGCGCCGCCGGGTGTGGCCATGATCGGCACGACGCCGCCGGTGCCGGAGACATTCCTGATCTCGATCTCGTTGGGGGCCGTGTTCTGCGGGGCGCTGACCTACATCGGCAACGGGCCGAATTTCATGGTCAAGTCCGTGGCGGACTCCCGGGGCGTGCACATGCCGTCGTTCGGCGTCTACGTCGTGAGGTCCATGCAGTACCTGGCACCCACCCTGCTGGCGATGATGCTGCTGATGATCGCGGACCACTGGGCCGCGTCGGCCGCGGGCGCGGCGATCGTGGCGTGGATCCTCGTCCGGGCGGTCCTGGACATCCGCCGATCGACGTCGGTGAAAGCAGGCAGCTGAGTCGCGCCCCGGCTGGCTGAGGTGCCCACCCCTGCTGGCTGAGGTGTCCACCCCTGCTGGCTGAGGTGCCGCGTAGCGGCCTCGAAGCCTAATAAACGTGGGCTGACAAGGAACGTTTTCTAGGCTTCGAGGCTCGTCGCTTCGCTCCTCGCACCTCAGCCAGCGGGAGGGGGCTCGTCTCTCTCGCTCCTTGCACCTCAGTGTCCGGGGCCGCGGGCGGCCTTGTGGCGCAAGAAGGAGCGTTCCTACAAATCAGCCAGCGGGAAGGGGCTCGTCGCTCTCGCTCCTCGCGCCTCAGGCAGCCGTGGGGCCGGGCGGAGACTAGCCGGTGTTCTGCAGGCCGGCCGCGGCGCCGTTGACGGTGAGCAGCAGCACCCGCGACCACACCGCTCGCTCCGCGTCGTCGATCGGCGACGCGGCGTCCCGGATGAGGCGCAGGGCGCGCAGCTGCAGGTGGCTGAGCGCGTCGATCGACGGCGCCCTCAGGCTCACCCGGCCCTGGAGCAGCGGCTTGGCCTCCAACAGCTCCGACTGGCCCATCGTCTCCAGCACGAGGCGCCTGGTCAGCTCCAGCTCGGTCAGCACCCGCTCGGTCACCTCGGGCTGCCCGCCCAGCGCCAGGAACGACTCCGCCAGCCGCGGGTTGGCCTTCGCCAGGCTCATCTCCGCGACGTCGATCAGGCTGGCGAACAGAGGCCACTCCCGGTAGGCCGCGCGCAGCCGCTCCGGATCCCCGACGGCGGCCAGGCCGGTGCCGAGCCCGTACCAGCCGGGGATGTTGGCGCGGATCTGGGACCAGGCGAACACCCACGGGATGGCCCGCAGGTCTGCCAGGTCGCGACCCTCGGTGGCCCCGCTGCGCCGCGCCGGCCGCGACCCCAGCCGCAGCTCGCCCAGCTCCTCCATGGGGCTGGACTCGGCCACCACGTCGGCGAACCCGGGGATCCGCACCAGCGACCACCACGCCTCGCGGGAGGCGCTCTCGACGGTGGCCGCGACATCGGCGAACCCGGCCGCCGCGTCGCGGTTGCGGCAGGTGGCGTCCTCGGTGCCGGCCAGCAGCACCGCCGAGGTGAGCCGCTCCAGGTGCGCCTGCGCCAGGGTCTCGTCGGCGTAGCGGGCGAAGATCACCTCGCCCTGCTCGGTGACCTTGAACCGTCCAGCCACCGATCCCGGCGGCTGGGCGAGGATGGCGCGGTGCAGCGGGCCGCCGCCGCGGCCGAGCGAGCCGCCGCGACCGTGGAAGATCGTGAGATGCACGCCGTGCCGGTCCGCCCACTCCACGAGCCCGCTCTGCGCGGTGTAGAGGGTCAGCGTCGCGCTGGCCGGGCCGACGTCCTTGGCCGAGTCCGAGTAGCCCACCATCACCTCGACGTGCCCCGCCGTCTGGCCGAGCCACGCCTGCGTGCTGGGCATCGGCAGCCAGCGCTCGAGGGTGTCGACGGCGCCGTTGAGGTCCGCGCCGGTCTCGAACAGCGGCACCACGTCGAGCCGCAGCGGGCCGTCGCCGACGGCCAGCCGGGCCAGCGCCCGCACCCCTACGAGGTGCTCGGCCGCCTGCGTGAAGCTGACGATGTAGCGGCCGCAGGACCGCGGGCCCCAGCGCTCCTGCAGCCAGGACATCACGCGCAGCGTGTCCAGGACCTCGCGGGTGCGCTCGCTCGTGGCGTGCACGTGGCTCGGCCAGCCGTCGACGGCGAGCCGGTCCAGGAGGGCGAGGCGGGCCTCGTCGTCGGCCGGCGCCTCGTCGAGCTGGCCGAGCAGCTCGTCGATCGCGGCCTTGTGGACGGCGCTGTGCTGGCGGACCTCGAGCTCGGCCAGGTGGAAGCCGAAGGTCTCGGTGAGCCAGATCAGGTGCTGCAGCTCGCCGAAGGCCGCTCGGTCGTCGCCGGAGGCGCGCAGCGAGTCCTGGATGAGGCGCAGGTCCTCCAGCAGCTCGTCGGGGCGGCGGTAGGCCAGCTCGATGCGGCCCTGCCGGGTGGCGGCGAGGCGCTCGGAGACGAAGAGCAGCTTCTGGCGGTGCGGCTCGCTGGGCGACGACGTGCGGATCGCGGCGAACGTGTCGGGCGCGGCGACGGCGTCGCGGGCCAGCGAGTTGGCCAGCTCCGGCGACGGCGGGGTGGCGTCGTCGCTCATCGTCAGGGTGCGCGCGATCCGCTGGGCGCCGGTGGCGAGCGCCCGCAGGGCGTGGTCTGCCTGGATGGCGGCGGTCTGCCGCGTCACCTCGGCTGTGACGAACGGGTTGCCGTCGCGGTCCCCGCCCACCCAGGAGCCGAACCGCAGGAACGCGGGCACGGCGGGCTCGCGGCGGCCCGCGTCGCCGTTGGAGATCACGGATTCGACGGAGCGGTACAGCCGCGGGACGGCGTGGAAGAGGGTCTGGTCGAAGACCTGCATGACGGCGCGCACCTCGTCGGAGGGCTGCGGCAGGGTGGTGCGCAGCGGGGAGGTGCGGCTGAGGATGTCGATCTCCTCGAGCATCCGGCGCAGCGCCGCGCCCCGCTCCTGCTGCCCGGCGGCGGCGTCGTCGTAGAGGTCGAGGTGGTCCCCGATCCGGTCCAGCGCCGATGACACCGCCCTGCGGCGGGCCTCAGTCGGGTGCGCGGTGAGCACGGGGTGGACGCGCAGGTCCCGCACCCGGGAGGCCAGCTCGCCCAGCGCCGCGACCGCGGGCCACATGTCCGGCGTGGCGTCCCCGGACCGTGGGTCGGCGCGGCGCAGCAGGCGGGAGCGGTGCCGCTCCTCGGCCAGGTTGATGAGGTGGAAGTGCACGGTGAGCGTCTGCGCCAGGGCGGCCGCCGTCGTGGCGGACAGGCCCTCGATGATGTGCGACGGCGCCTCCGGGTCCCCGCCGTCGGCTGCGCCCGCCGCGGCCTCCTGCAGCTGGTCCATGAGCGTGGCGAGCTCGCCGCGGCCCGACTCGGTGAGCACCTGCTGGTGCAGCTCGGTCAGCAGTGCGAGGTCCGCGACGAGGAGCGCGTCCGGGGAGGTGTCGACGGGGGGCTGGGCTTCTCGGGTCATGAGAGGGACGCCTTTCACTGGGAACACGCGATGGGCGATTATTCCTCAGTTCCGGCCTGCCGCGACATTCGTGCCCGGGCGCTGGTCACATGGGGGCGTTGGTGAACCGGCTGTAGTGGCCCTGGAAGAGGGCGTCGATCTTGCCCGTCTCGCCGTTGCGGTGCTTGGGGATGTGGAACGCCGCCAGGCCGCGCTCCTCGTCGGTGGGGTTCTGCGAGTACATCTCCGGGCGGTGCAGCATGATGACGATGTCCGCGTCCTGCTCCAGCGAGCCCGACTCGCGCAGGTCCGACAGCTGCGGGATGCCGTCCTTGCGCTGCTCGGTGTTACGCGAGAGCTGCGACAGGGCGATGACCGGGATCTCCAGCTCCTTGGCGAGCAGCTTGATCTGGCGGGAGAACTCCGAGACCTCCAACTGCCGCGACTCCACCTTCTTCCCGGAGCTCATCAGCTGGATGTAGTCGATGGCGAGCAGCTGCAGGTCGTGGCGCTGCTTGAGCCGGCGCGCCTTGGCGCGGATCTCCATCATGGTGAGGTTGGGGGAGTCGTCGATGAACAGGTTCTTCTCGCCCAGGATGGCCGACTTGTCCGTGACCCGCTGCCAGTCGTTCTCGTCCATCTTGCCGCCGCGGATCTTGCCCAGTGGCACCGACGCCTCCGCGGAGAGGATCTTCATCACGATCTCGGTGCGGCTCATCTCGAGCGAGAAGAACGCGGCCGTGAGGTTGTGGTGGATGGCCGCGGAGCGGCACACGTCCAGCGCGAAGGTGGACTTCCCGACGCCGGGGCGGGCCGCGACGATGATCATCTGGCCGGCGTGCAGGCCGTTGGTGATCCGGTCCAGGTCCACGAAACCCGTCGGGACGCCGGAGAGCGCGTCTCCGGAGGAGGCGATGGCCTCCATCTCGTCGAACGTGGGCTCGATGAGCTCGCGCAGCGACTTGTAGTCTTCCGACGCCTTCTTCTCCGTGACCTCGAAGAGGGTCTGCTGGGCCTCGTCGACGATCTTGTCCACCTCGCCCTGGCCCTGGTAGCCGAGCTGGGCGATGCGGATGGACGCGTTGACCAGGCGGCGCAGGACGGCCTTGTCCCGGACGAGCTCTGCGTAGTAGATGGCGTTGGCGGCGATGGAGACCGATGCCAGGAGGTCGTGCAGGTAGACGGCGCCGCCCACCTTCGACAGCTGCCCGGACTTGCCGAGCTCTCCGGCGATGGTGATGGGGTCTGCGGGCTCGCCGCGACCGTAGAGGTTGATGATCGCGTCGAAGATGGTCTCGTGGTTGGGGCGGTAGAAGTCCACCCCGCGCAGCACCTCGACCACGTCCGAGATGGCATCCTTCGACATCATCATGGCCCCGAGCACGCTCTGCTCGGCGGCCAGGTCCTGCGGCGGGGTGCGGTCCAGATCCCGATCGTCGTAGACGGCGGTCTGCGTCATGGTCCCCTCCTCATGGCCCCGGAATCCGGCCACAGGACAGGCTAGGGCACGCCTCCGACAGCTCCCGGCGGCCGGCTGTGGGCAAGCCTGGGGGTGGCCTGTGGACGGCCTGTGGACAACTCTCCGGAGGCAGTCGGGAGGCTGTGGACATGGTTGTGCGCCGAGCGTCACGGGCCGTTATCAAATCGTTATATTTGTCGTCGAGGCGGGCGTGTCGAGTCTGTTTGTCCACACATCGCCGTGACGACGCGTGGGCCGGGCGCATCTGAGGCGTGCCCGTCGGGCAGCGGGGACGGACGCGTCACCCAGGGCCGCGCCATACTCGTGTGGCTAGGCACGACACGTTAATTCTGGCATTTGTTGCGCGGCGATCCGCAGTCTGTGATAGAGGGCCGTCGGGCCACCGTCGCACCCCGACTCGTGGGCCGGTGGAAGGCTTTCCACAGGCCCGCGGCCCTCCCTGTGGACAAGTCTCTCCCGGAGCGGGCTAGCCGACCCCGCCGGTGGGCCCGATGCCCTGTCATGTCATGATGGGACCAGTTGAATCCGATACCCCCACGGGGTATTGTGGGTCGCGAGAAGGGGGTCCGATGACCGACATCATTGAGGGCAGCTGTCACGCCACGCACGGCTACACCCCGGAGAAGACGGCGTACCTTCGACGGCTCAAGCTGATCGAGGGCCAGACGCGCGGGATCGCGCGCATGGTGGAGGAGGATCAGTACTGCATCGACATCCTCACCCAGGTCACCGCCGTCACCAGCGCCCTCAAGGCGGTCTCGCTCGGCCTTCTCAACGATCACCTCTCCCACTGCGTCGCCGACGCCGCCCGCAAGGGTGGGCCGGAGGCCGAGGAGAAGATCGACGAAGCGATGCAGGCCATCAAGCGGCTCGTCCGCTGACCCACGAGAGGATTCACACCATGATCAGCAAGTACACCGTCTCCGGCATGACCTGCGGCAACTGCGTCAACCACGTCACCGAGGAGGTCTCCGAGGTGGCCGGGGTGGACAACGTCTCCGTCTCCCTGGACGACGGCTCGATGCTCGTCGAGTCCGCGGAGCGCATCCCCTTCGACGCCATCATCGAGGCCGTCCGCGAGGCGGGCAGCTACTCGGTCGTCGAGGCCTGACGCCGGCGGGTCCATCCCGCCCGCCTGAGCGCCGCCGTCGGCGCCCCATCACCTTCACCGTGTCCGCGCGTACCTTCGCGCCCTGAATCCGGAAAGGGCCTGCCATGGCCGGTTCCACCATCCAGCTCGACATCCAGGGCATGACCTGCGCCTCCTGCGCGGCCCGGATCGAGAAGAAGCTCAACAAGGTCGACGGCGTCACCGCCACCGTCAACTACTCCACGGAGCGGGCCACCGTCGAGGCGCCCACGGGCATCACCGCGCAGCGGCTCATGGAAGTGGTGGCTCAGGCGGGTTATGGCGCCACGCTGCCGGTCCCGGAGGCGGAGAAGGCCGACGAGGCGGCCGCGCTCAAGCCGCGGGTGCTGTGGTCCTTCGCGCTCAGCGTGCCGGTGGTGGTGGTCTCCATGGTGCCGGCCCTCCAGTTCCCCGCATGGCAGTGGGTGGCGCTGGTGCTCTCGAGCGTCGTGGTCCTGTGGCTGGGCCGCGGCTTCCACCAGGCCGCGTGGACCAACGCCCGCCACGGCACCACCACCATGGACACGCTGGTCTCGATGGGCACGCTCACCGCCTACGCGTGGTCCCTCTACGCGATGGTCTTCGGCCACGCCGGCATGATCGGGATGACGCACGAGTTCTCGCTCAGCCTCAGCCGGCAGGACGCCCGCGGATTCATCTACTTCGAGGCCGCCGTCACCATCATCTCCTTCCTCCTCCTGGGCCGATGGATCGAGGCCCGCGCCAAGACCGAGTCGGGGGCGGCGCTGCGCGCGCTGCTGGAGGTGGGCGCCAAGCAGGCCACCGTCGTCGTCGACGGCGGCGAACGCCTAGTGGACGTCAAGACCCTTCGCGTGGGGGACCTGATCGTGGTGCGGCCGGGCGAGAAGGTCGCGGCCGACGGCGAGGTGGTGGAGGGGCGCTCCGCCGTCGACGCCTCGATCATGACCGGCGAGTCGCTGCCGGTGGAGGTGGAGCCCGGGGCATCCGTGGTGGGCGGATCGGTCAACACGACGGGGCGGCTGGTGGTGCGCGCCACCGCCGTCGGCGCCCAGTCGCAGCTGGCGAGGATCGCGGCCATGGTGGAGGAGGCGCAGACCGGCAAGGCCGAGGTGCAGCGCCTCGCGGACAAGGTCTCCGGCATCTTCGTGCCGATCGTGCTGGTGATCGCCGCGCTCACGCTCGCCGGCCACCTGCTGGTGGGCAACGGGGTGACGATGTCGCTGTCGGCGGCCATCGCCGTGCTGATCATCGCCTGCCCGTGCGCGCTGGGCCTGGCCACGCCGTCGGCTCTGATGGTGGGCACCGGCCGCGGCGCCCAGCTCGGCACCGTGATCCGCGGGCCGCAGGTGCTGGAGCGCGCCCGCCGGGTGGAGACGGTGGTCTTCGACAAGACCGGCACGCTCACCAGCGGGCAGATGTCCGTGGCCGGTGTCGAGCCGGCCGACGGCGTCACCCGCGAGGAGCTACTGGAGCTCGCCGCCGCCGTCGAGTCCGGCTCGGAGCACCCGATCGCCCAGGCCATCGTCGCCGAGGTGGAGCGGCCGGGGGCTGTGACGGACTTCGTCAACGTGCCCGGGCGCGGGGTGCGCGGCGTGGTGGACGGGCGTGCGGTCTTCGCCGGCTCCGCCGCCTTCATGGCGGACCTCGGGCTGGCCCCGATGGCAGGGGAGGCAGGCCAAGTGGGCAGCGTCGTGGAGGTGGCCGATGAGCAGCGCATCCTCGGCCGGATCATCGTGGGCGACACCGTCAAGGAGTCCGCAGCCGCGGCCATCCGCGAGCTCAAGGCGCTGGGCCTGCATCCGGTGCTGCTGTCCGGGGACAACGAGCGCACCGCCCGCGCGGTGGCCGCCCAGGTGGGCATCGACGACGTGCGGGCGGGGGTGACTCCGGAGGGCAAGGTCGCGGCGATCAAGGAACTGCAGGCCGCGGGCCGGCAGGTGGCCATGGTGGGTGACGGCGTCAACGACGCGGCGGCCATCGCGCAGGCGGACCTGGGGATCGCGATGGGCACCGGGACCGACGCCGCGATCGCGGCGGGCGACATCACGCTCATGCGGCACGACCTCATGGCCGCCGTCGACGCGGTGAGGCTGTCGCGGGCCACGCTGCGCACCATCAAGTCCAACCTGGTGTGGGCGTTCGGCTACAACACCGCCGCCATCCCCCTGGCGGCGCTGGGGATGCTGACCCCCATCATCGCCGGCGCGGCCATGGCCTTCTCGAGCGTCTTCGTGGTCCTGAACAGCCTTCGGTTGAAGGGATTCCGGGGGGTCAAGGCCCGCTGACTGGGGGTGTTGTCATCCCGCGTCAAGAAAGGGTCAAGGACCCCGAAAACCCAGTACCGGGAGCGCGCGCGAGAGGCCCCGGATCGGGTACTGTTAGCGCGACACCCGATGGTGTCACCAAAGACCGCCCGACCGCTGCCGCCCCCCCAAGGGCAGCGGTCGGGCTCTTTTTTGTGCCGTGACGCACCACCGGCGCGGGTAGGTTGGGCCCATGAGCACCCGCATTGAAACCGACTCCATGGGCGAGGTCCCGGTCGACGACGACCGCTACTGGGGCGCGCAGACGCAGCGCAGCCTGCACAACTTCGACATCGGCCGCGACACCTTCGTCTGGGGACGCGCCATGATCCGCGCCCTCGGCGTGCTGAAGAAGGCCGCGGCGCAGGCCAACGCCGAGCTGGGTGAGCTCCCCGCGGACCGGGCAGAGCTCATCGCGCAGGCCGCCGACGACGTGATCGCCGGCCGCCTCGACGACCACTTCCCGCTGGTGGTGTTCCAGACCGGCTCCGGCACCCAGTCCAACATGAACTCCAACGAGGTCATCTCCAACCGCGCCATCGAGCTGGCCGGGGGAGTGCGCGGCTCGAAGACGCCCGTGCACCCCAACGACGACGTCAACCGGGGCCAGTCCTCCAACGACACCTTCCCCACCGCCATGCACATCGCGGTTGTGACGGAGCTGAACGAGCGGCTCTATCCGGCCATCGCCCGGCTCCGCGACGTGCTGGCGGCCAAGGCGGGGCAGTACGACGACGTGATCATGGTGGGCCGCACCCACCTGCAGGACGCCACTCCGGTGCGACTGGGCCAGGTCTTCGGCGGCTGGGTGGCGCAGCTGGACTTCGCCGTCGAGGGCGTGCGCCACGCCGACGGCCGGGCGCGGGACCTGGCGATCGGCGGCACCGCCGTCGGCACAGGGCTGAACGCGCACCCCGACTTCGGGCGCCTGGCCGCCGAAAAGATCACCGCGGAGACCGGGCTGGAGTTCCGGCAGGCCGAGAACCTGTTCGCGGCCCTCAGCGCCCATGACTCGCTCGTGGAGGTCAGCGGGGAGCTGAGGGTGCTGGCCGACGCGCTCATGAAGATCGCCAACGACGTCCGGTGGTACGCCAGCGGCCCGCGCAACGGCATCGGGGAGCTGAACATCCCGGAGAACGAGCCCGGCAGCTCGATCATGCCCGGCAAGGTCAACCCCACCCAGTCGGAGGCGCTCACCATGGTGGTGGCGAGGGTGTTCGGCAACGACGCCGCCGTCGGCTTCGCGGGTAGCCAGGGCAACTTCCAGCTCAACGTGTTCAAGCCGGTGATGGCGCACGCCGTGCTGGAGTCCATCCGGCTGCTGGCCGACGGGGCCCTGTCGTTCACCGAGCACTGCGCCGTCGGGATCGAGCCCAACCTGCCGCGGATCCAGCAGAACCTGGAGACCAACCTGATGCTGGTCACGGCCCTGAACCGGCACATCGGCTACGACAAGGCTGCCAAGATCGCCAAGCAGGCGCACAAGGAGGGCACGTCGCTGCGGGAGTCGGCGCTGGCCAACGGGCTGACCGGCGAGGACTTCGACGCGTGGGTCGTCCCGGGGGACATGACCGGGCCGTAGGGATCGCCGTCGTGCACGAATAGACGGCCTTTCCGCACTTCGGGCGCATGGAGGGGCTCGAAGTGCGAGTGTCGCGGCGTGTCGTGCACGGTGAGGCGCGGGTGGGAGCGTGCGGGGTGCGAGTGTGGAGGCCGCCCTCGCGCCTCAGCGGGTGGCCGCGACCTCGGCGTACAGCCTCAGCAGTTCGGCCGCCTGGGACTCGATCGTCCACTGCGACGCCAGCTCGACGGAGCGTGCAGAGGCGCGCGCGCGCCAGGCCTCGTCGGGGAGCCGGTCGATGACGCGCATGAGCCCGGCGGCCAGCGACGCGGCGGTGGGGCGCGTGATCTCGCCGTTGACCCCCGGCTCGATCACCAGCTGCAGCTCATGGTCCACGCTCACGATCGGCAGCCCGGCCAGGGCGGCCTCGTGCAGCACCAGCGCCTGGGTGTCGGTGAGGCTGGGGAACGCGAACACGTCCGCCATGCCGTAGTAGGCACCCAGCGCGTCGCGCTTCTGCTCACCCGGGAGGATGATCTTCCCGGCCGCCTTGCCCTCGGCCAGCACCTTCTTGATGCGCGTGTAGCGCTCCCAGTCCCCCACGACGCATAGCCGGGCATCCGGGCGTTGCGCGTGCACCAGGTTGAACGCCTCAGCGAGCAGCGGGATGCCCTTCTCCGGCGCGATCCGCCCGGCGTACAGCACCAGTGGACCGTCGGGGTGGGGGAACGGCGGCGGGCCGGGCGGGAGCGGGTCCACCCCGTTGGGCACCACGAGGATGTTGGCGTCGGGCGTGATGAGACGGAGGCGCTTGGCCGTCTTGGGCGACGGCGTGGTGATGAGGGTGGCCGTCTCCAGCATCTTCTCGCAGACGCTCAGCAGCGACGCGGTGGACCGGCCGCGGTCCTCGTAGCGGATCTCCGCGAGCCGGATGTCCTCCGCGCTGACGAACTGGCCTTTGGTGATCCGCGCGAAGGCCCGCAGCACCCCGGTCAGCAGGGGGAGGACGGCGGAGTAGTGGTCCGCGTAGGCGTCGAAGTCTGTATGCCAGGTCATCATCATCGGAATGCCCAGGCGGCGCGCGGCCCACGTGCCGAGGAGGCCGACGGTGCCGAACCCGTGCACGTGGAGGACGTCCGGGCGCATCTCGGCGATCTGATCGATGGTGCGCTCGAAGTGGCGGCCGTTGGCCACGCGCGTGGGCATCTTCGGCACCCGGACCGAGGGCAGCCGGATCTCCGTGCGGCCGGGGCGGCCGTGGTGCGGGTTGGGGCTCCTGGTCTCCGGGGCCACGACGATCACCTCGTGGCCGGCGTCCAGGAGATTGCCCTCGAGCTGCTGCACGGCGAACATGAGCCCGTTACTGCCAGGCCCGTAGTTGTCCGTGAACTGGGCCACCTTGAGGCGGCGGCCAGGCTCGGCGGCGGGAGAGGTCACCCGGTCACTCTATCGGCTCACCGCGGCGCCGTCGGCCCTCTAGGCTTCCGGCCATGCACGTTGTGATCGCGCCCGATTCGTTCAAGGGGACGCTGACCGCGGCGGAGGCGGCCGCACGGATCGCCGCCGGCTGGCTGCACGTCCGCCCGCGCGACACCGTCGCACTCCATCCCATGGCCGACGGCGGGGAGGGCACGCTGGAGGCGTTCGCCGCGGTGCCAGGTGCCGAGCGGATGCCGGTGCGGGTGGTGGACGCGGTGGGGCGCGCGCGGGAAGCGTCGTGGCTGCGGCTGCCCGACGGGACGGGGGTCGTCGAGCTGGCGGCGACGTGCGGGATCGAGGGCCTGGATCCGCTCGATCCCCGCGGCGCGCATACCACCGGGTTCGGCATGGCGGTGCGGGCGGCGATCGAGGCCGGGGTGTCGCGGCTGCTGCTGGCCATCGGCGGGAGCGCCTCCACCGACGCCGGCGCGGGGCTGCTGGTGGCGCTCGGGGCGCGGTTGCTCGACGACGCGGGGCGCGAGGTCACCTCGCCCGGCAACGGGGCGCTGCCGCGGGTGGCGTCGGTCGACCTGTCGGTGATCGTGCCGCCCCCGGCCGACGGCGCGGTGGTCCTGTCGGACGTGACGAATCCGCTGCTCGGCCCCCTGGGTGCGGCGGCGGTGTTCGGTCCGCAGAAGGGCGGAGGTGAGATCGTCGACGAGCTCGAGGTCAACGTCGGGCGCTTCGCGGAGCTGCTGGGCGGCGACGTCGAGGCGCCGGGGTCAGGGGCCGCCGGTGGTGCCGGGTTCGCGCTGCAGCGGTGGGGCGCGACGACGGAGTCCGGCGCGCGCGCGGTCGCGGAGGCTGTGGGGCTGGTCGACGCGCTCGTCGGCGCGGACCTGGTGATCACGGGCGAGGGCCGCTTCGACAGCCAGTCCGCGGGCGGCAAGGTGGTCTCCGTGGTGCGTGAGCTGGCCGGGGACGCGAGGGTCGCGGTGATCGCCGGGCGCCTGGACGCCCCCGTCGACGGGCTCGCAGGCGCCGTGTCGCTGTGGGACCTGGCGGGGGAGCGGGCGCTGACGGACGCGGCGGCGGTCGCGGAGGAGGCGGGTCGCGCGCTGGCTGCGCAGGTCGCTTCCTGACGCAGGGCCGCCTCATGCCTCCACGGTGACGCTGATCTGGTGGTATCCCTCGGCGCCGTCGGGGAACGGATCGGCCGGACCGGGCAGCTGCGGGGTGCCGGTGGCGTCCACCACCCGCACGGCGAGGAGGTGTTCGCCCGGGCTCGCGTCCCAGGGATAGGTCCACTGACGCCACATGTCGACGCCCGCGTCCGGTCCCTCGGTCGCCTCGCGCCAGGGCTCGTCGTCGACGCGGACCTCGATCCTCGAGATGCCGATCCCCTGCGCCCATGCCACGCCGGCAACGGCGACGCGGCCGGCGGGCACCGCGGCCCCCTGGCGTGGCACGTCGATGCGGCTGGCCGGCTTGACCGGCCCGCGCTCGCCCCAGCCCCGCACGGTCCAGTAGGCCTTGTCGCGGGCGAAGGTGGTGACGGTCAGGCCCGTGACCCACTTCGTCGATCCGACGTATCCGTACAAACCGGGCGTCACGAGCCGCACCGGCGCGCCGTGGTTGCGGGGGAGCGGCTCACCGTTCATGCCGACGGCCAGCAGGGCCATCCGGTCGTCCGTCAGCGCCTGGAGGGGGGTGGAGATGGTGAACCCGTCGACCGACCGGCTCAGCACCATGTCCGCGCCGGCCTCCGGGCGGGCCAGCGCCAGGACGTCGGCCACCCGCACGCCCAGCCATCTGGCGGCGCCGATGTACTCCCCTCCCACCGGATTGCTGACGCACAACATGGTGATGTCGGCCTCCACCACGTCCATGGCCACGAGCTGGTCCCAGGTCAGGGTCACCGGGCGCTCCACCATGCCGTCGACCGTCAGGCTCCACTCGCGATAGCTGAGGTTCGGTGGGCTGAGCGAGGTGTCGATGCGGTAGAACTCGCGTGTGGGGGTGTAGAGCCGCGACACTCCCTCGACCGTCGACTCCAGTCCCGCGGCCCGGGCGGGGAGCGGGTCCAGCGGCACCGGCAGGACGGGTGGCCCCACGGGCGCGACGGTGGGCACGAGCTCTGCGGCGCCGAGCCCGACCAGCGCCGCCCCGCCCCCGGCGGCGCCGACCAGCAGCCGCCGTCGGCTCAGGGCCGCCGGGGCCACGTCGTCGGCCGCCGCGGTGACGCGCTGGAATGCGGTGAGGACAGCACCGCCCACCACGACCGCCGCCACCGACGGCAGGGCCCAGAGCGGCGTGGCCTCAGGGTCGGCGAGCGCGGCCACCAGGCACAGCGCCCCGAGCGCCCCGGCCGCCACCCACGCCCCTGTCAGCGAGCGGGTGGCGAGGCGGCCCACGGCCAGGCCGAGCAATGCGACGACGGCGGCCACACCCGCGAGGAGGATGGCCTTGTCCGCAGTCCCCAAGGTGCTGACCGCCCACTCCTTGACCGGGGTCGGGGTCAGGTCGACGATCCGGTTGGCGACGGCGATGAGGGGAGAGGAGCCCGACGACACGAGCGCCGACAGGCCGTGCCCCACGCCCAGCCCGGCCGCTACCGCAGTCAGGCCCTCAAGGGCGGGCAGGCGTCCTCGCTCTGGCATGTCTCCATAGTGCCCCCTGCGCCAAAGGCTGCGGTCAGGCATTTGGGTTGAGCCGGACACGGCTCTGCTTGACTGGTCTTGAGCCGGACACGGCTCTCGACGGGGTGTCTCGAGCCTGATCCGAGGCTCAACCCGCGAGCGGCCCCGATGTGAACGATCCACGCCCCGCGAGATCCAGATCCGGCTCAACACCGGCAGCGGGAGGCTCGCCAGGTGCGACGGCCAGAGTGTGCACGCGGGTGCAGCGGGCGATCAGATCCGGGTCGTGCGTGAGGACCAGCACCGGAACCGCGGCGAACTCGCGCCACACGTCGTCCATCAGCGCGGTGGCCGTCTCGCGGTCCAGATGCTCGGTGGGCTCGTCGAGGATGACGAGGTCGGGTGCGCCGACCAGAAGCCGCGACAATGCCAGTCTCCGCCGCTCCCCGCCGCTCAGCGTCATGCCCGCCTCGCCGATGCGCCGCTGCGGGTCCATCTGCAGGCCGGCACGGGCGAGGGCGGCGCGGATGTCGTCGTCGGTTGCGTCGCGGTTGCCGATCCGCACGTTCTCCGCGACCGTCGTGGCGAAGATGTGCGCGTCCTGGGCCAGGTACCCCACGCGGCCGCAGCGCCGCACCTCGCCGGCCAGCGGCGGGATGAGGCCCATCACCGTGGCCGCCAGCGTGGTCTTCCCCACACCCGAGGGCCCGACGACGGCCACCTGCTCCCCCGGCTCCACAACGAGGTCCACCCCGTGCTGCACCGGCCCGGCGCCCGGCCACCCCACCGCGACACCAGTGACCTCCAGCCCCGGCGCGCCGTCGCCGTCGGCCGCCGCGTCTCCACTGCCGACGGCGGGCTCGGCCAGGACCTCGTCGAGCCGGTCCAGCGCGGACCGGGAGCGGGTGTAGGTCTGCGCGGCCTGCGCGAACGTCGCCAGCACCTCATGGAGCGCCAGGGGGGTGAGCGCCAGGACCGCCAGGAACCGGGGGTCGAGCTCGCCCGATGCGACGGCGCCCGTGCCGAACCACAGCGCCGCCAGCACCGCGACCCCGGCCGCCACCACCTGACCCGCCGTCGCCACGCCCCGGATCCAGGCGCCGTGCGCCTCCTGAGCGCGCAGCTCGTCGTCGACGGCGAGCAGCCGGCTCAGCGTGGGGCCCTGCGCTCCATAGGCCACGAGATCCCCGGACGTGCGAGCCAGCTCGCGCACCCCGTCGGCCAGCCGCCCCCGCGTGGGAACGGCGGCCGTGTCCACGCCACGGCTCACGCGCTGCGTCCACAGCGGGAGGACGACACCGGCAAGCAGGGCCGTGACGAGCAGGGCGGTGGCGCTGGGCCAGTTGACGACCGCGAGGATGAGGACCGCGGCCAGCACGACGGTCGCGGCGGAGACGAGCGGGATCACCACGCGCACGACGAGGTCCTGGATGGCCGCGACATCTGCCACGACGCGGGTGAGCAGGTCACCGCGGCGTCGCCCGATCAGCGTGGTGCCGCTCAGCTTGTCGTAGAGCCGTACGCGGAGCGCGCCCTGGAGACGGAGGGCGACATCGTGGCCCACGAGCCGCTCCACGTAGCGGAACACGCCGCGCGAGATGCCGAACGCGCGCACGCCCACGGCGGCGGGTTGCAGGTACAGGACCGGGGGAGCCATCGCGGCGAACGAGATGAGCCACGCGGACACGCCCATGAGCGCCACGGACGACGCGGAGGCCAGGGAGGCGACAAGGATCGCGAGGAGGAAACGGGACCGGGCTCTGGGGACGGAGGCCAGGAGGTCGCGGAGGAGGTTGGCGGGGGAGCCCGGCGGGCAGACCGCCGGAGGCGACCCGTCGGTACGGCCCGCGCCGCTTCGCGGGCGAACCCCTCCGTCGTCGGGCCCGGGGCGGCGCCCAGGTACCGTGGCAGGGCGGGCCACCCCCTCGGTGGGGCCAGGACGCGTGGGGGCGGGGGCGGCCGCGACGACGACCCGGTCAGCCGCTGCCAGGACGGCCGGCCGGTGGCTCACGATCAGCGCGCCTGCGCCGGTGGCACGCACCGCCTCGATGACCCGCGCTTCCGTCTCGGCGTCCAGCCCGGCGGTGGGCTCGTCGAGCACCAGCAACCGCGCGCCCGAACGGACCCGCACCAGCGCCCGTGCCAGCGCCACGCGACGACGCTCGCCCGCGGACAGGCCCTCGCCGTCGTCGCCGACGGCCTTGTCCGGCCCGAAGTCCGCGCCGGCGTCGGCCAGCGCGCGCCCTACGTCCTCGGCCGTCGCACCCGGCGACCCCAGCGCGACGTTGTGGCCCACGGTTCCGTTCAACATCCCCGGCTCCTGCGCCACCCACGCCAGCTGCGCCCGCCACGACGCGAGGTTCACCGTCGTCAGGTCCACGCCGTCGACGGAGACCCGCCCCGACGCCGGCGCCAGGAACCCCAGCGCCATGGCCAACGCCGTCGACTTGCCGCCGCCGGAGGCTCCGGTCAACGCAACCACCTCACCGGGCGCCACCTCGACCGTCAGGGCCTCCACGGCGGGAGTGGCCGCGCCCGGGTAGCTGTAGGCCACGTCGTCGAGGCGCAGTACCCCTCCCCGTGGCGCGGCCACGGTGCCGGCGTGCGCCGAGGCGCCGTCGATCACCTCGAACGCCGCGTCGGCGGCGGTCACCCCGTCGGCGGAGTCGTGGAAGTGCACGCCCACCTGCCGCACCGGCAGGAAGGCCTCCGGGGCGAGGATGAGGACGAAGAGTGCGGTGGTGAAGTCGACGTCGCCGTAGACCAGCCGGAACCCCACCGTCACCGCGACCACCGCCACCGACAGCGTGGCCAGCAGCTCCAGCGCGAACGACGAGAGGAACGAGATGACCAGCGTCTTCATCGTGGCCTCGCGGTACTGCTCCTCGCCCAGCTCCACCCCGCGCCGCTGCGCCCGCGCCCGGGCGAAGGCCTGCAGGGTTGGCAGCCCGGCGATGAGGTCCGCGAAGTGGTTGGCCAACCGGTCCGCCACCGCGAAGCTGCGCCGCGTGGCCTTCTCCGTGGTCCAGCCGATGAGCGCCATGAACACCGGGATGAGCGGGAGCGTGAAGGCGACGATGATCGCCGAGGGCCAGTCCGCCAGCAGGATCGCGCCGCCGACGATGAACGGGACGGTCGCGGCGAGGCCGAGCTGCGGCAGGTACTTGGAGAAGTAGCCGTCCAGCGCGTCGACGCCCTGCGTGACGATGCGGATCAGCGAGGCCGACGACGTGGCGCCGACGGGGGTGTCGAGGCGGGCGGCGAGGATGTCGCGGCGTAGCTGGGACTTCACGGCGGCCGCGGAGCGGTGGGCCAGGGTGGAACTCAGCCAGGCGAGCAGCCCCCGGCCAAGGAACACGGCGGCCAGCGCGGCCAGCGCCCCGGGCCAGCCGACCGGCAGTGCCCGGGCATCGAAGGCGCGCGTGATCCAGTCCGCCAAGACCCTGGCCTGGACGATGAGCAGCACGGCGGTGGCGAGGCCGACGAGCACCGTCGCCACCATGAACCACCGCGTGACCCTGCCTCTGCGGAAGAGTCTGGGATGGATCGGGCCTGCCACCGGGCCAGTCTCCCACAGCCCCTCAACGGTTCCCTCAGTGAGCCGCGACCACCTCGTCGGGGATGTTCTTCGTCGAGATGCGGCGGCTGAACACCCAGTAGGACCACGCCTGATAGCCCAGCACGATCGGCACGAAGATCACCGCGGCCCACGTCATGATGGTGAGCGTGGTGTCCGACGACGCGGCGCTGAGGATGTTGAGGCGCTCGTCGACGGCGACCCCCTCGTCCTGCGCGAAGCCCAGGTTGCCGTACATCTTGACGAAGATCCCGACGAACAGCGTGACGACGGAGGTGCCGGTGAGAATGAAGCCCCAGCCGTCGCGGCCGCTACGGATCATCACGGTGGCGCCGAGGATGGCGAGGATCGAGATGACGCCCACGGCCCACACGATGAGGGAGAAGTCGCCGAACTCGGAGGTGGCCGGGTAGAACACGTTCTGGCTGATCACGAACAGCGCGACCAGCGCGGTGGCGATCCAGCCCACCTTGGAGCCGAAGGACTCGGCGCGCTCGTGGATGTGGCCCTTGGTCTTCAGCGCGATGAACGCCGAGCCGTGCACCAGGAACAGCACCACCAGCATCACGCCGCCGAGCAGCGCGAAGGGTCCGAACAGCCCCCAGAACGAGCCGTTCCACAGCAGGCCGTCGTTGGCGAGGCCGATGACGAAGTTGGCGAACCCGACGCCGAACACCAGCGACGGCAGGAACGAGCCGACGATGGCGAACCAGTCCAGCATCGCCCGGTAGCGGCTGTCGGGGTGCTTCGAGCGGTACTCGAAGGCCACGCCGCGCAGGATGAGGCCGACGAGCACCAGGAGCAGCGGCAGGTAGAGCCCGGAGAATAGCGAGGCGTACCAGCCGGGGAAGGCCGCGAACATCGCGCCGCCGGCCGTCAGTAGCCACACCTCGTTGCCGTCCCACACGGGACCGATGGTGTTGACGATGACGCGCTTGTCCTTGTCGTTCCTCCCGAGGACGGGGATCAACATGGCGACGCCGTAGTCGAAGCCCTCGAGGAAGAAGTAGCCAAGCCACAGCACCGTGAGGAGCAGGAACCACACCAGGGGCAGCGCGGGGACGGAGACGGTTGCTTCAAGCAGAGTGGTCATCTCGGTGTCTCTCTCAGTACGCGAACGTCAGCGGGGCGTCGGCATCGGTCTGGACCTCGACGGGCGCGACCTCGGGCAGACCCGCCTTCGCGTACTTGAGGAACAGCCACACCTCGATCACGGCGAGCCCGCCGTAGATGAGCGTGTACACGATCATGGAGAACGCCACCTCCGCGACGCTCGCGGTCGGCGACACGCCGGCGGCCGTCGGCATCACTCCGGCGACGATCCACGGCTGGCGACCCATCTCGGTGAAGATCCATCCGAACGAGATCGCGAACAGCGGCAGCAGCGGCATGGCGAACATCAGCAGGGTCCACACCAGTCCGGGCTTCGGCAGCCGGTCCTTGCGGGTCACCCACAGCGTCAGCGCGCCGATGGCCATGCCCATCATGCCGAGGCCGATCATGAGCCGGAAGGTCCAGTAGGACACCGGGACGATGGGCATCGGGTCGATGTCCGGGTAGTTGGCGGCGAGTTCGTCGGCGTACTGCTCCTGGATGGAGGTCTGCGTCCCGTCGAACTGCCGGAAGCCGTCGGTGGTGTACTCCTCGCGCAGGTCGTTGATGCCCTTGACCTCTTCGTGGCCCGACAGGATGGAGAGCAGGCCGGGCACCTTGATGGCCCAGACCTCCTCGGTGCCGTCGAGGTTGCCGATGGTGACGATCGAGAACGGCGCGTTGCGCTCGGTGTTGAACAGCGCCTCGGCCGCGGCCATCTTCATGGGCTGCACCTGCGTCATGGCCTTGGACTGCAGGTCGCCGCTGATGATCGTGACGACGGAGGCGGCCAGCAGCACCCACGCGCCCAGGCGCACGGCGAACCGGTAGGTGTCCGCGTCGCCCGGCTTGGCCTCGCCGTCCCGGTTGATCCTGGCCAGGTGCCAGCCGGCGATGCCGGCCATGAGGCCTCCGGCCACCATGTACGACGACGCCATGACGTGTGGGAACGTGACGAGGAACACGGGGTTGGTGAGGACCTCGAGGAAGCCGGCGACACCGTCGAGCTCGGCGCGCCCGTTGTTGAACACGGTGCCGACGGGGTTCTGCATCCAGGAGTTGGCTGCGAGGATGAACACCGCGGAGAGCATCGTGCCGATGGCCGCCATGTAGATGGTCATCAGGTGGATCTTCTTCGGCAGCTTGTCCCAGCCGAAGATCCACAGCCCGATGAAGGTGGATTCCAAGAAGAATGCCAACAGCGCCTCGAGGGCGAGCGGGGCGCCGAACACGTCACCGACGAACCGGGAGTACTCGGACCAGTTCATGCCGAACTGGAATTCCTGCACGATGCCGGTGACCACGCCGAGCGCGAAGTTGATGAGGAAGAGCTTTCCGAAAAACTTCGTGAGCCGCAGGTAGGCGTCCTTGCCTGTGCGCACCCAGATTGTCTGCAGTACCGCCACCAGCATCGACATCGCGATGGTGATGGGGACGAAGAGAAAGTGGTAAACAGTGGTGATCCCGAATTGCCACCGTGCCAGGCTCACAGCATCCATGCTCGGATCGTACTACGGGGGGTCGTAATTCAACAACCAAGTCCATCCGAGAGGTGACTCCGCCGTTTATGCTTGGCCCCATGCCGTCACGTGGAGAACTTGAGCAGCGCGTCATGGAGCTGCTGTGGGCTTCCGACGTGCCCAGATCCGTCGCCGATGTCCACCAGGACCTGAGCGCCGAGCGGGAGCTGGCCTACACCACCGTCATGACGGTGCTGGACCGCCTGGCGAAGAAGGGCCTGGTCTCGCGTGAACTGATCGCCCGCGCGTGGCAGTACCGGCCCACGTCGTCGCAGGCCGAGGTGGTGGTGCGCGACCTCATGCGCCAGCTCGAGCGTGTGCCGCTGCAGGTCCGAGCCGAGGCCCTGCGTCGCCTCGCGGATTCCCTGACCGACGAGGAGCGGGCGGCGCTGGCCGGCCCGGTCCCCATCGGCTGAGCGGGGGATCAGCCGGACCCGTCCTTCTTGGACGTCTTCTTCCGATTCTTCTTGCCGTTCCCGGTGTCCTTCTTGCCGTTCCCGGTGTCCTTCTTGCCGTTCCCGGTGTCCTTCTTGCCGTTCCCGGTGTCCTCCTCGGTCTCGGCGAGTGCTTCGGGCGACATGGTCGCGGCCAGCCGTCGACGCTCCACCTCAGGGTCCCAGTCCGCCGCGGGCCACTTGAGGTCCATGTCGACGAGGGTGCGCGTGAGGATCTCAGTCGCCGCCAAGCGCGAATACCACTTCTTGTCAGCGGGCAGGACGTACCAGGGGGCGTGCTCCGTCGAGGTGAGCCGGAACACGTCGGCATACGCTTCCTGGAAGGCGTCCCATTTCAGGCGGGTATCGACGTCTCCCGGGTTGTACTTCCAGTGTTTATCCGGGCGATCGATGCGCTCCATCAGGCGCTTTCCCTGCTCGTCGCGAGACACCATGAGGGCGAACTTGAGGATCACCGTGTCGTCGTCGGCGAGAGCCTTCTCCCAGGCGTTGATCTCGTCGTAGCGTGCGCGCCAGACATCCTCCTCCACCAGCTCCTCGACGCGCACGACCAGCACGTCCTCGTAGTGCGAGCGGTCGAACACCCCGATGAGGCCAGGCTTGGGCAGGCCCCGCTCGATCCTCCAGAGGTAGTGGTGGCTGCGCTCCTCCTCGGTCGGGACCCCGAAGCTGCGCAGGGCCACGCCCTGCGGGTCCACCATCCCCATGACGTGGCGCGTGATGCCGCCCTTACCGGCGGTGTCGAGGCCCTGCACGATAACCAGGATCCTGCGGTTGCCACCGGAGCGGCCGTGGGCGAACAGGCGCTCCTGGAGCTCGGACATCAGCTCCCCGCGCTCTGCCATGGTGTCCTCGGCCTCATCCTTGTCGCCCGTCCACCCGGGTGTGCCCGCTCGATCGAACGTGGAGAGATCGAAGCCCGGCCGGACGCGCAGCAGCGCGCGGGGGTCATCACTCCAGAAGTCGGTCATGCGTTGTCCTTTCCTCGAAACCCCATTCTGGCCCGGGTCCCGGCTCCAGGGGCGGGGTTCGGCTCAGCGGTCGTCGGTCAGGCGACGACGGTTGCGTCCCGACGTCACCCACCGCGCGAGCGCCCCGCCCTCGTGGATGAGCTCGAGCCGGCGTTGCGTGCGCTCGAGGAGGTCCGTGCGGACGGCGAGGAGGACCTGGTCGTTCTCCCGCAGCCGGGTGGCCCTGTCCGGGACCAGCACGTCGTCACCGCGGATCACCATGGACGCGACCGCACCGCGGGGCAGCCGGAGGTCGTCGACGTACATCCCGGACAGCCGGCTCCCGGGCGGCACGGTGACCTGGACCAGGGCGGCGTCGATCCCCTCCAGTGGGGAGGAGTCGAAGGTCACCGGATGCTGCGAGATGGCCTCCGTCACGCCCATCCACCGGGCCAGCCGGGGGAGTGTCGGTCCTTGCAGAAGCGTGAAGGTCACCACGAGCAGGAAGGTGACATGGAAGATGTGGCTCGCGCGGGGGAGTTGCTCGGTGAGCGGGATCGTCGCGAGCATGATGGGCACCGCTCCGCGGAGCCCGGCCCAGGAGGTGAACACCTTCTCCCGCCATGGCACCCTGAACGGTGCCAGGCAGAGCCACACCGAGATCGGTCGGGCCACGAACGTGAGGACCGAGCCGATGACGAGCGCGTCGACGACGGCGCCCGGCAGCTCCGACGGGGAGGCCAGCAGCCCCAGCATGATGAACAGCGCGATCTGCGCCAGCCATGCGAGGGACTCGGTGAAGCCCTCCGTCGTGGCGTGGTGCGGCAGCGTCTGGTTGCCGAGCCAGATCCCGGCCACGTACGCCGCCAGTAGTCCGGAGCCTCCCGCGACCCCGGCCGTCGCGAAGGCCACCATCGCGATGGTGAGGGTGGCCAGCGGGTAGAGGCCGGCCGAAGGGAGCGAGATGCGCATGAGCAGGAGTTGCCCGAGGCGGGCGATGACCAGGCCGATCAGTGCCCCCGCGACGAGCTGGAAGGCGGCCGTACCCACCATCGAGGCCACGGACCCCTCGTTCCACGCGTCCGAGGCGACGACGATGACGAGCACGATCGTCGGGGGATCGTTGAAGCCTGATTCGCCCTCGAGCGTGGTGCGGACGCGGCGCTTGATCGGCAGGCGGCGCAGGATGGCGAAGACGGCGGCCGCGTCGGTGGAGGACACCATCGCGGAGAGCAGGATCGCAGTCCGCAGGTCCAGCCCGAGGATGAGGACGGCGAACGCGGAGGCCACGGTGACGCTGATCAGGACACCGGCCGTCGCGAGAAGCCCAGCCCTCAGCGCTACTGGACGGAGGTCCGCCCAGCGCGTGGTGAAGCCGCCGTCCGTGAGGAGGACGGCCACCGCGAGGAGCGCGAGATTGAAGGCGAGCTGGGTGTCGTCGAAGAGGATGCCGAGGCCGGACTCGCCGATGATGAGCCCGATGCCGAGATAGAGCAGCATCCCGGGCATGCCGCTGCGGGAGGAGATGCGCACCGCGATCACGCCGGCCAGGAACACGCCCGAGACGGCCAGCACGACGAGATTGAGCTCCTCGTGGGTCATGGTCTGGCTCGCGTGGTGCGCATCGGGGACCCTTCGGCCGGTGGGCTAGAGCTTAGCGGCCGATAGGCGTCCAGCTCCAAGGTTCATCGGCCGGGGAACGCGGAAACGATCCTCCAGTGCGGCTGTCCCCGCTTCGGTATGAGCAGGGGCGGCCGCACTGGAGGATCGTTTCCGCGGGGCGGGCTACCTCAGCCGACGGTGAGGCGGATCTCGTTGCGCCAGGGGTCGAGCGCGGTGAGGGTGCGGCCGTCGAACGTGGGACGGTGCCCGGCGAACCTCAGCCGCTCGTCGGTCTTGCCCAACTCCTCGGCGGTGGGCACGAGGATGTCGACGACCCCCATGCCCAGCGTGTTGTGCCGCGGGCCGGCGCCCGCCGAGTTCCACACGTTCATCGCCATGTGATGGTGGTACCCACCCGCGGAGACGAAAAGGGCGGACCCTCCGAGGGTCGCCGTCTGGTCGAAGCCCAGGGCGTCGACGTAGAAGGCGCGGGCGGTCGCGACGTCGCCGACCTGCAGGTGCACGTGGCCGAGTTGCGCCTGCGTGGGCGGCAGGCGGTCCGGGTCCGTGCCGGCCAGGTGCTTGGCGACGAACTCCGCCGGGTCGATGTAGAGGGTGGCCATCTGCACCTGGTTGCCGGTCCACTGCCACTGGTCGCGCGGGCGGTCGTGGTAGAGCTCCACGCCGTTGCCCTCGGGGTCGGTGAAATAGAAGGCCTGCGAGACGAGGTGGTCCCCGGTGCCCGCGTAGGTGTCGGGGTACTTCTGGTACATCTGCACCAGCACTGAGGCAAGGGCGGGCAGCTCGTCGTAGAGGACGGCGGTGTGGAACAGGCCGGCGTCGGTACGGCGGGCGGGCCGCAGGTCCTTGGACTCGGTGAGCCGGACGATGGGCGTGGCGCCGTGGCCCAGCGTGACGGCCCCGGGCTCGTCGGCCAGGGGCTCGAGGCCGACGCCGTCGGTGTAGAAGGCGATCATGGTGGGCATGTCCCGGACGCGTAGCTCCAGGCGACCCATGCGGGTGTCTGCGGAGAGGCTCATGCCTCCATCATATAGTTAAAGCTTCAACTAATCAAGACCGTGTGTGGTCCAGCGGCCCGGATCGTCCAGCACCCGCTCCAGCGCGATGTACGCCGCGCCGAAGGCGGGCGTGGCGTGATCCGGCGGCACGGCCAGCAGCGTCGGCTCCGCGAACGGTCGTGCCAGCAGCCGCGTGTCCAGCTCGTGCATGATCTGGGGGCGGTACTGCTCGGTGAAGAGTGCGAGATCGCCGCCCAGGACGACGGTGGTGATGTCGAGGAGGTTGCCTGCGTTGGCCAGCGCCAGGCCCAGGGCGCGCCCGGCTTCCCGGATGGCGTCGACGGCGCGGGGATCGTCGTCGAGGTAGGCCTGGCGGACCTCGTCGATGGTGGACACCCCGACGAGCTCGGTGAGGGCGCGGGTGCCGGCGTAGCGCTCGAGGCAGCCCGTGGCACCGCAGCCGCACCGTGGTCCGTCGGGTGAGATGCAGACGTGGCCGATCTCGCCCGCCCATCCGCGGGTGCCGAGGGAGACCTTGCCGTCGCTGACCAGTGCCGAGCCGATGCCCGCCTCCCCGGACAGGTAGAGGAACGTGCCGAGATCCCCCGGGTGGCCGGGGCGCTCGCGGCTGACGTAGATGGCGGCGCTGTCGGCCTCGTTGGTGACGCCGAACGCGACCGACTCCACCTGCGGGAGCCCCCCGTCGCGGAGGAACGGCCTGGGGTCGACGTTGCGCCAGCCGAGGTTGGGGGCTCTGAGCAGCATGTTCGTGGCGGCGTCGACGAGGCCCGGCACGGCGAGCTCGATGCCCACCAGCGTGGCCCCGGGGGGCATGGCCGCGAGGCAGTCGCGGCCCAGGCCGGCCAGCTGCGCGAGCGTGCGGGCGGGGTCGGCGCCGACGTGGTCCTCCAGCAGGTCCGCCTCGGCGACGACGGTCCCGCCCAGGTCCACGAGCCGAGCCGCGCTGTGGCCGACGTTGATCTCCAACCCCAGGGCCATGAGGGTGCCCGCACGCGGGTGCAGCGGGACCGACGGGCGGCCGCGCCGATTGGACGGCACCGGCTCGGATTCCGTCACGATCCCGGCGGCCACCAGCTCGTCCACCATGCGCGACGCGGTCGAGCGGGTCATTCCGGTGGCCTTGGCGACATCGGCCCTTGCCAAGGGGGTGTCGCTGGCGTAGATCCGGCGTGCGACCAGCGAGAGGTTGCTGGCGCGCAGGTTGCCCTGGCGGGCCACGCCGCTGCTGGGCTCGAAAGTGGTGCGCATGCGCTTGACTCTAGCTCAGATCCGTTATAAGTTCAGGACAGAAACAATATCGCTCTCGATGAGGAGATCAGCATGACCGATCAGCCCTACAAGTTCTCGTTCGGCCTCTGGACCGTCGGATGGCGTGGCACCGACCCGTTCGGCTCCGACACCCGGCCCGAGTTCGACCCGTGGCACTACGCCGACAAGCTCGCCGAGCTCGGCGCCTGGGGCATCACGTTCCACGACAACGACATCTACCCCTTCGACGCCGACGAGGCCACCGCCAAGGGCCGGATCAAGCAGCTCAAGGACGCCTGTGACAAGTCGGGCCTGACCATCGAGATGGTCACCACCAACACGTTCAGCCACCCCATCTTCAAGGACGGCGGCCTCACCTCCAACGACCGGGCGGTCCGTCGCTTCGGGCTGAAGAAGATCCTGAACGCCGTCGACATCGCCGCCGAGGTGGGTGCGTCCACGTTCGTGATGTGGGGCGGCCGCGAGGGCGCCGAGTACGACACCTCCAAGGACTACTTCGCGGCCCACGCTCGCTACGCCGAGGGCCTGGACACGATCGCCGGCTACATCAAGGACAAGGGCTACGACCTGAAGATCGGCCTCGAGCCCAAGCCCAACGAGCCCCGCGGCGACATCCTGCTCCCGACGATCGGGCACGCCCTCGGCCTCATCGCGACGCTGGAGCACGGCGACATCGTGGGCCTCAACCCCGAGGTGGGTCACGAGCAGATGGCCAACCTCAACTACACCACCGGCCTCGCGCTGGCGCTGTACGCGGGCAAGCTGTTCCACATCGACCTCAACGGCCAGCGCGGCCTGAAGTACGACCAGGACCTGGCCTTCGGTCACGGCGACCTCATGAGCTCGTTCTTCACCGTCGACCTCCTGGTCAACGGCTTCCCCGCCAGCCCGGACGCGCCCCGCTACGAGGGCCCCATCCACTTCGACTACAAGCCCAGCCGCACCGAGGGCGTCGAGGGCATCTGGGACTCGGCGAAGGCGAACATGGAGACCTTCACCCTGCTGGCCGAGCGCGCCCGCGCATTCCGCGCCGACCCGGCAGTCCAGGAGCTCATGCGCCAGGCCTCGATCTTCGAGCTCGCCGAGCCCACGCTCGCCGAGGGTGAGACGGTCGCGGACCTGCGCGCCGCCGAGATGCCTGATCCCGACGAGAAGGGTGCCCGCGAGTACCACTTCGTCGAACTGCAGCAGGCCGCCGTCCGCCACCTGCTCAAGGCCTGAGGGGTTAAGCCGTGACGCTGGTCGCCGGCGTCGACACGTCGACGCAGTCGTGCAAGGTGTTGGTGGTTGACGCCGACACCGGTGAGATCGTCCGCCAGGGCGCAGCCGCCCATCCCGACGGGACGGAGGTGCACCCGGATCACTGGTGGACCGCCTTCCAGTCGGCCTCCGCCGCCGCGGGTGGGCTCGACGACGTCGCCGCGATCAGCGTCGGCGGCCAGCAGCACGGCATGGTCGCGCTGGATGCCTCGGGTGAGGTCATCCGGCCGGCCCTGCTCTGGAACGACACCCGGTCCGCCGACGCCGCCCGTCAGCTCCGTGAGGAGTTCGACGGGTGGGTCCCGGCGGTGGGGTACCTCCCTTTGGCATCGTTCACCAACACCAAGCTCCGCTGGATGGCGGACGCGGAGCCGTCGAATGTTGAGCGGGTGGCCGCCGTCGCGTTGCCGCACGACTGGCTGACGTGGAAGATCCAGGGGTCCGGGGTTCTGACGGATCTGGTCACCGACCGGTCCGACGCGTCGGGCACGGGCTACTTCGATTCGGTGGCCAACGAGTACCGCCGTGACCTGCTGTCGTTGGCGCTGCGGCGCGACGCGTCGTCGGTCGTGCTCCCGCGGGTACTCGGGCCGTCCGAGGGCGTCGACGGCGGGCGCTGGCTGCTCGGCCCCGGCTGCGGCGACAACGCGGGCGCGGCCCTGGGCCTGGATCTCCGGCCCGGTCAGACGAGCGTGTCGCTCGGCACGTCCGGGGTTGTCGCGGCAGTGTCGTCGACGCCGGCCTACGACGAGTCCGGGCTCGTGAACGGATTCGCCGACGCCTCCGGTTCGTGGCTCCCGCTGACCGCCACCCTCAACGCGGCCCGGATCCTCGATGCGGCGCGTCGGGTGCTGGGGGTCGACTTCGACGAACTGTCGCGGCTGGCGCTGTCGGCCCCGTCGGGTGCCGAGGGGCTAGTCATGGTGCCGTGGTTCGAGGGGGAGCGGACGCCGAACCTCCCCGACGCGACGGCGTCGCTGGTGGGGATGACGCTGAAGAACTTCACGCCGGAGAACGTGGCCAGGGCCGCCGTCGAGGGGCTGCTGTGCCTGATGGGCGAGGGTCTGGAGGCGATCCGCCGGCTCGGCGTCGCCATCGAGCGCGTCAGCCTGATCGGCGGCGGGGCGAAGTCGGAGGCAGTGCGTCGGCTGGCTCCGGAGGTGCTGGGGGTCCCCGTCGACGTTCCGGCCCCGGCCGAGTACGTCGCCCTGGGCGCGGCGCGCCAGGCGGCGTGGGCGCTGTCGGGGTCGCGGCCTGCGTGGGCGTCGTCGTCGACGGAGTCGTACCAGGCGGAGTCGCGGCCGGAGATCGGGTCGCGCTACCGCGAGGTCGCGGGGAGGCTGGCCGAGTCCAACGGCTGGTGATCCTCAACCTTTCGCCGTTCCTACGTTCCTGACGCATCGCCGTTCTCAACGCATCGCCGTAGGCGAAGCCCTTGTCTGGGTATGGGCGTGGATCCGGGAGCCGAGGACCGGGCGGCCCGTTGTGTGCGGCTCTCGCTGTTGGCGCCGGCCCCAGCGTTGGTCGCGTAGAGGAGCCGCCCGGTCCTCGGCTCCCGGTTCCGCGCGTCGTCCTGCTGTGGCGCGGCTGGTGTTCCTCCAGGGCGGGTCTCAGGCGCATGAGGGGCCCGGATGCCCTCCTGGAGGAACACCGGCCGCAGGTCCTGATGCCCTCTCCGCGCCCCGCGACACCCCCGAAACGCCACACCCACCTCCTCAGGAGGCGTCGAGAGCGGATCAGGCGGCCGTCTCCTCCTCGATCGCTGCGTTGAACTGCGACTGGTAGAGGTCGAAGTACGCACCCCTCGCGTCGAGCAGCTCGTGGTGCGTGCCCTGCTCAACGATGCGCCCCTCCTCCATGACAAGAATCAGGTCCGCGTCGCGGATGGTCGACAACCGGTGCGCGATGACGAACGACGTCCGCCCAGTGCGCAGGGCCGCCATGGCGTGCTGCACCAGCACCTCGGTCCGCGTATCCACCGACGAGGTGGCCTCGTCAAGAATCAGCAGCGCCGGATCCGCGAGAAACGCCCGCGCGATGGTGATCAGCTGCTTCTCGCCGGAGGAGACGTTGGAGCCCTCCTCGTCGATCACCGTGTCGTAGCCCTTCGGCAGCGAGTGCACGAACCTGTCCACGAACGTGGCCCGCGCGGCCGCGAGGATCTCCTCTTCGGTGGCGTCCGGACGGCCGTAGGCGATGTTGTCGCGGATGGTGCCGCCGAACAGCCACGTGTCCTGCAGCACCATGCCGATGTTGCCGCGCACCTCGCCGCGCGCCACCGTCGAGATGTCGACGCCGTCGATCAGGATCCGGCCGGATTGCAGGTCGTAGAACCGCATGATGAGGTTGACCAGCGTGGTCTTTCCCGCGCCGGTCGGCCCGACGATCGCCACCGTCTGACCGGGCAGAGCGGTCAACGACAGGTCCTGGATCAGCGGATGCTCGGGCTTGTAGGAGAACCCGACGTGGTCGAACACCACATCCCCCCGCGACACCTTCAGCTCGCCTGCGGGCTCCTCCGACATCTCCTCGGAGTCCAGCAGTTCGAAGACCCGTTCCGCCGAAGCGACGCCGGACTGCAGCAGGTTGGCCATCGACGCCACCTGTGTCAACGGCTGCGTGAACTGGCGGGAGTACTGGATGAACGCCTGCACGTCGCCGATGTTCATCCGCCCCGACGCCACCCACAGGCCACCGACGACGGCGATGACCACATAGTTCAGGTTCCCGACCAGGAACATGACCGGCATGATGATGCCGGAGATGAACTGGGCGCCGAAGCCCGCCTTGTAGAGCTCCTGATTGCGGACCTGGAACTCGGCCTCGACCTCCTTCTGGCGGCCGAACACCTTGACCAGCGAGTGGCCGGTGAAGGCCTCCTCGATGTGCGCGTTGAGCTCTCCGGTGGACTTCCAGTTCTGCGCGAACAGCTTCTGGGAGCGCTTCCCGATGACGGAGACCACCACCATGGCGATGGGCACCGACACCAGCGCCACGAGCGCCAGGATGGGGGAGATCCAGAACATCATGATCAGCACGCCGATCACCATGAGCAGCGAGTTGAGCAGCTGCGACAGGGTCTGCTGCAGGGTCTGCGACACGTTGTCGATGTCGTTGGTGACGCGGCTGAGCACCTCGCCGCGCGGCTGCTTGTCGTAGTAGGACAGCGGCAGCCGGTCCAGCTTGGCGGCCACCTCGCGGCGCATCTGGTAGATCGACTTCTGCACCGCGCCGTTGAGGACCCAGCCCTGCACGTAGGAGAAGATGAACGACACGACGTAGAGGCCGAGCACCCACAGCAGGATGCCGCCGATGGCCCCGAAGTCGATGCCCTCGCCGGGGACGAAGTCCAGGTTGCGCAGCAGGTCCGCGAAGTCCGCGTTCCCCTCGGCGACGGCGCGGTCCACGACCTGCTGCTTGCTCACCCCGGCGGGCATCTGGCCGCCGATGATGCCGGACAGCATGAGGTCTGTCGCCCGACCGAGGATCTTGGGGCCGACGACGCTGAGCGCCACCGACAGCACGCCCATGGCGATCGCCAGGATGATCCCGGCGCGCTGGGGGCGGAGATGCCCGAGCAGCCGTCTGACGGACACCTTGAAGTTGGCGGCCTTCTCGCCGCTGCCCGCCATCGGGCCGTGACCGGGGCCACCGCGAAGGGCGGGGGCGTGCTTGGGGCGTTCGTTCGCCTTGACGGGGATGGCTCTGTTCTCGCTCATGCGGCGGCCTCCTCGGCGCTCAGCTGGGATTCGACGATTTCGCGGTACGTCTCGTTGGACGCCAGCAGTTCCTCATGGGTACCGCGACCGACGATCTCGCCGTCGTCGACGACGAGGATGCGGTCGGCCGCGATGATGGTGGACACACGTTGGGCGACGACGAGGACGGCCGCGCTCGCGGTCTCGGGCTTCAGCGCGGCGCGCAGCCGGGCGTCGGTGGCCACGTCGAGGGCGGAGAAGGAGTCGTCGAAGATGTAGACGCTCGGCTTCTTCACCAGTGCCCGGGCGATGGCCAGACGCTGTCGCTGCCCCCCGGAGACGTTGGTGCCGCCCTGGGAGATGTGCGCCCCGAGTTGGTCGTCCTTCTCGAGCACGAACGCCTCCGCCTGCGCGACGCGGAGCGCGGACCACAGGTCCTCGTCGGTGGCGTCCGGCTTGCCGTACCGCAGGTTGCTGGCGATGGTGCCGGTGAACAGGTAGGGCTTCTGCGGCACGAGGCCGATCCGGGCCCACAGGGTGTCCGGGTCCAGGTCGCGCACGTCCACGCCGTCGACGAGCACTCGGCCACCCGTCGCGTCGAACAGGCGGGGGATGAGGCTGATCAGGGTGGTTTTGCCGGCCCCGGTGGAGCCGATGATCGCGGTGGTGGTGCCGGGGGTCAGCTCGAAGGAGACGTCCCGGAGGACCGGCGACTCCGCGCCTGGGTAGGAGAAGCTCACCCCGTCGAAGACGACGTGCCCGCGCTCCCCCGTGGGCGCCACGGGATTCGTCGGAGGGGCGACGGAGCTCTCGGTGTCGAGGACCTCCATGATGCGGTCCGCGCAGACGGCGGCGCGGGGCGCCATGACCAGCAGCATCGTCGTCATCATGACCGAGATGAGGATCTGCATGAGGTAGGAGATGAACGCGGTGAGCTGACCGATCTGGATGTCTCCGGACTCGATGCGCTGGGCGCCGAACCACATCACGCCCACGGTGGAGACGTTCATGATGAGCCCGACGAAGGGGAACAGGAAGGCCATGAGCCGTCCGACGGTGGTGGTGGTGTCGACGAGTTCGGCGTTGGCCTTGTCGAATCGGCGGGCCTCGTGGGGTTCGCGGACGAAGGCGCGCACCACCCGGATGCCGGTGATCTGCTCGCGGAGGACGCGGTTGAGGGTGTCGATCCGCTTCTGCATGGTCTCGAACAGCGGGCCCATGTTGACGATGAGGATGGTGATGCCGGCGCCCAGGACCACGACGGCGGCCAGGATGATCCACGACAGCCCGGCGTCCTCGCGCAGCGCCATGAAGACGCCGCCCACCATGGTGATGGGGGCCGAGACGAGCATGACGGCGCTCATGAGCACCAGCATCTGGACCTGCTGCACGTCGTTGGTGTTGCGGGTGATCAGCGACGGGGCGCCGAACTTGTTGAGCTCGCGGGCGGAGAAGGAGAGGGCTCGCTCGAAGATGGCGGCCCGGACGTCGCGGCCGAACTGCATGGCCGCGTTGGCGCCGGCCCACACGGCGGCGATCTGTGCGGCGCCCTGGACGGCCGACAGCGCCAGCATGATGCCGCCGGTTCCCCAGATGAAGTCCGTGTTGCCGGTGACGACGCCCTCGTCGATGATGCGGGCGTTCAGGGTGGGCAGGTACAGCGACATGATGGTCGCGATGGTCTGCAGCACGATGACGATCGCGAGGAGCCCCCAGTAGGGGCGGATGTAGCGGTTGATGAGCCGCCCTAAGCGGGAGATCATGCGGTGTCCTTTCGGAGCGCCCCGTGGAGCGCGAGGCGGGCGAGGTCGTCGAGTGAGAGTGACGACGAGACGAAGCGTGAGGCGTGCCCGACGGCGAAGGTGCGCAGCAGCGTCGCGAAGGCGTCGAGGGGGATCGTGATCCGAGGTGCGTGCGGCTCGAACGCCTCTGTCATCCAGGCGTCGAGCTCGGCCGTGCGGGCCTCGAGTTCGGTGCGGGCGCATTGCGCGGCGTGCGGGGCGGTGTGCTTCGCTGCTCCGTGTGCGGCCACGAACATGGTGTGCACCGAGTGCAGGTACTGCTCGATGAGCTCGATGGCGGCGCGGGTCTGGGTCTCGATGTCGCCGGTGAGGTCCGACGCGGCCAGGTGGGTGGCCAGCCGCTCGGCGGACAGTGCCTCGCTGATGGTGGCGGAGATGAGGTCGTCGAGTGAGTCGAAGACGCGGAAGATCGTGCCCTCGGCCACGCCGGCGGCCTCTGCCACCATGCGGGTGGTGAGCGCCTGGCCGTGCTTCTCCAGGAGCGGGATGCTTGCTTCGACGATGGCCGCCCGGCGCTGTTCGGGGGGCATGGGTGCTGCTCGGGTCACGGGACGAGTGTAGTGAGTGAACACTCACTCATCAAGTTTCACCTCAGGGAACGACGAGGGGCCGCGCCGTGGCGGGGCCCCTCAGCAGGTCACTCGTCGGGTTGGACCGTCCACGACGGCGGCTCGTCCTTGCCCGCCTTCTCGTCGGCCTCCGAGTCCTCCTCGGTCTTGTGCACCTTGCCCTTGGCGTGGTGCGTCGGGGCGTAGATCACGTAGAGCTGCATGGGCTCGTCGCCGGTGTTGACGATGTCGTGCCACGTGCCGGCGGGGACCTGGACGGACCAGCCGTCCTCCACGTCGACCTTCACGTTGAGCTCGTCCTTGCTCGGTCCCATCAGGCAGCGGCCCTTGCCTGCGTCGAGGCGGATGAACTGGTCCGTGTCCGGGTGCACCTCGAGCCCGATCGAGTGGGCGACGGGGATGGACATCAGCGTGACCTGCAGGTACTTGCCGGTCCACGCGACGGTGCGGTAGTTCGGATTCTGCTTGGTGGCGGTCTCCAGGTCGAAGACGTTGGGCTCCGGCCCGTTGTCCGTGATCTTCATCGGTTCTCCCTCCGGTCGTCTGACCACATTAGCCCAGCGTCGGACCACGCGGAGGGGGGAATGATGCCGGTTCCTGGCCGACCCTCAGCGAGTCAGTCCCGCCAGCTCCGCGGACAGGTTCTCCCGGGCGCGGGGCTCCCAGATCTCCTGCCCTCGCGCGGTCCGGAACAGGGGCTTCATGTCGAGCAGTTGACGCAGAACAGCGGCTCGTCCGGCCCGCCAGGCGTCGTCGTCGACGTGCGCGTAGTCGAGACGGACGTCGCGGACGTAGACGTGGTAGCGCCCAGGGATCTGCCCGAGGATCGAGAGGTCCGCATCGGACAGGAGGGCTCCGCGCGCGTCGGCGGGCGCGTGGGTCGCGGTCATCCGGACCAGCCGCGACACCTCCGCCACGTCGACATCCGGGATCAATCCGGTGAGCGATGCCTCGGCCAGGCTCGCCGACGCCTCCTCGTCCTCCCCGGGCACCCCGTCGTAGACCGCGTCGTGGAACCAGGCGGCGAGCTCGACGACGGGGTCCGCGCAGTCCAGCTGACCCAGGGCGGTCAGGCACTGCGCCAGATGGCGGAGGTCGTGGTAATGGCGGTGTGGCTCGGACCAGCGGGCGACGAGATGGTCGCGGAGGGTCGTCGGCAGGCCGAGGCCTTCCCAGGCCCCCACCACCGCGGCCCGGGCGGCCGCCCGCGGGGGGGGTCTTGTCCACCATGCGCACCCGGAGCCCCGAGGCGGCCAGGCGCCGCACCAGCTCGCGCTCGCCGACGGGCACGGCGCCCCGACCCACGAGCGCGTCGTACCGGGAGGCGGGGACGTCGTAGTGATCGTGGTCGAAGGCGCGGGGAGGCAGGCCGGCGAGGGCGGCGAACTCGTGGAGCTCGTCGAGCGAGGAGTCCGAGACCAGGTGCCCGAACAGGGTGCCGTGCGCCGGCCACCGGGGCGGGTCGATCAGCACGGCCATCGTCGAGCCCCCGTCAGCCGCCGGCGAAGGGCGGGAGGACGTCGAGGAGGGCATCGTCCGCCAGCGGAGTGGAAGGGTCCTCCGCGTATCGGCCGTCATGGAGGATCGAGCTGACCTCGAGCACGCGGGTGAGCCTGGCGTCGTGTCGCGCGCGCAGGTCGGCCAGCAGGGCGCCGAGCGTTGCCGCGTCCACCTGTTCCTGCTCCGTGCCCGCGGCCTCGGCGGCCGCGGCGAAGTACCTCACCGTCGCCATGGGAACCAGTGTCGCATCAGTAGTGCGGGAAGCTGGGGTCGATCCGTTCGCCCCACGCGATCATGCCGCCGTCCATCAGCGACACGTCGGGGTGGCCGAGCCCGATGAGGTGCGCTGCGGCGCGGCGCGCGCGGGGCGAGATCTTGCAGTAGACGATGACCGGTCCGTCGGGGAGGTTGTCGTCCAGCCGGTCCCAGGTCAGCACTTCGCCGAGCGGCACCGCCAGCGAACCGGGAATCGTGCCCAGCGCATGCTCCGCCGGCTCGCGGACGTCCAGGAGCGTGGGACGCGCGGGACTCTCGAGGAGGGCGGCGACGTCCTCGACCGTGAGCTCGTTCAGTGTCATGGTGGCCTCTCTGGTGGGGGTGTGGACGTGGGCGGCGGGGGGCGCGGGGCGCAGCGGCACCTCGCGGGTGCGCTGGGTGAGGGCGTCGATGAGGAGGATGCGGCCCACGAGCGGTTCGCCGAATCCGCAGATCAGCTTGACTGCTTCGGCGGCCATGATGGACCCCACCTGCCCCACCAGTGCGCCCAGCACGCCGGCCTCCGCGCACGACGGCACGTCCTCAGGACGGGGAGGGACCGGGTAGAGGTCGCGGAGGGTCACCGAGTCGGGGCGGCCGGGCACGAAGGACGAGACCTGCGCGTCGAACCGCAGCACCGCGGCCCAGACGAGGGGGAGTCCGAGCTCCGCGCTGGCGTCGGAGACGGCGTAGCGGGTGGGGAAGTTGTCGGCGCCGTCGAGGACGAGGTGGTGGCCTTCGAGAAGGCTCCGAGCGTTGTCAGGGGTGATGCGGGTGCGGTGGGTGGTGACGGTGACGTCGGGATTCAGGGCCTCCACGAAGGCGGCGGCCGAGTCAACCTTGGGGCGGCCGACGGCGTCGTCGCGGTGGATGATCTGCCGCTGGAGGTTGCTTGCGTCCACCGCATCGTCGTCGATGATTGTGAGGTGCCCGACGCCGGCCGCGGCCAGGTAGGCCAGGATCGGGCTCCCGAGCCCGCCCGCGCCGACGACCGCGACCCGGGCGGCGAGCAGGCGCCGCTGAGCCTCGATGCCCATGCCGGGGACCAGCAGGTGTCGCGAGTAGCGGGTGAGCTGGGCGCGGGTGAGCTCCGGGCCGGGTTCAACTAGCGGGGCTGTCACCGTTCGAGCCTACCTGGCGAGGCGCTGGCGCCCTGTGGCGTGTGCGAGTTGAGCCGATGGATGGGTTCGTGAAGCGCGCCCCGCGGAGACTGAGCAGGAGTCACGTCGCGAACCCATCCATCGGCTCAACCCCCCGCCCCCGACGACGCGGGCATCGGCCCATGGGCGGTCAGACGCTTGCGCGCTCCACCAGTTCCATCGCCAGCACCACCGTCCTGGGCGCGTCGCCGTCGACCATGCCCAGAGCCAGCTCCGCCGCGATCCTGCCCTCCTGCCGCATCGGCTGCCGCACCGTGGTGAGCGGCGGGGTGGAGGTGGAAGCGACGGCGTGGTCGTCGAAGCCGATCACCGACACGTCCTCGGGCACGGAGCGCCCCGCGAGTTCGAGTGCGGCCATGGCCCCCATCGCGATCCGGTCCGACCCGGCGAGCACCCCGTCGAGGTGGGGTTCGTTCTGCAGGAGCCGGCGCATGGCCTCGAACCCGGAGGTGGAGTCCCAGCCGGTGGACAGGACGAACCGCTCGTCGAACAGGCTGCCCAGCGACTCCCGGTAGCCGACGAGGCGGTCCGCGGCGGCAGGGTTGTCGATCGGGCCGTTGATCACCGCGATCCTGGTCCTCCCGCGCTTCACCATCCTGGCGCCGGCCAGCCCCGCCCCGCGCACGTCGTCGGCGTACACGCTGGAGAAGACGCCCTCGTAGGGATGCCCCTCCAGCTGGCCGCACAGGACGACGGGGAGGTCGCCTCCCTTGAGCGCCTCGAGCATCTCGCCGCCCACATAGGGGGAGATGTCGATCACTGCGTCGACCGAGCGTCGCTCGAAGTGCCGGAGTGCGCGCCGGTGCTCGGCCGACGAGGACGCCTGCAGGAGGATCGGGAGGGTGGGCGTCTCGGCGAGCCCCTCCGTGATACCGCGGAGGATGGAGGCGTAGGTGGGGTCCTGGAACAGCTCGTCGAGGGGCTCGGTGACGAGGATCGCCACCGACTCCGCCTTGCCGACGGCCAGCGCCCGGCCCTGCGCGTTCATGACGAAGCCGGTCTCGCGGACGGCCTCGCGCACCTTCTGCTTGGTGTCCTCGGTGACCAACGGCGAGTCGTTGAGGGCCCGCGACGCCGTCGCCCGCGACACTCCCGCCACGCGCGCCACGTCGCCGATGGTGACGCTGGCGCGGCCGGTGCGGGGGGCTCTGGGCACGGGACTCCTTGGTTGCGCGGGTGTCGCTCATCCTCTCACGCTCCCGGGTGCCGTCGCCTCGCACCCGCGCTGCTCGGCGCAGATCGGCCACGCCTGATTGCGGGGATCTCTGGGCGTGAGGGATCGTTCAAGTCCGCCTGTCGGGACCCCAGATGTCTACGCTAGCGTAAGTTACGGTACCGTAGGGATATCTTGTTGCGCGTTCTCGAGGAGATTCCGGTGCCCATCACACATCCCCCGACGGTGATCCAGGGCGGCATGGGCGTCGCTGTTTCGTCGTGGAAACTGGCCCGGGAGGTCTCGCTGTGCGGGGAGCTCGGCGTCGTTTCAGGAACTGCTCTCGACGGCGTGCTCGCCCGTGAGCTCCAGGACGGCGATCCGGGAGGGCATCGTCGCCGGGCGATGGCGCACTTCCCGTCGCAGGCGATGGCGCAGCGCGTCATGGCCACGTACTACCTCGAGGGCGGACGCCCCGAGGGCCAGCCGTACCGCCCGCACCCCACCCTGACCATCTCTCCCCGGAGGGCGGCGCTGGAGTTGAGCCTGGTGGGTAACTTCACCGAGGTCTGGCTGGCCAAAGAGGGCCACGCCGGCCAGGTCGGCATCAACCTGCTGGAGAAGATCCAGACGGCCACCCTCTCGGCCGTCCTGGGCGCGATGCTGGCGGACGTCGACTACGTCATCATGGGTGCGGGGGTGCCCCGTGAGATGCCGAGGCTGCTCACCGAGTACGCCTCCGGCCGGACCGGGCACCTGACGATCGACGTGATCAACTCCACGACGACGCACCGTGCGACCCTCAGCCCGGCCACGATGCTCGGCGACGAACTGCCGGCGCTGCGTCGCCCCAACTTCCTCGCGATCGTGACCCTCCACGTGCTGGCCGACTACCTCAACCGCGACCCCGAGATCCGCCCCGACGGATTCATCGTCGAGGGTCCGAGGGCGGGCGGGCACAGCTCTCCGCCGCGCGGCAAGGTGGTCCTGGACGATGCCGGTGACCCGGTGTACGGGCCGAGGGACGACGCGGACCTGGCGAAGGTGGCGAACGTGGGGCTGCCGTTCTGGCTCGCCGGCGGCTACGCGTCACCCGAGAAGGTGGCCGAAGCGCGCGCCGCCGGTGCAGCCGGCGTACAGACCGGCACGCTGTTCGCCCTGGCCGAAGAGTCCGGGATCACCGCAGAGCTGAGGAACCGGCTGATGTCCGAACTCACCTCCGGGAGCCTGGTGGTCCGCAACGATCCCCGGGCCTCGCCGACGGGGTTCCCGTTCAAGGTGGCCCAGCTCTCGGACACGCTGTCGGAGGACGACGTCTACGAGGCGCGCGAGCGCATCTGTGACCTCGGCTACCTGCGCGTCCCGGTTGAGCGTCCTGACAAGTCCATCACCTACCGCTGTCCCTCGGAGCCCATCACGCCGTACCTGCGCAAGGGCGGCTCCGCGGAGGAGACGGTGGGGCGCAAGTGCCTGTGCAACGCCCTGATGGCCAACATCGGCCTCGGGCAGCTGCGCAAGAACGGGTACCGGGAGCAGCCGGCCATCACTCTCGGGCAGGACCTGTCCAGCGCCGAGGAGCTGGCCATCAGCCACCCGGGGGGGTGGACGGCGAAGCAGGCCGTCGAGTGGCTGCTGACCGGCCGCACCGACGCCGTCCCAGTCGACGCCGTCTAGGCGCTTCACCCCTCCTCGAGACCCCCGGTTGGCGCAGCCGGGGGTCTTGTTCTACTATCAATGTAACCGGTTACATTCCGGGAGAGACGTACGATTAAAGGAGACCGCGTCCATGACGGAGCCCCTCGACTGGGAGAACCCGGCGCTGACCGGACGCAACCGAATGCCCGCCCGGGCCTACTTCTTCGGTTACGCGACGCCCGAGCTGGCCGAAGGTCGCGACCGCAGGGCCTCGCGCGGCTTCGTCGATCTCACCGGCCCCTGGCGCTTCCGTCTGTTCGACCACCCGGCGCGGGTGCCGTCGTCGTTCACGGCGACAGAGCAGGACTGGGACACCGTCGTCGTCCCGCACCTGTGGCAGCTCGACGGACACGGCCGGCTCCAGTACACCGACGAGGGGTACCCGTTCCCGATCGAGCCGCCGCACGTCCCGGCCGACACCCCCACCGGCGCCTACCAGCGCACGGTCCGGCTGTCGGCGCCGGCCCTCGGCGAGCAGATGGTCCTTCGCCTCGACGGGGTGGAGAGCTACGCCGAGATCCATGTCAACGGGGAGTTCGTCGGCATGACGAAGGGGTCGCGGCTGTCGGCGGAGTTCGACATCACCGCCCACGTGGTCGACGGCGACAACCTGTTCGCCATCACCGTGCTGCAGTTCTCCGACGCCACCTACATCGAGGACCAGGACATGTGGTGGGCCTCGGGCATCTTCCGCGACCTCTACCTCGTCACCCGCCCCGCCGCGCGGCTGAAGGACTTCCACGTCCGCACGCACAAGGTGGGCGACGACGCCGAGGTCACCCTCACCGCGTCGGCCGACGGCGCCTCCTCGCTGACCTGGACGATCGCCGACGGCGGTGTCCCGGTGGCTGAGACCACCCTGGCGCCCGGCTCGACGGCAGCCGTCACCATCCGCGGAGCACGGTTCTGGAACCCGGAGGAACCGCACCTCTACGACATGCTGCTCACCGTCGTCGGGCCTGACGGCCCAGCCGAGCATGTCCCGCACCGTCTGGGCCTGGCCGAGGTCACCGTCGCGGACGGCCTGCTCCGGCTGAACGGGTCCTACTTCATGATGCACGGCGTCAACCGGCACGACCACGACGACCGCCGCGGTCGCGCCGTCGGCATGGACCGCGTCCGCCGCGACCTCGAGCTCATGAAGCGCCACAACATCAACGCCGTGCGCACCGCGCACTACCCCAACGACCCGCGCTTCTACGAGATGTGCGACGAGATCGGGCTGATGGTGCTGGCGGAGACGGACCTGGAGTCCCACGGCTTCGCCAACGTCGGGGACCTGTCGCGGATCACCGACGACCCGGCCTGGGAGACCGCGTACGTGGACCGGATCGAGCGGCACGTGCTGGCGCAGCGCAACCACGCCTGCATCATCATGTGGTCGCTCGGCAACGAGTCCGGCTACGGCTGCAACATCCCCGCGATGTATCGCCGCGCCAAGGCGCTGGACCCCTACCGTCCCGTGCACTACGAGGAGGACCGCAACGCCGAGCACGTGGACGTGATCTCCACCATGTACTCGCGGGTCTCGCAGATGAACGACTTCGGCGAGCACCCGCACCCCAAGCCGCGGATCATCTGCGAGTACGGCCACGCGATGGGTAACGGCCCCGGCGGGCTGAGCGAGTACCAGGCGGTGTTCAACCGCTGGGACTCCATCCAGGGGCATTTCGTCTGGGAGTGGGCGGACCATGGCCTGCTCGCGGTGGGCGAGGATGGGCAGGAGTACCACCGCTACGGCGGCGACTTCGGCGACTACCCCAACAACTCCAACTTCTGCATCGACGGCCTCGTCTTTCCGTGGCAGGAGCCCAGCCCAGGACTGACCGAGTACGCGGCTGTGATCTGCCCGGTCCTGGTGGAGGCAGTCGACGGCGGAGTGCGGGTCACCAACCGCCGCTGGTTCACCGATCTGGGCGACATCGAGCTGCGCGTCGACACCTGGACCGACGGTGACCTGACTGCTACCGATGTGCTGCGCGTTACCCCCATCGCGCCGGGAGAGACCGCCGAGATCCCGTACGCCCTGCCCTTCGTCGGGGCTCGGGAGGCGGCGTCGATCGCGACCGTCGTGACCACCCGAGCCACCCCGTGGTGTGAGCCAGGCCACGAAATCGGCCGCTATCAGCTCGCTGTGCAGGGCGCCGGCGCGGAGACGGTCCCCCAGTCCGGGCCCCCACGCTCAGGGGTGAGCACGGAGGGTGCCACTACGGGCACGTCTCCGCGGGCTGAGGCGCTTGACCCGCGCGGGGAGGGCCCTTCGCGGGTGGCTGAGGCGCTGGGCGGCCCCACCGTTCACGCGGATCCCGACCACCACCTGCTCCACGTCGACACCTCTACCGGCCGGCTCACCTTCGACATCCTCACCGCAGACCTCCTCTCCTGGACGTCCGCCGGCCGCGACCTCGTCGCCGCCCCCCTCCGCGTCGGATTCTGGAAGCCGCTGATCGACAACCACCAACAGGAGGCCGACGAGCTCTGGTTCCCGCGACACCTCCAGCTCATGCAGACCTCCGTCCGCGACGTCGCTTGGCGTTCGGACGGGAACGACGTTCTGCTCAGCTATCGCGCCCGCATCGCGCCGCCGGTGCTCGACTTCGGGTGCCATGTGGACATCGAGTGGCGGATCACGCCCGACGGCGCAGCCACCGTCCGCGCCGTCGGCACGCCCTACGGCAACTACCGCGACATCGTCCCGCGCATCGGCGTCACCCTCGAGCTGCCCGGTGACCTCCGCCGGGTGGACTGGTTCGGGCGCGGACCGGGCGAGAACTACCCCGACTCGGCGACGGCCAACCCCGTTGGCTTCTGGTCCAGCGACGTCGACGCCATGGTCACGCCCTACGTCGTCCCGCAGGACTACGGCAATCGCGGCGACGTCCGGTGGGTGGAGGTGACCGACGGCTCCGGGCAGGGGCTGCGGGTGTCGCGGCGGGCCGGGGAGCGACCGTTCCACTTCTCCGCGTGGCCGTACAGCTGCGCAGACATCGACGCCGCACGGCACGTCACGGACCTCACGCGCCGCGACACCGTCACCCTCAATCTCAACGACCAGGTCCTCGGCCTCGGCTCCAATTCCTGGGGCTCCGAGGTGCTGGACGCCTACCGGACGCGGTTCGAGGCGTTCGAGTTCGAGTTCACCCTGCAGCCCGTCACCAGCCAGGAGGACCCGGCATGAGGCTCTTCACCGACCACGCCACCCTGCGAGAGATCCTGGGTGGAACGACGAAGTGGGCGCGCACCCTGGAGGCCCTCGACGCCGCTCCCGGCCTGTCCGCCGGCGTCGCGTACTCCATCGGTGACTCCCTCACCTACCGCAAGGCCCCCGCGACAGCCCTCGCGACGGAGGAGATGGTGGGGCGCCGTCGCTACCACCTCGTCGTCGCCGCGCTCAGCGGTGAGGTCGCGGTGGAGGTGGCGGCCAAGGTGGACCTCGCCGTCGAAGGGGCCTATGACGACCTCACCGACCGGCAGCTGTTCACCGGCTCCGGCGAGACCGTCCGAGTCCCCGACGGCGGGTTGCTTGTCGTCGACATCGACGAGGCCGCCCGCATCCTTCCGGCTCCCTGCGGCGAGGCCGTGCTGCTGCACGTCACCGTCGAGGGCGCCAGCTTCCACAACAAGTAGCCCACCCCCAACACAGAAAGTCACCATGACTGGAACCAATCGCGCGCGGATCGGCATGTTCGCGCTGCTCACCATGACAGTGGCGGCGGTGTTCAACATCCGCAACGTCATCAACAACAACGTGGCGATCGGGCTGGCCTCCGCGCCGGCGTTCTTCTTCGCCACGCTCCTCTACTTCATCCCGTTCACCCTTGTCATCGCAGAATTCGTGGCGCTGAACAAGAACTCCGAGTCCGGTGTCTACCAGTGGGTCAAGACGTCGATGGGCGGCCGTTGGGCGTTCCTGACGGCCTTCAGCTACTGGTTCGTCAACCTGTTCTACTTCGCCTCGCTGCTGCCGCTGATCCTCGTGTTCGCGTCGTACCTGATCTACGGCGAGGAGAAGCAGCTCTCCCAGCTGTGGATCACGGTGTTGTCGATCCTCATCTTCGCCGTGGCCACGTGGGTGTCGACGAAGGGTGCCAAGTGGATCGGCTCGATCACCTCGATCGGTGCCACGCTCGTGCTGGTGCTGACGGCCACGTTCATCGTGCTCTCGCTCGCGTCACTGTTCGGCGGTGTCGAGCCGGCCTCGCCCATCACCACGGGTGCCATGACCCCGGACCTCTCCACATTCGCGCTGGCCTGGGGCTTCATGGGCACGTTGGCCTGGATCATCCAGGGCGTTGGCGGCGCCGAGTCCTCGGCAGTGTTCCTCAACGACCTCCGAGGCGGCGTCAAGGCGTTCGTGCGCACCATCGTCATCGCCGGCATCGTCATCGGCCTGCTGTACGCCACCGCGTCGCTGCTGATGAACGTGTTCGTGCCGGTGGGCACGCTCGACTACTCCAACGGTCTGTTCGTGGTGATGGGCGCCCTCGGTGAGCACTTCGGCCTCTCAGCCGTGTTGGTCAACCGCGTGGTCGGCGTGATCCTGCTCGCCGCGACCCTCGGGTCCCTACTGATGTGGACCTCCACCCCCGTGAAGATCTTCTTCTCCGAGATCCCTCGCGGCATCTTCGGCGGCAAGCTCGTCGAGTTGAACTCCGAGGGCATCCCGTGGCGCGCCGCCTGGCTGCAGTTCGCCATCGTGGTGCCGATCCTCGTCATCCCGGCCCTCGGCTCGGGCAACGTCAACGACCTGCTCGGCATCGTCATCAACATGACGGCCGCCACGGCGCTGCTGCCTCCGTTGCTCATCCTGCTGGCCTACTGGATGCTGCGTCGCCGGTACGACGGCGTGGCGCGTGACTTCCGGATGGGGTCGCGGTCGCTCGGCCTGGGTGTCGCGACGTTCCTCCTGGTGGTGTTCGCGTTCGTGTTCGTCGCGGGTACGGTCCCGTTGGGCCAGGAGCTGTGGCTGACGCTGACCTACAACGTGGGCGGTGTCGTGGTGTTCCTCGGCCTGGCGGTGCTCTGGTACGAGCGCTACATCCGTCGCTTGAAGGTGACGGATCCGGAGGCGGCGAGCGCCGAGCTCGAGCCGTCGGCCGAGCAGATGGTGCGCGCGGAGGTGGGTGTCGCGGCCTGACCCCTGCAGGAATCTACGTAGAGAGCGGCATCTGCGCATATGCACAGATGCCGCTCTCTGCGTAGGAAGTTGCAGATCACTTCGGCCTGATGTGGCGGCGTGTGCGGAGTTCCCGTATCAGGCTCTGTTGGGTGGCCGGCCAGTGCTTCCAGATCTGTTGGTAGCTGAGCCTCAGCGTCGTGTAGCCGAGTCCTCTCGCGGCAAGGTCTCGCCGACGGTCGTTCTCGTAGTTGGTCTCGCCGTGGTGCGCCTGGCTGTCGCACTCGACGATGAGCGAGTCTCCCACCAGGAGGTCGACGAACCCGACGCCGTCGATCTCGGCCTGAGCCCGGACGGGGACGCGCCTCCGCACGAAGAAGAGCCTGACTCTCGTTTCGCTCCCGGACTGGGCAGGTGCGATGCGGTCGCGGTAGTCGGCGTACTTCTTCGGCAGCCCTCCGAGTGCCCAGCGGACCTCCTCCAGAGGTGCCAGGCCGAGGTTCAGGGCGGATTCGGCCACAATCATCGCGTCCTCGACCGGGTGCCGGACCGCCACCTGTCGCAAGCAGTCCGCCAGCGGCCAGACGGCTTCCTGCGGATACCTGAACCTATAGGGATGGGCGATCAACCCCTTGCGCTCGACCGGGTCAGTGCCGAGCCCGTAGACCACGTGAATCGCTGACTTGTTGGGCACCCAGAGCCCATGGTGTCGACATCCGCTGAGGCAGCCCAGCCTGGCGCCAGCCTTGAGGGCGCGCTCGACCTGTTCGTCGGCGCCGTCCGTGGCGTACCAGCCTGGCCGGATTCGGCGCAAGGTTCCGCTCTTGACAAGGAGTGCTGCGTGGTGCCGGCTGACGCCGGCGGCCCGAAGTTGAGCGGTGGAATAGATGCCTTGGAGGTCCATGCCGCCACTCTCGGCAGCCTGGCGGAGCATCTCCCACCTTCCAGGCAACCTGTGGATGCGCTCGCCCTGCAACTTGCTATCCAGAGCGCGGTTTCTGCGTATATCCACAGAAACCGCGCTCTGGATAGCAAGTTGCAGACAGGTGGCCGCGGGACCCGGTCGTTGGTCAGGCGGTGAGGTCCAGGCCCAGGTCGAGCACCCTCGCGGAGTGGGTCAACGCGCCGACGGCGATGAAGTCCACGCCCGTCGCCGCGACCTCAGCGGCCCGCGAGAGTGTCAACCCCCCACTCGCCTCCGTCCGGACCCCCGCCGCGCGGCAGACCGCGACCGCCTCGCGGGTCTCGGCCAGGGTCATGTTGTCCAGCAGCACCAGCTCGGCACCCGCCGCGACCGCCTCGTGCACCTGCGCCACCGTGTCGCACTCCACCTCCACCGCGACACCCGGTGCGTGCGCACGCACCGCAAGGAACGCCCCCGCGACGGACCCGGCTGCGGCCACGTGGTTGTCCTTGATCAGCGCCGCGTCCCCGAGCGCCATCCGGTGGTTCACCCCGCCGCCGCACACGACGGCGTACTTCTGCAGGGCCCGCATCCCCGGCACAGTCTTGCGGGTGTCGCGGATCCGGGCCTCCGTGCCGGACACCTCGAACACCCACTCGGCCGTCGCCGTCGCCACCCCGGACAGCTGCCCGAGGAAGTTCAGCAGGGTCCGCTCGGCGGTCAGCAGGCAGCGCACCGGCCCGCTGATCCGCAGCACGACGTCCCCCATCGCGACCCTGGAGCCGTCAGCCAGCACCACCTCGGCGGAAGCCTCGACCCCCAGCCGCGACGCCACCACCCGCAGCACCTCGACCGCCACAGCCATGCCAGCCAGGACGCCGGCCTCGCGCGCCACCACCTCCGCGACCCCGACGGCCCCAGCCGGCACCGTCGCCTCCGTCGTGACGTCCGGGCCGAGCCTTAGTTCCTCGTCCACCGCGACGTCAATGATCCGCCGCACCTCGGCGGGGTCGACGGCGGTCCAGGCGTCCGCCACGTCGCGGTCCGGGGGGGCAAGGTCGATGTCGGTCGACACGGCGGTCATGCTGCGGTCCTTTCGGCGATGGCCAGGGGTACGGAGGTCAGCTCTAGCCCGCCCTCCGTGGGGCGGACGGTGATTCGCCGCTCCCAGGTGCGCGAGGTGGCGGCGAAGTCGGAGCGGCGGTGCGCACCCCGCGACTCCGTCCGCTCCGCCGCGGCCGCGGCGATGACGGTGGCGACGGCGTGGAGGTTGGTCGCGGTCAGCGAGGCGTCGTCCACCGGGCCGGTACCTCTCGGCGCTGCAGCCAGCGCGGCCCCGAGCCTGGCCAGCCCGGAGCCCGTCCGCGACACGAATGCCTCCCGCTGCATCCAGGCCCGCAGCTCGGGCAGGAAAGACGGGTCGACGACAACGGCCCCGTCGTCAACGGCGCCGCCCGCCGACTGGTGACCGGCCTTGACTGCCGGGTGACAAGCGGAGCCGCTCTGCCGGGCGCGGTCGCCGTCGGTGAGCAGCGTGCCCACTCGGTCGCCCGCGACGAGCGCCTCAGTCAGCGAGTTCGACGCCAGCCGGTTCGCCCCGTGCACCCCCGTCGCCGCGACCTCCCCGACGGCGTACAGCCCCGGCACCGACGTCCGGCCGTGCAGGTCGGCCGCGACACCCCCGCACGCGTAGTGCGCGGCGGGGTGCACCGGAATGCGCTCGGTCACCGGGTCGACGCCCCGGCCCCGGCAGAGCGCGAGGATACCGGGGAAGTGGTGCTCCCAGCGCTCGCGCCCGAAGAACGTCGCGTCGAGCCACACATGGGGCGCCCCGCTCCGGGAGAGCTCCGCCATGATGGCTGCGGACACGACGTCGCGCGGCGCCAGCTCGAGCAACCAGTGCACCCCGGCCATGATCCGGCGGCCGGCATCGTCGACGAGCCACGCCCCCTCGCCGCGCACCGCCTCCGACACCAGCACGCCCCGCTCGCCCGCGGCGTCGTCGGCCAGCACGGTGGGGTGGAACTGCATGAACTCGAGGTCGCGGACCTCGGCGCCGGCCCGCAGCGCCGCCGCGACCCCATCGCCCGTCGCGCCCAGCGGGTTGCTCGTGACCGGCCACAGCTGGCCCATGCCGCCGGTGGCCAGCACGACGGCGCCCGCGAGCAGCTCGCCAACCTGGCCGTCGGCGTCCAGCAGCCGCACCCCGCAGGCGCGCCCGGTGCCGTCGATCAGGACATCGATCAGCCGCGTCTGAGCCATCACCCGCGTCCGTGACCCAGCCAAGGCGCCGGACAAGGAAGCCCACAGCGCCCGCTCGATCTCCGCCCCGGTGGCGTCGCCGTCGGCGTGGATGATCCGGCGCGCGGAGTGTCCGCCCTCCAGGTGCAGGTCCAGCCCACCCGCTGGGTCGCGGTCGAACTGCGCCCCCAGCCCGATCAGCCGCCGGATGGCCCCCGGAGCACTCGCCACCAGGTCCGACACGACCCCTTCGTCGCACAGTCCCGCCCCGGCGGTCAGCGTGTCGGCGACGTGCGCCGCGAGCGTGTCGCCGTCGTCCCACACCGCCGCGAGCCCGCCCTGCGCCCAGGCGGTGGCCGAGTCCGTGACCTCGCCGCGGGTGACCGCCACACAGTCGACGCCGGCCGCGGCCAGGTGGAGCAGCGCGGACAGGCCCGCCGCGCCGGTGCCGACCACCACGACGTCGGTCCGCCCCGTCCACGCGCGAGGCTTCGCCGGGAGTGCCCGGGCGGGCATCATTCCCCCGATCCGGGATTGCCGATCGCCACCATCCGCTCGACGGCCCGGCGCGCCCGGGCGGCCACATCCGCCGGCACATCGACCTCGTAACCCCTGGTCAGGGCGGGGTCGCCGAGGCAGGCCTCCAGCTTCTCCGGGGTCGTCATCTTCATGAACGGGCAGGAGGCCTTGGGGTTGACCGGCTGGAAGTCTGTCAGGGGATTGGCCTTGCGCAGCTGGTGCAGCATGCCGATCTCAGTGGCCACCAGTACCTGCCGCGACGTCTCCCGGCGCGCGTGGTCCAGCATGCCGCCCGTCGAAAGCACGTGGGTGCGGGAGGCGGGCAGCTCACCGGACTCGGCCAGCCACAGCGCGCTGGTGGTGCAGCCGCACTCGGGGTGCACGTACAGGTCCGCGGCGGGGTTGTCGCGCACGGCGTCGATGAGGTCCGTCGGCGAGATGTCGGCGTGCACGTGGCATTCGCCGAGCCAGACGTGGATGTTCGTCCGGCCGGTGGCGCGGCGCACATGGGCGCCCAGGAACTGGTCCGGGAGGAACAGGATCTCGCGATCCTCCGGGATGGAGCGGACCACCTCGACGGCGTTGGAGCTGGTGCAGCAGACGTCGGTCTCGGCCTTGACCTCGGCGGTGGTGTTGACGTAGCTGACGACGACGGCGCCGGGGTGTTCGGCCTTCCACGCGCGCAGCTGGTCGGCGTTGATGGTGTCGGCGAGCGAGCAGCCGGCCGCCTGGTCCGGGATGAGGACGCGCTTGGCGGGGGAGAGGAGCTTGGCGGTCTCGGCCATGAAATGGACGCCGGCGAAGACGATGGTCTCGGCGTCGGAGGTCGCGGCGATCCGGGAGAGGGCCAGCGAGTCGCCAACGTGGTGCGCGACGTCCTGGATGATCGGCGCCTGGTAGTTGTGGGCGAGGATGACGGCGTTGCGGGCGGCGGCGAGCGCGTGCACCCGCGCCTGCCACGCGGCTACCTCGTCGGCGGTCCAGCGTTCCCAGGCCTCGGTGCCGACGGAGGGCTCCAGTAGGAGGGTCATCTCCTGCTCCTTTCCGGTTTTCGACTCGCAGACGAAAACCAGGGGAACTGTAGCATGCGATCCATGGCTCCCCATCCTCCGCGTGATTCCGTGGGCGTCGCCCTCTATCGGCACGAGGCCATCGGGGCGGTCCTGCAGGTCCGCGTGGTCGACGACGGCCCTCGGCTCTCCGTGCTGCTGGCCAGGCGGGACCACGAGCCGTACGCGGGCCGGTACGCGCTGCCGAGCGGCCCCGTCGAACCTGAGGAGACGCTGGAGGCGGCGGTGCTCAGGCACCTGGCGGCGAAGGTGGACGCATCCGGGCTGACACACCTGGAGCAGCTGGGCACGCGCTCCGACCCTGGCCGCGACCCCGCGCAGCGCACCATCGGCACCAGCTACCTCGGGCTCGTTCCGACGGTGCTGGAGCCGCACCTGCCGGAGCGGGCGGCGTGGTTCGCCGTCGACGAACTGCCGGAGTTGGCGTTCGACCACGCCACCGTCGTCGCGCAGGCAGTGACCCGGCTGCGGGCGAAGCTGAGCTACACCAACATCGGGTTCGCGCTGATGCCGGCGGAGTTCACGATCGCTGAGCTGCGGGAGGTGTATGTCGCGGCGTTGGGCCACGATGTCGCGCCGACGAACCTGGAGCGGGTGCTGACGAGGCGCGGCCAGCTGGTGCCGACCGGGGAGATGTCGGCCCCGGGCACAAAGGGCGGCCGCCCGGCCCGCGTGTTCCGGTTCCGCGACCAGGTGCTGGTGGTCACCGACCCCTTTGCCGTCCTCCGCCCCGAGTAGCACTCCTGGAGCGAGGCGTCGCCCCCACTGAGTGAGCCGGTCGCGGGCGCGGAGCGCCGCCGGCCGTGTCGAAGCATCTGGCGCACGGTGCTGGGACCTGTCGCCGGGTTGGGCGGCTTGTCACGTCGGCTTCGACGCGCTGTGCCGCTCCCGGCTTGCGTGCGTCTCACGCAACGGGGCAGGGCTCTGCAGGGAGCGGGGAAGGGCCCGTGTCGGGCAGCTTGGCGAAGGGCGCGGGCGGGTTCAGCGGGGTCGAGACAGGCGGACGGCGAGGTCGACGGCCAGCCCGGCCGACCAGCCGAAGACCGTCGTCGCGCGTGGCGGCTTCTCGCCGGTCACCGGGTTGAAGTACTCGTTCGGGCCGTGCTCGTCGACGAGGGCCAGCGTGTCGCGGTCGAGGCGGTCGGCGGTAGCCAGAAGACGGTCGGCTCGTGTGGAGTCGACGGCGGCCTGGCGGCGGAGGCCCTCGGCGACCAACCAGTTCGTGTTCACCCACACGGGTCCCCTCCACATCCGTTCGGCGGAATAGTCGGGGTCCGACGCGGCCACCGTCGGCAGCGCACGGGGCGTGGCGAAGCGGCCGGGGTCGGCGAGGGCGGCGAGGATGCCGCCGACGAGGTGGCCCGGCAGGCCGTCGGCCAGAAGGGGCATGAGGGAGACGATGGTCTCGGCCGCGATCGGCTGGCCGTCCTCGCCGAGGGCGGGAAAGAAGCCGCGAGCCTCGTCCCAGGTGTGGGCGAGCCTGTCGACGGTGGCAGAGGCCCGGGCACGGCAAGCGGCGGCCTCGTCGTGGCGGCCGCGCTCGGCGAGCCAGCCCGCCAGGAGCCGGTCGGACAGGACTAGGTACGCGGCCAGGTCCGGCGAGGCGACGATGGCGTCGTCGTCGAAGATCGGGGAGTCGTCGAGACCGGACGAGTAGGGGTGCAGGTAGACCGGCCGGCCTCCGCGGGAGGAGTGGGTGTACCACCACTCCTGCGCCCGCAGCATCGCTGGGAGGAACTGGTCGACGACGCCATCGCTGAGGACCTCGGCCAGCTTCGCCACGGCCAGCGCGGTCAGCGGCGGTTTGGTGAGCGGGACGCGGGAGTGGGCGAGCGACGGCGACGCCATGGCGCGGAGGTTCTCCAGGTCCGCGGGCGGGAGGTCGTCGCTGGACGCGAGGACGCCCTGCTCGTGCACGACGTCGGGGAGCTGGCCGTCGTCGCCCTGGTGTGCAAGCGCGATGCGGAGCTGCTCGACTGCGAGGTCGGGGTCGCCGTGGCGGAGCCCGATCGCGATGAAGTACGCGTCCCACTGCCAGAGCCCGACGTAGCCGAGCTTCGACGGCACGACGGCGCGGCTGAGGCCGTCGGGGGCGTCGAGGCGGAGCGTGTTGACACCGAGGACCCACCAGCAGAAGCGCGTGAGGTCGCGGTAGGCGGGATCGACGGCGGGGCAGCGGGCGAGCCACTCGGCGAGGGCGGTGTCGTGGGGGGCGAGGAGGTCCTGGTCGGGGGAGGTACGGGTTCTTGGGTTTCCCAGGTGTCGAGACGCGTGGATCGGCTCCGTCGCTCCACTCTTCTCAACCAGCGGAACGGATACCGACCACAGCTCCGGCAGGCCGCCGATCAGGACCTCGCCGCCGTCGACGACCAGTCTGGCGCCGCCGTCGAACTCGATGCCCGCCGGGCTCGCGCGCACGATCTCCACCTCGCGGCCGGCGTCGTCGAGGACCCGCAGCCCCGAGACCACGACGCTCTCGTCGAGCGGCCGCTCGTACGCCGCCTCGTACACCGTCAGGCCGTCGTCCCCCCGCCGCACGAACAGCCGGGAGAACCGCGCCGTGTAGGGGACGTCGAGCAGGTCGAGGCGGTGGGCGAGGTCGCGGCCGAGGTCGGTCATCAGCGCCCGCCGAGCCCCGAGGTGGCCAGCGACTCGATGATCTGCCGTTGCCCGATCACGAACGCGATGAGCATCGGCACCGTCGACAGGGCGGTCGCGGCCATGACGATGCCGTAGTTCATCCCACCGAACTGGCCCTGGAACTGGCTGAGCAACAGCGGCACGGTGAACAGGTCTGTGGAGTTGAGCAGCACCAGCGGCAGGAGGAAGTTGTTCCATGCGTCGAGCGCGACGATGATGCCGAGCGCGCCCAGACCCGGCCGGATGGCGGGCAGGATGATGGTCCAGTAGATCCGCCAGCGGGAGGCGCCGTCGATCATCGCGGCCTCCTCCAGTTCGATCGGGACCGAGGAGATGAACTGCCTCGCCAGGAACACGCCGAAGGGGTTGACCATGATCGCGGGGATGATCAGAGACAGGTGCGAGTCCACCCAGCCGATCTGCGCCATGAGGAAGTAGAACGGCACCAGGGTGACCTGCTTCGGGACCATCTGCATGGCGAGGAACACCCAGAACAGGGCCTTCGAGCCCTTGAACGGGATCCGGGAAAAGCCGTACGCCGCCATTGACGTGGTCAGCAACGTGCCGAAGACCACGAGCACCGTGATGTAGATCGAGTTGACGTAGGCGCGGCCGAAGGGGAGCGCGGCCCAGGCGTCGGCCCAGTTCGTGAACACCCAGGGGTCGGGCAGGACGGACAACGGGTTGGCGAGCAGCTGCGGCAGCCCCTTGAACGAGGTCAGCAGCATCCAGAGGAACGGCGCCACCATGAGGAGGGCGGCGGCGAACACGAGCGGGTGCTTGAGCCAGCCGAGGTCGCGGCGCGCCCGGGGTCGGGTGTCGGTGAGGACGGTCATGGCTCAGCTCTCGTAGTGGACGAACTTCTTCTGCGCGCCGAACTGGATGGCCGTGATGACCAGCGTCAGGGCGAGCAGGACGATGGAGGCGGCGCTGGAGAGGCCGAACTGCGACTTCGCGAAGCCGAGGTCGTAGATGTGGTAGACGATCGTGCGGGTTCCGTTGTCCGGCCCGGCGTTGTTGACCAGCACGAACACCAGGTCGAAGGTCTGCAGTGAGCTGATGAACGCCACCACCGACTGGTAGAAGACGATGGGCGACAGCAGCGGCAGGATGATGGTGAAGAACCGCGCCACAGGGCCGGCGCCGTCGATCGCGGCGGCCTCCATCACCGACGGGGGGACGGACTGCAGGCCGGCCATGAAGATGACCACGTTGAGGCCGAGTGATGCCCAGATGGTCACCAGGCAGACGGCGAGCAGCGCGAGCACCGGGTCACCGAGCCAGTCGATGGGGGCGATGCCGAAAAGCCGGGTCAGGGAGCCGGAGAGCACTCCGTCGGCCCGCAGGAGCTGCTGCCAGATCAGCGCGATGGCCACCGAGCTGGTGACGACGGGGGCGAAGAACAGCACCAGGTAGACCGCCCGGCCCCTGATCTTGTTGAGCACCACGGCGGCGAGGATGGCGAGGAAGAGCCCGATCGGCACCGTGATGACGGCGATCACCATGGTGTTGAGGATGGCGCGGCCGAGCAGGGGGCTGCTGAGCTGGTCGGCGAAGTTCTCGAAGCCGATGAACTCGGGCATCCCGAAGCCGTTCCAGTCGGTGAACGCCAGCAGGAAGGCGGCGGCGAACGGGAGCAGGGTGAACAGGAGCATGCCCATCGCCTGGGGCGCCACGAAGAACATGCCCCAGTACTTGTCCTTCTCCCGCCAGCCGCGCCGGGCCGGGGGTCGCCCCCCGGCCACGAGCGGGGCTGCGGTCATGACGCGGTCTTCTCCTCGACCAGCTTGGCGACGGCGTCGAGCGTGGTCTGCGCGTCCGACTTGCCCTCGTAGAGCGGCTGCATGAACTCCACCGCGATCTGGTTGGACAGGTCCGGCACGGCGGCCTCGGTGGCGAAGTTGGAGTAGCCGATGTCGCGCATGTCCAGCATGGTCTGGGCGTGGGCGGGGTAGCCGTCGGCCAGGACGATGTCGTCGGCGCCCTTGATCGACGGCACGGCGTTTCCGGTGCCCTCGAGGCGAAGCTGCTGACCCTCGGCGTCGAGGAACGCGGAGAGGAACTTCAGCGCGGCCTCCGGGTCCTGGGCCTTCGCGTTGACGGCGAGGTAGGACGCGGCGACGCCGGTGGGCGCGGCCTTGCCGTCGGGGGTGGGCCAACGGATGATGTCGTAGAGGGCCTCGTCGACGCCCGCGCTCCGGATGGTTCCGATGGTGTAGCGGCCCTGGGCCAGGAAGCCGAGCTTGTGGGTGACGAGCAGGGTGTCCTCGCCGGAGCCCTCGGGGAGGAGGTCGGCCAGCTTCAGCTCGCCGGTGGCGAAGCGGGTCGCGTACTCGTCGAGCGCTCGGACGCTGTTGGCGTCGGTGTTGGCCACGTAGGTTCCCTCGTCGTCGTACACCTCGCCTCCGCCGGCGGTCATGATCGAGTTGTGCGTGGCCCAGTAGTTCCAGTAGACGGCGCCGGTGAGGTCGGCGGCGGCGAGCTTGCCGGTCATCTCGAAGAACTTCTCGGTGGTCCACTCGTCGTTGGCGGCGAGCTCGGCCGGGTCCTCGGTGATGCCGGCGGCCGCGAGGGCCTCCTTGTCGTACCAGAGAGCGTCGGGGTTGACGTCGTTGGGCAGGGCGTAGAGCTCACCCTCCCAGCGGGCCACGTCCAGGACGTTCTCGGCGAAGTCGCTCTCCTTGACTGAGGCGCCCTCGACGGGGAGGAGCACGTCGTTGCGGATGATCGAGGCGATGCGATCGTCGCCCACGTAGAACACGTCCGGCGCCGTGCCCGACGACAGCTGGGTCAGCAGCTTGGAGTGGTAGTCGGAGTACGACGGGGTGGGCTGGAACACCAGTTCGACGTCGGGGTTGGCCTCCTTGAAGGCCGCCTGGACGTCGTCGAACATCTTGAGCTCCTCAGGCGAGCCCCAGGTGGACCAGACAACCTTTGCGTTGCCCTCGGCCGGGGTCGAGGTGTTGCCTGAGCAGGCGGTGAGGCCGATGCCGATGGCGGCGAGTCCGGCCAGGGCGCCGAGGCGGCGGCGGGTCAGGGTGGTCATGGGTGATCTCCTTGTCTATCTCCGTTGATGACGGGGTTGGGTGGGGGAGGGGTGTCGGCGCCGGGAGGCGCCGGGATCAGGGGGGTGTCGTCGGCGGGGTCGGCCTGGCCGCCGCGGATACCGATGAGGGTGGCCAGAAGGATCAGCGCGCCGCCGGCGAACAGCCGGATGGTGACGGTCTCGCCTCCGAGCCCTACGGCGAAGGCCGAGGCGAAGACGGGTTCGAACGTCATGAGGAGGACCACGCGGGTCGGGGTGATGTGGCGCTGCGCCCAGGTCTGCAGGAGCATCGTGACGACGCCGGCCATGATCGCGGTGTAGGCGATGGCGCCCCAGACTTTCGCGTCCGCGGGCACGTGGTAGCCGCCGGGGAGGCCGAGGAATCCGGTGGTGAGTGCCACGCCGATGAGCTGGACGATGGCCAGGCTCGTGGCGTCCATGGAGCGCGACCACCGGTCAAGAAGGACGATGTGGACGGCGTAGAGGGTGGCGCCCACCAGGGTGAGCGCCTCGCCGACACCGCCGTTGCCGAGGCCGGTGAGGCTGAGGACGGCCAGGCCCGCGAGGGCGAGGCCGACGGCCACCCAGGTGCGGACGTTGAGCCGGGCCTTGAAGGCGATCCACATGATGATCGGGGTCAGGACCACGTAGGTGCCGGTGATGAACCCGGAGACCGAGGCCGCCGTCGTCTGGAGGCCGACGGTCTGGACGATCTGGGCCAGGCCGTAGAGACCACCGAGGGCGAGACCGATCTGCCACTGGGTCGCGGTGAGGCGCCGGAGCCGTCGCCAGAAGATGGCGGCGGGGATCGCGGCGCCGACGGCGAACCGAACGGCGAGGAAGTCGATGGGGTCGATCCTGCTGACGGCGTCCTTGATGATGAAGAAGGTCGAGCCCCAGATCGCGGTCACGACGAGGAGGGCCAGGGTGGCTGTGGTGGACCGCCGCACACTTCCTCCTCGAATGTAACCGGTTACATTGGAAGTGTAGATTGTCAAAGGGCTCGATGCAAACGAACCTGTGGCTGGTGGATCGGCGACGAGCGCGTCAGCCGGAGTCGCGGACCCGCAACTCGACGGGCAGGGTCACGGGCGTGGGTGTGTCGTGCCCCTCCACCAGGCTCAGGACCATCAGCGTGGCCTGGCGCCCCAACTCGACGGCGGGGTTGGCGATCGTGGTGAGCGGCGGGTTGGTGTGCGCGGCGGATTCGAAGTCGTCGAACCCGATCACCTTCACCTCGTCCCCGATCCGGATCCCACGGCCGCGAAGCGTATCCATGACGCCCTGCGCCATGAGGTCGGACGCGGCGAAGATCCCGTCGATGGTCGGGTCCGCGTCGAGAAGCTCGCCCGCGGCCCGGGCCCCTGACTCCCGCGTGTAGTCCCCGTGCGCGACGGCGACCTCAAGGCCCGCAGCCTCCAGCGCCTGGCGCCACCCCGAGAGGCGGTCCAGCGCCGCCGCCATGTCCAGCGGACCCGCGACCGTCGCCGGCCGCCGCACCCCCGTCGCCAGCATCCGCTCGGCGGCCAGCCGGGCTCCGGCCAGGTTGTCGGTGTCGACGAAGTAGGCCCGTTGAGCGGGATCACGCAGCAGTGGTGCGCCCAGGAACACCGTCGGTATGGGCAGCGACGCCGCTGCCGCGACCAGCCCGTCGGAGCGATGGTGCGACACGATGATCGCCCCCGCCACCCGGCCCTCGAGCAGGAAGTCGACGACTGCCCCGGAGCGGTCCGGCCGCGACGCGAACACCATCACCAGCTGCATGTCCGTGCCCGCCAGGCCGGCGTTGATACCGGCCACGGCCAGCCCGAAGAACGGGTCCGAGAACACCCGGCTGTCCGGCTCCGGGACCACCATGGCCAGCGTGTTGGAGCGCCCCGTCGCGAGTGAACGGGCCGATGCGTTGGGCACGTAGCCCAACTCGGCGACGGCGGCATCCACCTTCGCGGCGGTCACGGACGCGACGTTGGGGTCCCGCCGGACCACCCGCGAGACGGTGGCCCGAGACACGCCCGCGAAGCGCGCGACGTCCTCGAGCGTGGGTCGAATCATGGTCCTGGTCAGCCTTCCTCAACCGCATTGTTCCGCGCGGCGTCGCGGAAGAACAGAGCCGACGCCTTCGGGGTGCGGCGCTGCGTTTCGTAGTCCACGCGGACGATACCGAATCTCTTGTCGTATCCCCATGCCCACTCGAAGTTGTCCAGCAACGACCACACGAAGTAGCCGCGCACATCGACACCCTGCGAGACGGCGTCGTGGACCGCGACGAGGTGGTCCCGCACGAACGACACCCGATCCTGGTCGTCGACGAAGCCCTCGGCGTCCGGCACGTCCGCCATCGCGGCGCCGTTCTCCGTCACGTACATCGCGACTCCGGCCGGGCCGGTGTACTCCTCGTGGAGGCGCACCAGCAGCCGGGTCAGCCCCTCGGGCTGGATCTCCCAGTCCTGGTCCGTGACCGGCAGGCCGCGCGGCACGGACCGCACCCACTCCGAGCCGATGTTCGGGTTACCCCGCGCGCGACCGTCGGGCAGCTCAACAGGCGCGTAGTCCGACGACGGCGTGCCGGTGACGGCCTCGCCGTGGTAGTAGTTCACACCCAGCACGTCGATGGGGGTCGAGATGATCTCCAGGTCGCCGGGCCGGATGGCGTCCTCGAGGCCCAGACCCGCCAGGTCGTCCAGCACGTCCGCCGGGTACGAGCCCCGGAAGATCGGGTCCAGGAAGAAGCGGTTGAAGACGCCGTCGATCCGCCGGGCGGCGTCCACGTCCGTCTCCGACGACGGGTCCACCGGGTCCGCGACCGTGTGGTTGGTCGTGATCCCCAGCGTGGCCGACGGGGCCAGCTCGCGCAGCCGAGCCGTCGCCATGCCGTGCGCCAGCAGCAGGTGGTGCGCGGCATGCAGTCCCTCGCGCCGGGACGCGTGCCCGGGGGCGTGCTCGCCGCCGGCGTAGGAGAGGAACGACGAGCACCACGGCTCGTTCAGTGTGGTCCAGATATTGACCCTGTCGCCCAAGGCCCCGTGCATCGCCTCGGCGTACTCGACGAACCGGTAGGCGGTGTCGCGGTTGGTCCAGCCGCCCTTGTCCTGCAGGGCGGCCGGGAGGTCCCAGTGGTAGAGCGTGACCCACGGGGTGATGCCCGTGCCCAACAGCTCGTCGACCAGGCGCGAGTAGAAGTCCAGCCCCTTGGGGTTGAAGTCCTTGTCGTCAGGGCGTACTCGCGGCCACGCCGTGGAGAACCGGTAGGCCTGGAGGCCGAGGTCCCCCATGAGGGCGACGTCCTGGGGCATGCGGTGGTAGTGGTCGCACGCCACCGACCCGTCGTCCCCGCCGACGATGGCGCCGGGCTCGCGGCAGAACACGTCCCAGATGGAGTCGGTGCGGCCGTCCTCGTGGGCGGCTCCCTCGATCTGGTAGGACGCCGTGGCGCTTCCCCAGAGGAATCCCTCGGGGAACTCGTAGCGTGTGGTCATCCCTTGACAGCTCCTTGCATGATTCCAGCAACCAGTTGGCGGCCGGCGACGGCGAACAGGATCACCAGCGGTAGCGTGGCGACGACGACGCCGGCCATGATGAGCGAGTAGTCCTTGAAGTAGGACGCCTGGAGCAGCTGCAATGCCACCGGGAGGGTGGGGTTGGCAGAGCCCAGGATGATGAACGGCCAGAAGAAGTTGGTCCAGGCGCCGACGAAGGTGAACAGCCCCAGCATGGCCGCAGCCGGACGCGCGGCCGGCAGGGCGATGGACCAGAACGTGCGGATCATGGAGGCGCCGTCGACGCGGGCCGCCTCGATCAGCTCGAACGGGAGTGCCTCGCGCAGGTACTGCGTCATCCAGAACACGCCGAACGCCGTCACCATGCCCGGCACGATGACCGCCTGCAGCTTGCCGACCCAGTCCAGCTCGGACATCAGGATGAACAGCGGGACGATGCTGAGCTGCGTGGGCACGGCCATCGTCGCGATGACGAAGACCAGCAGCCCGCTGCTGCCGCGGAACCGCAGCTTGGCGAACGAGTAGCCGGCCAGCGTGGAGAAGAACACCACAGAGACGGCGGTGATCGTCGAGACGATGATCGAGTTGCGCAACGCCGTCCAGAACTGGATGTCCGACGCGATGACGCGGCCGATGTTGGACAGCAACTCCCCGGCAGGGATGAGCGACGGGATGGGGTTGCGGGCGATCTCGCCGGCGTTCGACGACGCCAGCAGGATGGTGAAGTAGATCGGGTAGATCGAGATGAGGACGACGGCGGCGAGCGCGGCGTAGGTGACCCACCCCGGCCGCTTGTCCACGCCGTGCAGCTTGCGCTTGACGGCGCGCCCGGCGCCCTTGCCCGCGAGCTGGGTGGCCATGGGGGAGGACATCTGGGTGGACATCAACGGCCCGCCTTTCCGCTCGACGACGACGAGATGGACCGCGTGATCAGGTAGTTGACGACGCCCACCAGGATGATGATGAGGAACAGGATCCAGGACACTGCCGCGGCGCGGCCGAAGCTCTTCTGAGCGCCCCAGCCCAGCTCGTAGATGTACATCGTCAGCGTCATCCACTGCCGGTCCGCTCCGCCCTGGCCCAGGGTGTCGAACATGCGGGGCTCGTCGAAGATCTGCAGGCCGCCGATGGTGGAGGTGATGACGACGAAGATGATGGTGGGCCGGAGCATCGGGATGGTGATGGAGAAGAAGGTTCGCCAGCGGGCGGCGCCGTCGACGATGGCCGCCTCGTAGACCTCGCGAGGGATGGCCTGCATCGCGGCGAGGAAGATCAGCGCGTTGTAGCCGGTCCATCGGAAGTTCACCATGGTGGCGATGGCGACGTGGGCCGCGAGCGGGTCGGCGTGCCAGCCGATGCCGGCGGCGCCCAGGTTCGCGAGCACCGCGTTCACCAGGCCCGACTGGTCGGCGAAGATCTTGGCGAAGATCATGGAGACGGCCACGGGCGCCACCACGTAGGGCAGCAGCACGCCCATCCGCCAGAAGGTCTTGGCGCGGAGGTTGGTGTCGAGCAGGTAGGCGATGACGATCGCGGCCATGACCTGCGGCACCGAGGAGAGCAGGAAGATCGAGAAGGTGTTGCGTAGCGCCTTGAAGAAGTTGGGCTGCTGCAGCACGTCGGTGTAGTTCTTGAGGCCCACCAGGTCGCCCTGGCCACCGATGAGGTGCCAATCGTGGATCGACACCCAGGCGGTGTACACCAGCGGGAACAGGCCGACGATGAAGAAGAGGATGAAGAAGGGGCTGATGTAGAGGTACGGCGACGCCTTGACGTCGAGCCGGCTCATGCGTTGGCTCCAGGTGAGCTGTTTCATGGGGGTTCCTTCGGGGCAGCGGGGACGGGGCGGGGTCGGGGGCCGGGGAACGACCCCCGACCCCGCGGTGACTCAGCTGAGGCCGAGGGCGTCGTACGCCGTCAGGGCCTTCTCCCAGGAGCCTTCGGCGTCGTCGGTGCCTTCGACGTCGAGGCGGTTCAGCGCGTCGGTGACGAGCTGGGCGAGCGCGAAGTAGTTCGGGCCCTTGAAGGGCGCGACCTCGATCGCGGTGGCGCGGTCGGCCAGGATCTGGCCGGTGGGGGCGTCGTTGAAGAACGCGTTGGTCTGATCGAGCAGGGCCGGATCCGTGAGGGCCTCGACCTGCGACGGGAAGGTGCCCTTGGCGGTGAAGGCCTTGATCTGCTGCTCAGGGGCGGTCAGCCATGCGGCCAGCTTCTTGGCCGCATCATGGTTGGCGCCCTGCTCCGGGACGGTCAGGTACGAGCCGCCCCAGTTGCCGCCGCCGCCGGGGAACACGTTGGCGATGTCCCAGCCCTCGACGCCCTCGGCGTTGCCCTCGATGACGCCCAGCATCCAGCCGGGGCACAGCATCGTGGCGAACTTGTCGGTCTGGAACGCATTGGTCCAGTCCTCGCTCCACTGGGCGAGCCCGGCAGAGAGGTTGTCGTCGACCGAGGCGGTGGCGATCTGGTCGTAGATCGCCTTGATCTCGGAGTTCTCACTCAGCGGGATCGGTGTGCCGTCGGAGTTCTCGAAGGGATTCTCAACCTGGTTGACCATGCCCTGGAACGTCGCGGAGGCGGAATCGAACCAGGCGACGCCGCCGGACTTGGCCACGTAGTCCTTGCCGACGCTGAAGTAGTTGTCCCAGTCGCCCTCGAGCAGCGCGGCCACTTCCTCGCGGTCGGTGGGGAAGCCGGCCTTCTCCATGAGATCGGCGCGGTAGCAGATGGCCTCGGGGCCGATGTCGGTGCCGTAGCCGATGACCTTGCCGTCGTCGGTGGTGACGGCAGCGGTCTTCCAGTCCAGCCAGCGTCCGTCGAGTTCGGGGTCGGCCAGGTCGACGAACTTGTCCGGGTACTGCATGAGCTCGGTGAGCCAGTCGATCTCGATGGCCTCGATGTCGGCCAGGCCGGAGCCTGCGGCGAGGCGGGTGTTCATGTTGTCGCGGGCCTCGTTGGAGGTCGCGGCCTTGCGGGCCTCGATGGTGACGTTGGGATTGTCGGCCATGTACTCGGTGAAGAGGTCCTCGTAGCCGAACTCGTTGAAGGTGGCGACGGTGAGAGTGACCTTCTCGTCGGGGTTTGCCGACGCGTCGGGGGACGTGGTGGCGTCCGGGGTGCCCGACGAGCAGGCGGTGAGTAGGGCGCCGACGCAAGCGACGGCGGCGAGATTACGGATGGCAGCACGCACGGTGACTCCTTTGTAAGAACTGTGCTTCTCCTGCGAGAGCGCTCTCAGCTTCGGTGCTGAATATTTAGAGAGCGCTCTCAGGGATACGGAAAGACTAACCGGGCGCGCGGAGAGAGTCAACTCACGTTACCCAGTTGTGATAATCGACGCCGTATAGCCGTCGCGGGTCAAGGGGCCCGATGAGCCTGATCCACGGCTCGAGCGACGGTCGCGCCGTGAATGGTCGAATCCCGACGGCGACTCTGGGTGCAGGCTCAACGTCCGTCGTCGAACCGCGTGTCAGGCTCATCGGGGGTCCGTAGACCGCGAGTCAGCGCAGGGCCCCCGGCCCGTAGCGGACGGAAGGGGGTCAGTCCGCTACGGGAGCGGCGTTCTCTGTGGCGCCGGGTGATCGCAGGACCTGTCGGGCCAGTGCATGACCAGAGAGGCAGCTTCGAACCACATCTCCTCCGTTCGTGAGGAACGAGGAGAGGAAACCTGCGTTGAAGGCGTCCCCGGCCCCGGTCATGTCGCGCACGTCGTCGACCGGTGTCACAGGGACGGTTGCGACGTGTCGACCGTAGCTGAAGGCCTGAGTCGCGTCCTTGCCGTGTCTGGCCAGGAGTACGGTGTCGAAGGAGCCCAGGTTGGGGCCAGGACGATCGCCGTCGGAGAGCCCCAGGTAGAGCGATTCGTCCCGGTTGGCGGAGATGAAGTCCGGCTGCAGGTCCACCATCAGGCCGAGGAAGCGGTCCACTCCGAAGTGGTCGATCATCCCCACGGATGAGACGTCGAGGGACACCCGACCGCCTCTGCGCTTGTGTTCGCGGACAACCTCCCCGACGGCGGCGACGGTGCTCCCCGCCTCGAAGGAGTAGGCGGTGAGATGAAGGATCTCGAGATCGTCCAGCCAGGCCGGGTCGACCGATTCGAGCATCGCGCTGGCGCCCCGACTGGGAAACATCAGTCGCTCACCGTGCTCGTCGATGAGAACCACGATCAGGCCCGTGGTCCCGCGCACCTGCATGCGGACATCGACGCCGCAGCCCTCCAGCTCCCGGGTGAGTGCGAGACCTGCGAGGTCGTCACCGACGCACCCGATGAACCGTGTCGGATAGCGCGATGCGGCGAAGGCTGCCACATTGGCCGCAGAACCGCCACGGGTCGTCCTGATCATCGAGCGCGTGTCCGTGGCGTGCCGGATTGGCTCCAGTTGCCACACGACCACGTCCTGGACGACGTCTCCGATGACCCCCAACATCAGGCCGGCCTGGCGACCAGCTCGGTGGCGATCTCGGCGGCCAGCCGTGCGTTGTTGTAGTACAACGCGACGTTGGCGTCGAGGCTGCGACCCTCGGTGGCGACGCGGATGAAGTCGAGGAGAAAGGGCGTCGACGCCTGGCCGCTGATGCCCTGTTCGTCGGCCGCCGCCCAGGCGCGCTCGAGGACTCCGTCGAGCTCGCGGGGATCGAGCTGCTTGTCGACCGGGATCGGGTTGGCGACCAGGATGGCGCTGCTGAGGCCGAGATCGCTCTGGGCCGTGACCATCGTGGCGATGTCACCAGGGCTGTCCACGCGCGCGGTCAGGTCGTAGCCGGAATCGGTGACGTAGAAGCCGGGGTAGCGGTCGGTGCGGTAGCCCACCACCGGGACGCTCAGCGTCTCGAAGCGCTCAAGCGTCGCGGGGATGTCCAGGATCGCCTTCGCACCGGAGCTCACCAGGACGATCGGGATCTGGGACAACGCGGTAATGTCGGCCGACTCATCGAAGGTCGTGGACGCCCCGTGATGGACCCCGCCGAGACCGCCGGTGGCGAAGACGTCGATTCCTGCGGCCTTCGCGAGGAACGCGGTTGCAGCGATCGTCGTGCCGGCGTTCTTCCGCGTGACCGCCGCGTAGGAGAGGTCGCGGATGGATGCCTTGGCCGCTGCGTCGTCGTGGGCAAGTTCATTGATCTCGGCGGCGGTGAGACCGACCACCGGGCGGCCGTGGACGACGCCGATCGTGGCCGCGACGGCGCCCAGTTCGCGGATGATCTCCTCGCCCCTGAGCGCGACTTCGACGTTGCGGGGCCGGGGGAGACCGTGGGTGAAGATCGTGGACTCGAGGGCCACCACGGGAATGCCACGGTCGAGGGCGTCCTGTACGTGGGCGGCGACGCGGAGCGAGAGATCGGTCATGGGGTGCCTTTCGGAAGCGAAACGGATGTCTCTGATTGACACTAAGGCTAGGGCGTAGGTCCATGCCTGAAAAGCATCAAATGGGTATCAGGTGATAGCGTTAAGGCATGGAGGTGACCATCACGCAACTGCGCGCGTTCGCCGCCGTGGCGGAGGCGGGGCACTTCGGTCGCGCCGCTGTCGAGCTGGGCCTGTCGCAGCCGACGGTGAGCAAGGAGGTCCAGCGTCTCGAGCGGGCCGTCGGCGTACCGCTGTTTCTCCGGTCCCCGGCCGGCACGAAGCTGACCGATGAAGGGCGGCGTCTCCACCGCCAGGGAGTCGGAGTACTCAACGCCCTCTCGGAGTTCAGAGCCGCGGCTGACGGTCTCCGGCGTGAGGTGCGCGGAAAGGTGCGAGTAGCGGGTTCCCCCAGCATCGTCAACCGGCTGCTGCCGCAACTCCTCAAGACCGTGCACGAGCAGGTCGAAATGGCCATCGAGGTCATGGAAGTGGAGACCGGGTCCGTTCTCTCGGCGGTCGAGCGCGGTGATGCGGATCTCGGCATCGGGCATCTTCTCGGTCGCTCGGCACGGGTTCAGACCCGCCGCATCGGGCGGGACGAGTTGAAGGTGCTGGCCCATCGGTCGCTGTTGAACCGCGCCACCGCCGCTCAGATGGCGGGTCTGGACGGCCTGCCGCTCCTCATCTGGCCACGCGAGCAGCATTCCGCCTACTTCGACCTCGTCGTCGAATCCTGCCGCAGCCGAGGGCTGGAACCACTCATTCTGACGGGCACCTCCAGGATCTCGGGTTCGTGGTCCTACTACCTCCAGGAGGCGCGGGCCTTTGCCGTCGTGCCGGCCGACTTCGCCGAGCGGGAAGCGCGCCACGACCTCGTCTCCGTGGCAATGGTCCCCCCGGCAAGCGTCCCGCTCGAAGTCGCTTGGGGAGGGCACGGGTCGGCGGGCCGAGTGCTCCAGATCCTCATGGATCTGACGGCCCCCCTTCGTGTCAGCGGTGTGAGGCGATGAAGCGCTCCACGTGGGCACGATCGACATAGGAAGACTGCGCCCCCAGCTTCTGCACCGACACCGCGCTCACGGCCGTGGCGAAACGCACCGCGTCCTCCAGCGCCACTCCGCGGGCCAGTTCGGCAGCCACTGCCCCGACGAAGGCGTCACCGGCCCCGGTGGTGTCGACGGCGTCGACGCGATAGGCGGGCACATGGACCACAGGCCCTCCGTCGGTGATGAGCGATCCGTCCACGCCCAAGGTGATGACCACCGAACGGGCCCCGGCGAGCAGCAATGCCTGCGCGAGCACCTCGAACGGCGCGTCCGGCGCGATCGCTGAGTTGCCCAGCACCTCGCGGGCCTCCGTCTCGTTGACCACCAGAGGGTCGCAGTGCCTCAGCGTCGCTGGGGAGAGAGTCCGCGCCGGGGCGGCGTTGAGCAGCAGCCGCACCCCGGTGTTCCCGACCACCTCAACAACGTGGAGCACAGTCTCAAAGGGGATCTCGAGTGCGAGGACCAGCACGCCTGCGCCCAGCCATGTATCTCTCAGGGCGTCGGCCGCTGGGATGTCCATCAGAGAGTTGGCTCCAGGAGAAACCACGATCGAGTTTTCCCCGTCGGGCGTGATCTGGATCAGGGCGCATCCGGTGGGTACGTCCGCTCGCATCACGTGGGACGTGTCGACTCCGGCGCCCCCCAGCGCCGACAGCAGTAGGTCCGCATTGCTGTCGCGGCCCAGGGCACCCAGGAACGTCACCGATGCGCCGCATCGTGCTGCTGCCGCCGCCTGGTTCGCGCCTTTCCCGCCGGGAAACAGGTGGAGATCTCCGCCCAGGAGGGTCTCGCCGCCGGACGGGCGTCGGTCCACGTGTACCACCAGGTCCGCGTTCGCGCTGCCGAGGATGACGACGGTTTCCGACTTGTCGACTGCTGAGGAAGGGCTCAGGGGCAGCGCGCTCACAGCGTCGCACCCCCGTCGACGACCAGTTCGGTTCCGGTGATGTAGCGCGCCTCCTCGGAGCCGAGCCACCGCACGGCCCGGCCCACGTCTTCGGGGTCCAGTCGGGTGATGGGCATCGGTAGCGCCAGGGATCCCGCGCCGCCGAAGGACGATTGCCACGCCTCAGCGGCAGGGTTCTGTGTCATGTGCGTGGCCGTTCCGCCGGGATGCACCACGGTGACCCTGATGTTATCGGCTGCCAGTTCCAGCGCGAGGGACTTGCAGAGTCCCACCAGGCCGCTCTTGGCGGCTGCGTAGTGCCCGATGGTGGCCAGTGGCTTGACCGCCGCGGTCGAGCCGATCATCACGATGGCTCCGCCGCGGCCGCCCGCCCGGAGGGCGGGCACAGCCGCCCGTACCGTGTTCCAGCTGCCTGTCAGGACGACACCCAGCATCGTGTCCCACTGCTCGTCGGAGGCCTCCCAGGTGCTGGGCGGCCAACTCGCGACGCCGGCGTTGGCTACGACGGTGTCGAGCCGGCCCCAGAGATCCATCGCGTGGCTCACGGCCAGCGACAAGCTGGGGAGGTCGCGCACATCTGCGGTCATCGCGGTGGCGACGCCACCGGCTGCTCGGATGTCGTCGGCAGTGGCCGTGAGAGCCGACCGCCCCGATGTCGAGTAGGTGAGGTTGGCTAGGGGCTGCTCCAAGTCCGTGACGAGAACTTTCGCGCCCGCCTCCGCCAGAAGCAGGGCCGTGGCTCGGCCGATCCCACGGGCGGCCCCCGTCACGAGGGCCACTTTTCCGGTGTAGTCGATCACGACGTCACTCCGTCGGGGTCAGGGCGTCGCCGAAGGAAGCCACGAGCGCCACGGCGTCGTCGGCGATGGTGTCGTCGCACTCCAGTACCACGCGGCAATGCGCGCCCTCCTGTGCCGGGTAACCGCGATAGATCCCCCGCAGATCGCAGATGGTCTGGCCGTGGGAGGGGCCACCGGACACGTCCACCTCGACATGGACGACGGGTGCCAGCGTGATACGCAGGGTGCCGGCTGCCGCGGCGACGGCCATGGTGTCGTGCATGGTGGCGCGCCATTGGCTGAAGTCGTTGTGCTGGAAGAACTCGCCGTAGAACTGGTGGATTCGCGAGACGTATCGTCCGAGGGACCCGCCGGCGTCGAGGACAGCACGACGCTCGGGGGTGATGAGCGTCTTCATCGTGACGTCCAGCCCGACCATCGTGATCGGCCACGGGGCGGCGAAGACTGCCTGCGCCGCCCAGGCGTCATGGGCGATGTTCGCCTCGGCCACCGGGGATACGTTGCCCGGGGCCTGCGCCGTTCCGCCCATCAGCACGACCTCCTTGATCAGGGAGGGTAGTTCCGGCTCCAGCCCCAGGGCCAGAGCGACGTTCGTCAGCGGCCCGACCGGGACCAGGGTGATCTCACCCGGATGGCGCCGCGCGAGCCGGACGATCTGTTCCGCCGCCGTCCCCGGAACAGCCGGTCCGACCGAGCGGCCGGTGCCGGCGTTGCCCTGCCCGTCGTCGCCGTGGACGTGATAGGCGAAGGACGCCTCCCCGCCCAGGAGCGGGCCGGCCGCTCCTCTGGCGACAGGCACATGGCCCATGCCCACCATCTCGAGTGTGTGGATCGAATTGCGCGTCCCGGTTGGCACGTCGACGTTACCCCACACCGTGCCCACACCCACCAGGTCGATGTCGGGGTGCAGCGCCGCGTACAGAATGGCGAGGGTGTCGTCAACGCCGGTATCGCAGTCGAGGAGGATTTTGGTGGGCATCAGAGTCCGTTCTTCAGGGTGGCGTCGAGGTCGACGAGCCGGCCGATGAGTAGGTCGCGGAAGCGGTCCGCGTCGACGTCGAGCGCGACATCGCAGTTGGGTTCGCGCCCGGGGCGCTTCCGGAAGTCCACGACGGTCATCCCAGCCGTGAGCCGGCCGACGTTCTCGACGTCGACGTGCAGGTGGCGCGTCGTGATGACATCGGGCTGTACCACTGCCGCCAGTGCCAAGGCGTCGTGCTGCGCGGCGCCGCCATCCAGCCCCGAGTAGGCGTGCTCTCCGTAGTGTCCGAGCATCCGCGCCACCATCTCCGCGATGGGTCCCCCTGACTGATCCAGCGGTGCGAAGTCGCGTGGGAAGAGGATCGCGCGGTGCGTGACGTTGAGCCCGACCATGGTGATGGGCACCCCGAAGTCGAAGACCCGGGCCGCGGCATCAGGATCGTAGTAGATGTTGAACTCTGCGGCAGGGGTGGCGTTGCCCAGCACATCCAGGGTGCCGCCGCCCATGATGACGATCCGCTGCAGTTTGCGGGCGGTGTCGGGGTGCAGCGCCATGAAGGCGGCGACGTTCGTCAGCGGACCGATGGCCACCAGGGTCACCGGCTCGCTGCTGCTCTCGACCAGACGGACGAGCAGTGGGATCGCGGGCTCGAGGGTCCGGGTGGAGAGCGGCAGTTCGTAACCGCCGAAGCCGTTGTCGCCGTGGACGTTGCCGTCCGGCACGGTGTCGCGTCGCCATAGCGGCGCGGCGGCGCCGTATCCGATCGGAACGTCCAGGTCGAGCAGGTCGGCGAGTGCCGCTGCGTTGACGGCGGTGTGGTGGAGTCCGGTGTTGCCGGCGACGGCGGTGAGGCCCAGGACGGTGACCTCGGGCGAGGCGACCGCGAGCATGATGGCGAGTGCGTCGTCGATACCGGGGTCCGTATCGATGATGATGGGGACAGGCATGATGGCTCCTAGTCGGTGGTCAGCGGGCCGATGTGGTGCTGAGCGTCTCGATGGCGTCGCCCACGAGATCGGCGAAACGTTGCCAGTCGAGGGTCATCGCGACGTTCGTCGTCGGCTTACCCATGGGAAGGCCCTCGTTGGCGGCGTGGTGCATCCCGGGGACCGACTCGAAGTTGGTCACGGTCATCCCCTTGGTCCACTGGCCGTGCAACTCCACTGTGACGAACGCCTTGGCCGTCGTGAAGACCGCGGGGTCGGCGATGGCTGCGACGCACACTGCGTCGTGGACCGGCGGATAGTCGAACTCGTAGAACTCCTTGTACGCACGTCCGACGAAGCCCCAGATGTCCAGGACGAACCGCGACAGGTCGCCGCCCAGGTCGCGGATCCGGTTCTGAAGCTCGGCCGTGGCCAGGGCCTGGTGCGTGAGGTCGAGACCGACCATGGTGACGTCCCAGGCGCCGCGGAACACCGCCTCGGCGGCCTCCGGGTCGACGTAGATGTTGAACTCGGCGGCAGGGGTCGAGTTACCGCGGGTGTAGGAACCGCCCATGAGGACGACGGACTTGACCCGGTCGATGATCGCCGGTTCCTTGCGCATCGCCAACGCGATGTTGGTCAGCGGTCCCACCGGCACGAGGTGGACGGTCCCCGGTTCCTCGGCCATCACCGTGTCGATGATGAAGTCGACCGCGTGGCGTGGATCCAGCTCGAACGTCGGATCCGGAAGGAGCGGGCCGTCCAGTCCAGTGGCCCCGTGGATGTCCTCGGCGACGACCTGGGGCGTGACGAGGGGGAGGCTGGCGCCGGCGGCCACGGGAACCGTGATGCCGGCGGCCGCGCACACAGACAAGGCGTTGCGGGTGACCTTCGGCAGGGTCTGGTTGCCCGCGACGGTGGTGATCCCGAGCAGGTCGATGTTGGGATTCCCAGCGGCCAGCAGGATCGCGATGGCGTCGTCGTGTCCTGGGTCGCAGTCGATGATGATCTTTTGGGGCATGTGAATTCCTTCAGAGGGTGCAGATGCGAGAAACCGAAACGGGTCGGGGGGAGGGATCAGGGACGGGCGGGGGCGGTGACGCTCTCGAGGGCGCGCCTCGCCCTCGATGCCAAGGCGCTGCGAACGCGGAGCGAAGCGAGCACGAGAGCGCCGATGGTGATGACGTAGGGCGTCATCAGGGCGAGTGACGGGTTGGCCCCTGCCAGGCCGAGTCGATCGGCGAACGCGTCGGCGACGCCGAAGATGAGGCAGGCGATGAAGGTCCGGTAGGGACGAGCCAGTCCGAAGGTCAGTGCGGCCACCGCGATGAAGCCCCGGGAGCTGGTCATGTTGGCCGTGAAGGAGCCGAGTGCGGCCATCGACAGCTGAGCGCCGGCCAGACCTGACAGGGCACCGGAGATGATGATCGCGATGAACTTCACCCGCGAGGCGTTGATGCCTGCAGCCAGGGCTGCCTGCTCGTCCTCGCCCACGGCACGAAGGTGCACCCCGTAGGGCGTGCGGTACAGAACGAACGCGTAGAGAGGCACCATGAGCAGGGCCAGCCACACCAGGATCGTCTGATTGTTGATCGCGTCGCCGAGGAGGGGGATGTCGCCGATCGGTCCGAGGTCGATCCTCGACAGGTTCGACTTCACATTGCCGGGGGTCACGCCGGGGTTGCCGTAGAACACCTGCAGCAACAGGATCGTGGATCCCATGGCCAGGAAGTTGACGCCGATACCTACCATGATCGGGTCGGCCTTGAATACGAGGGAGGCAACGGCGAAGATCACCGCGAGCAGCATCCCGGCGCCCACGGCGGCGAGCACACCGACGTACGGGCTGCCGGTGGCGGCGCCGACGACGACGCCCGTGAACGCTCCGACAAGCATCATGCCTTCGAGGCCGATGTTGAGCACGTTGCCCATCTGGGTGAAGGCGCCGCCGATGGCGGCGAGCAGGATCGGCGTGAGCTTGGTGAGGATGACGGCGAGCATGGTCACCGTGAACAACTGGGACAGCACATCGGTCACAGCGATGCTCCTTCGGTGGTCGCAGTGGTCGGCTGGGTCAGGTCGGGTCTGCGCACCCGCCTGCGCCACCAGTTCCAGGTGAAAGTGGCCGTGATCATGATGATGATGAGGCCCTGGAGGATACTCACGAGGGGGAAGGGCACGCCTGCGGTCTGCAGCCCCGTCGATCCGCCGAGCATGGTGGCGTAGAACAGAGCGGCCGGCAGTGCGAGCCACGGGTTGAGGCGGGCCAGGAGCGCCACGGTCATCGCCATGAAACCGAAGCCGGGCGAGAACTGCTGGAGGAACCGGCCCCCGTTAGGGCCGAGGACGAAGAGGGCCCCTGTGAAGCCGGCCACGGCACCAGACACCATCATGACCTGCATCGACATCCGAGAGGCCGACACCCCGGTGTATTCCGCGAAGTCGTTCATCTCGCCAAGTTGCCGCACCCTCGCGCCCCACGGCGTCCGGTCGAAGATCACCGCGATGAGAACTGCGGCCGCGAGGGCGAGGAGCAGGTCAGCCCCGAGCCCGTACGTGGAGCTGAACATGGTGAGCCGGGCCTGGGGGGCGATGTGGCGGGTTCCGGCGATGCCTGCGGAGGGGTCCTGGAATGGCCCGGACACGAAGTACTGCGTGAGCAGCTTCGCGATGTCTGTCAGAAGGAGCGTGGTGACGATGATGTCGACCCGCCAGCGGGCCAGCAGCGCGCCCGGGAGCAGCCCCCAGAGCCCGCCCGCGACGGTTCCGAACAGCAGAACGAGGGGAATCAGCACTGGGGCCGGGAGATCGGGGAAGGTGAACCCCGCGAACGCGCCGAAGAACGCGCCGAGGAACATCTGGCCTTCCGCGCCGATGTTGAAGAACCCGGCTCGGAAGCTGATGATCGTGCCAACGGCCAGGATGGCCAGGGGGACGAACGCGGCGATGATCGACGCGATCCCGAAGGGCGAACTCCAGCCGGACAGGAACAGCGCCGAGTACGCGGTGAGCGGATTCTTACCGATGGCGAGGATGACGATGGCGCCGAGGACCAGGGCCGCGCCGATCGCCAGGAGTGGCTGGAGGGCGCTGGTGAACGCGTTCTTGGCGAACTCGGCGAAGAAACCCGAGGCGTGGGGGAGTGCCGTGGCCGCGACTCGCGCCGCCTCCGCGTCGGTCAGGGGAGCCGCAACCACCTCGTCGTCGGCCACCTCGGCCACTTCGGCGTCCCCGGTGGAGCCGCTGGCCGCGAGCTCCTCCTGCACCCGGCGGTGCCGGGCCTCCGCCTCTGCGAGCGCTTCGGGGGTGGGGGCGACGCCCGCCATAGCCAGGCCCACGGCCACCTCGGACATGTTGGCCTGGGTGAACTCGGCGACGATCTCGCCACGGAACATGACGAGCAGCCGGTCGGACAGGCTCATCACCTCGTTGAGGTCAGCCGAGAACAACAGAACGCCCGCCCCTGCGTCGCGCGCCGCGACGATCGAGTTGTGCACGAACTCCATGGCGCCGACGTCGACGCCTCGCGTCGGTTGGGAGACCATGAGCAGTGCAGGCTCATTCGAGAACTCGCGGGCGATGATGACCTTCTGCATATTGCCGCCGGAGAGCGTGGAGATGACCGTGTCGGGTCCGGCACCGCGGATGTCGAACTTGGCGATCAGCGATGAGGCGAGTTCGCGCATCTTGCGAGCGGAGAGCCACCCCTTGGTGACGATGGGGTGCCGCATGTGGGTCGCGGCGATGTTCTCCGCAACAGTGAGGCGCGGTCCGCTGCCCTCGTGGTGGCGGTCCTCGGGGATGTAGGCGAGACCGAGGTCGCGGCGTGCGGCCACTGAGGCCCGCGTGACGTCGCGCCCAGCCATGGTGATGGCCCCCCGCGGCGCCTTGTACATGCCGGCGATCGCGGCTGCCAGTTCGGACTGTCCGTTTCCCTCGACGCCGGCGATGCCGACGATCTCACCACGCCGCACTTGCAGGGAGAGGTTGCGGACGGCGAGTGCGCCGCGCTTGTCGACGGCGCAGACGTCGCGCACGGACAAGATCTCATCCCCGGGAGTGGCGGGCCGGTGCCTGATGCGCAGCAGCACCTCGCGGCCGACCATCATGGCTGCGATGTCGGTCTGGGAGAGGCCTTCGGCCGGTCGTGTCCCCACCACCTTGCCGTCCCGGATCACGGAGACGGTGTCGGCGATGGCGAGGACTTCGCCGAGCTTGTGCGAGATGAACAGGATGGCGCACCCCTGCTTGGCCAGCTGGCGGATGACAATGAAGAGCTCATCGGTCTCGGCCGGAGTCAGCACGGCGGTAGGCTCGTCCAGGATCAGCAGCCGCGTGTCGTGCGAGAGTGCCTTGATGACCTCGACGCGCTGCCGTTCCCCGACCGACAGTTCGCGCACGACGTCGTCGGGATTGACGGGAAGTCCGAACCGCTCCGATAGCTCGCGCACGCGCGCTCGCATAGGCTCCGCGTCCAGCGTTCCCGCCCTAACGGTCTCCTTTCCCAGAAAGATGTTCGCGGTGACCGTGAGGCTGGGGACGAGCTTGAAGTGTTGGTGCACCATCCCGATTCCCAAGGCATCGGCCTTGCGGGGATCGCTCATGACGACGCTGCGGCCGTCGAAGAAGATCTCGCCGGAATCGGGCTGAAGGTTGCCCGACACCATGTTCATGAGCGTGGTCTTGCCGGCGCCGTTCTCGCCGACCAGGGCGTGGACCTCACCGGGGTAGATGGTCAGCGAGATGTTCTCGTTGGCGACTTTCGGTCCGAAGGTCTTGGTGATGTTGCGCAGCGCGAGAATCGGCTGGTCCATTCCGGCTCCTAGGCGGGATAGTGGGGTGGGGGTTGGTGGCGGGGAGGGCGCACCCTCCCCGCCACCAACAGGGGATCAGCCGTTGTAGGTCGGGACGGTCAGTTCGCCCGAGACGACCTTCTGCTTGTAGTCCTCGATCTCGTCGATCACGGACTGGGGGACGATGTCGCCGTTGTCCGCGAAGTCCAGGCGGACACCGTCGTTGGCCAGGCCGTAGGGGGTGGTGGTTCCGAACTCCAGTTCGCCGGCCTGGGCCGCCTCGATGGTCAGGACCAGCGAGTGCGCGATGTTCTTCGTCATGGAGGCCAGGACGTGCCCGGGCTGCAGGCCGTTCTGGTTGCCGTCCACCCCGATGCCGTAACGCCCTGCGTCCTTGGCAGCCTGGAGCACGCCGATGCCCGCACCGCCGGCGACCTGGAACACGACGTCAGCGCCGTCGTCGAACATGGCCTTGGCCTGGTCGTAGCCCTTCTGCGAGTCGGTGAAGTTGCCGACGTAGGTGGTGAGGACCTCGATCGACGGGTCGACGGCCTCGACACCAGCCGTGAAGCCAGCCACGAAGTCGTTGATGACCGGGATGTCCATGCCGCCCACGACGCCGACCTTCTTCCCCTCACCGGAGAGGGGGAAGTCTGCCTTGTTCGTGGTCACCTGCGCGGCGAGCACGCCGGCGAGGAACGATCCCTCGTTCTGCTTGTAGATGACGCTCGCCACGTTCTCGTGCTCGAAGACGTTGTCGTAGAAGATGAACTTCTGCTCCGGGAACTTGGTCAACGCCTCGGACAGGATGTCGGTCATCTGGGCGGATCCGAGGACGACGAGATCCCAGTCGTTGCCGGAGACGGATTCCAGGTTCGCCTTCCACTGGCTGGGGTTGTTGGCGTCGGCCTGCAGCGTGGTGGTCTTGTGACCGGCGGCGGCGAGCTCCTGGATGCCGCGCTCGGCATCGTCGAAGAAGCCCTGGTCGCCGAGATATCCGTTGACGACGTTGGCGACCGAGAGCAGGTCCCCGTCGGTCGCGGCGCTCTGGGAGTCGGAGGGGGCAGGTGCGCTGCTCGTCCCGCCGTTGGGGCTGGAGCAGGCGGTCAGGGCCAGGACACCGGCGGCAATGGCCGCGGCGGCGCGGATGCGGATGTTCATCTCACTCCTCTGTGGGATGGGTGGGGGCGTACCGGCGGGTGTGCCGGCGTCCCGCTAGGGCGTCTGCGGAGGGCATCCGCAGGATTCCCGGATCACCAGCTGGGTGGACAGGATCCGGGTGGTGCCGAGGTCGGCACCGTCCTCGCGCGACTCGATGAGTCCCGCGAGAAGTTCGATGATGGCCGTTGCGACGGCCGCGAGTGGCTGGGCGACCGTAGTCAGCCGAGGGTAGGTGTAACGGCCCGCCGTGATGCCGTCGAACGAGGCCAGCGCGATGTCGGCTCCAGGGAGCTTTCCCGCGTCGAAGATGGCGCGCAGCACGCCGATCGCCTGGAGGTCGCTGCCGACCAGGACCGCATCGACATCCGGGCGGCTTGCGATGAGGGCCCGGGCCGCGTCGTATCCGGCCTCGGCCGTGAAGGGGGTGTGGACCACGAGACCCTCGTCGACGTGTACGCCAGCCTGCTCGAGCCCGGCGCGCCAACCGATCACGCGATCGAGGGCCGGGGGGGCGTCAGCGGAGCCTGTGATGCAAGCGTGGACGAGGCGCCCGTGCTCCGCCAGGTGGAGTGCGGCCGCGCGGGCTCCGTCGACGTTGTCGACACTCACCGTGGGGACGTCCACACCGGCGGCCCGGTCGGTGAACACGACGGGGATGCCGCGGCCCCTGGCGGCCGCCAGGGCGTCCTGCGCGGAGTCGGTGATGGGGACGACGACGAGCCCGTCCACCTGCCGGTCCGCGAAGGTGTGGACGTAGTCGAGGACGTGACGGCCCTCGTCCGATGCGTTGCCGACGACTACCGTGTAGCCGGCCGCGAACGCCGCGGCTTCGATGGCTGAGGCGAGTTCGGCGAAGAAGGGATTCGCCACCGCGGGGACGATGAGGCCGATGGTGTGCGTGCGGGAGATGGCCAGCGCGCGGGCCACGGCGTTGGGCCGATAGCCCAGCTCTTCGATGGCCTCCTCGACCTTACGGCGGGTGGCGGCCGAGACGGGGTGCGAGCCGTTGGTGACGTAGGAGACGACTGCGGGCGTGACCCCCGCGAGCCGAGCAACGTCGACGCGACGAACCATGCTGAACCACCTCCTCGTGGGGCCCCCGGGAAGGCGCCGTCGCCTTGCGTTACCCGGGTTTCGTGAGAGTAGCTAAACACGCCTCGGCGCGCATGTCAACTGATTTGAAACAGGGGTTTCGTCATGGCGCACGTCCTAGGCGGGCAGGTGCTGCCCCCCGACGCTGAGCCGGCGGTTCGGGAGAGCGGAACGCCCTGTCAGGCCTGGGGACGGAGGAGCGGGTAGAGGATGGTCTCCCGGATCCCGACACCGGTCAGCAGCATGATCAACCTGTCGATCCCCAGGCCGAGCCCACCCATCGGCGGGACGCCGTACTCGAGCGACTCGATGAAGTCGTTGTCGAACTGCATCGCCTCGGGATCACCGCCCGCCGCCTTGACCGACTGCGACAACAGCACCTCGCGCTGGATCACCGGGTCCACGAGCTCGGTGAACCCGGTGCCCCGTTCGAGACCGCCGATGATGAGGTCCCACGCCTCGACCTTGCCGGGCTCGGTGCGGTGCTGGCGGGCGAGAGGCTGCGCGATCGACGGGTAGTCGTAGACGAACGTGGGCTGCAGGAGGTCTGGCTCGACGATCTCGGCGAACAGTTCCATCACCATCTTGTCCGCGGCCCACTTCGGGTCGTACTCCACCTCGTGGGCGTCCGCGTGGCGGCGCAGCACCTCGACGGGGGTGTCGACGGTGATCTCCTCGCCCAGCCGCTCGGACAGCGTGGGGAAGACCGACAGCCAGGCCCACTCGCCGTCGAGGTCGATGACGCCCTTGGGCGTCTCGATCTGCCGCGACCCCACCGCGTCCGCGGCCGCCACGACGACGTCCTGGATGAGCCTGGCGATGGTGCGCTGGTCACCCCAGGCCATGTAGGCCTCGAGCATGGTGAACTCCGCCGAGTGGGTGGAGTCGATGCCTTCGTTGCGGAACACGCGGCCCATCTCGAACACGCGGTCCGCGCCGCCCACCATGGTGCGCTTCAGGTGCAGCTCCAGGGCGATGCGCAGCGTCATGTCGATGTCGAACGCGTTGATGTGCGTGGAGAACGGCCGCGCGGCGGCGCCGCCGTGCACCAGCTGCAGGATGGGGGTCTCCACCTCCAGGTAGTCCCGGGCGTAGAGGGTCTCACGGATGGCCCTGGTGATGGCGGAGCGGGCGCGCACCATCTCGCGGGCGTCCTCGCGGACGATGAGGTCCACGTAGCGTCGGCGGACGCGGGCCTCCTCGGACAGGTCCTTGTGCATGACCGGCAGGGGGCGCAGCGCCTTGGCCGCCATGCGCCACTGGCCGGCCATGATGGACAACTCGCCGCGCTTCGACGAGATGACGCGACCGGTGACCCATACGAAGTCGCCCAGGTCCACGTCCGTCTTCCAGGCAGCCAGGGCCTCGTCGCCCACCTCGGCCAGCGACAGCATGACCTGCAGGCGCTCGCCGTTGTCGTCCGGCGTGAAGCCGTCCTGCAGCGTGGCGAACGCCAGCTTCCCGGTGTTGCGGATGAACACGACGCGGCCGCCGGTGGTCACGACGTCCTGCGTCTCCTCGCCGGCCTCCAGGTGTCCCCAGGCGGCGCGGATCTCGCGCAGCGAGTGGGAGCGGGAGAGGTCCGCGGGGTACGCCTGCACGCCGGAGCCGAGCAACCGGGCGCGCTTCTCCTTGCGGACGGCGGTCTGCTCCGAGTCGCTGTGCTGGGGAGTAGGGGTATCGGTCACGCCGGTCATCCTAGCTGTGGCGCTCAGGCCCAGCTCACGCGCACGCCGTCGGCCGTGGTGTCGAACACGACGCCCGCCAGCGAATCGACCGCCCAGTCGGCCCCGAGCTCGTCGGCGGTGTGTTCGGTCAGGACGCCGAGCACCGGCATGCCTGCGGCACGCGCGGCCGCGACACCCGCGGGCGCGTCCTCGCACACCAGGCAGCGGGATGCATCGACGCCGAGGCGTGCGGCGGCCAGCAGGAAGCTGTCCGGGGCGGGCTTGCCCCGCTCCACCTGGTCACGGGTGACGATGACGCTCGGGCGCGGGAGTGCCGTGGCGCCCAGGCGCGCGTCGAGGAGGGCCGTGGTGCACGACGTGGCGATGGCCCGCAGGTGGGCGGGGATGGCAGCGAAGGCGGCTGCCGACCCAGGAAGCGCGACGACGCCCTCGGTGTCCGAGATCTCGAGCTCGTCGATGCGGGCGCCGGCGGCGGGCGCGATGTCCGCGGGCACGAGGGCCCGGGCAACCGCCTCGGCCGGCCGGCCGGTGTACTGACGAAGCGACTCCAGGTCGATGCCGTACTCCCGGGCCCAGATGGCGTAGGCGCGGTGCATGGACGCGACGGAGTCCGCGAGGGTCCCGTCGAAGTCGAAGATGACGGCGTCGAATGTGCCGAGCGGGGTCACTTCCACAGCGTCATGCCGGTGAAGGACACCACGATCAGGCCGAGCCCGATCACAAGGTTCCAGTCTCCGAGCGCTCGCATGAACCCGATGTGTTCGTAGGCCAGGTTCCAGGTCACCATCCAGGCGACGCCCACCAGGCCGATGGGCAGGAACACGGCAGGCACCCACGAGCGGCCGGCCGGGGCGAGCCGCGCGGTCTCGCCACGCCTCTCCACCAGCTCGGACTTCGCCTTCGCCTTGCGCTTGTCCTCTGCCGTCTTGCGAACCTTGGATTCAGGCACACTTGCCTCCTTCGTCGGACACCCAGCCTAGGTCAGAGCCGCAGATTCCCCCACATCGGCGGGTACCGTGGGCACATGACCATGTGGCGCGCGATCACAGAACGGATCCCGCGTGTGCGCGCCAACATGGGAAAGAACCAGGAACGGCCCCGGTCGGGCCGCGGACGCGTCACCACGGTGCTCGTGTGCCTCCTGGCGGGGTTCATGATGACGGTGGCCGCGCTCGCGGCGCGGGGCACCGATCTCCGCTCGGACCGCACGGCGGACATGCGGGACCTCATTGTGTCCCAGGGCCGCCGCAACTCTGAGCTGCGCGAGGAGGCGGACCGGATCCGCGCCGAGGTGGAGTCCCTGGTACCCGAGGCAGCCGGCACCGATGTGCTGGCGGATGAGGTGGCCCGCGCGGAACTGGCGGCGAGCATGGTGGCGGTGGTCGGGCCTGGGCTCCGGGTGACGCTCACCGACGCCCCCGCAGACGTCAAACCCGCCGGGGTGGACGACGACGCCCTCGTGGTCCACCAGCAGGACATCCAGGCGGTGGTCAACGCACTGTGGGCCGGTGGCGCCGAAGCCATGACCATCCAGGGTCAGCGTGTGGTGGCCACCACCGGCATCAAGTGCGTGGGCAACACCGTCGTCCTCCACGGCATCCCCTATGCGCCGCCCTACGTGATCGAGGCGATCGGGGATCAGGAGCGTCTCCTGGCCGGCCTCGACGACTCGCCGGCGGTGCAGATCTACCGTCAGTACGTGGCCGCCTACGGCCTCGGGTACGCGGTGGAACGACCCCAGGGGCTGGAGTTCCCGGCGTTCAGCGGGTCTACGGGCGTCCGCCTGGCCCGGGTATCGCGCTGAGCCACCGGGGACGGACCGGGGTTCCCGCCCCGCGGTGGCACAATGGCCGCGTGGCAGCCATCCTCGTGATCGACAACTACGACTCGTTCGTCTACAACATCGTGTCCTACCTGGCGCAGATCGGCGCCGAGGTGGAGGTGTGGCGCAACGACGACCCGCGGTTCGCCGAGGCGGGCTGGCACGACCGCTTCGACGGTGTCCTGCTGTCGCCGGGTCCCGGCACGCCCGAGGAGGCAGGTGTCTGCGTCGAGGTGGTGCGGACGCTCGGCGGCGTGAAGCCGCTGTTCGGCGTGTGCCTGGGGCTGCAGGCGATGGCGGTGGCCTACGGCGGCGTCGTGGACCGGGCCCCGGAGCTCCTGCACGGCAAGACCTCCCCGGTGTTCCACGAGGGCAAGGGCGTGTTCCGGGGCCTGCCCTCGCCCGTGACCACCACGCGCTACCACTCCCTGGCCATCGTCGAGGACACCGTGCCGGACGTGCTCGAGGTGACCGCCCGCACCGAGACGGGCGTCATCATGGCGGTGCGGCACCGCAGCCTCCCGGTGGAGGCGGTGCAGTTCCACCCCGAGTCCGTCCTCACCGAGGGTGGCTACCAGATGCTCGCCAACTGGCTGGCCGAGTGCGGGGACACCGACGCCCCGGCCCGGGCCGTCGACCTGTCGCCCCTGGTCACCACCACCCTCGGCTGACCGCCCCTCCGGGCGGCCGAGGGCTCAGGGTGTCGTCGACGGAGAGACGCTCGGGTCCGGCTCGGTGCTGGGCGTCTCCGACGGAGTGGGGTCCGGCGTCGGGGTCTCCGACGGAGTGGGGTCCGGCGTCGGGGTCTCCGACGGCGTCGCGGTGACCGTGACGACCGGGGGTTCGGGCTCCGGCGGGGCCACCGCCACCTTGACCTTGATCACCGTCGAGCGCTCGAGGACAGCACCGGCGGGTTCGTTCTGATCGAACACAAGTCCGGGGGAGACCTCGTCGGTCTCCACCTCTTCAGCCTCGATGGTGAACCCTGCGGCCTCCGCCTCGTCACGCGCGGCGGACAGCGTGCGGTCCGTGAGCCTCGGCACCACCGACGTCCCGGTGGCCACCTGCAGCACGATCTCCCTGTCCGGAGCCACGGTGGCCCCGGAGGCGGGGTTGACCGACACCACGTTGCCGGCGACAGCGTCTATGGGTTCGGTGGCCGGGTCCGCGTCCTCCTCGGTGACGTTGGTCAGCCCCGCGGTCTCGAGCAGCCGTCGCGCCTCGGCGACGGGGATGCCGGTCAGATCGTCGGGCACCGTTCTCACATCCGGGCCGCTCGAAACCACCAGCGTCACCGTGGAGCCGGGCTCGACCAGCTCGCCGGAGTCCGGATCCGAGTCCAGGACCAAGCCCTTGTTCTCGTCGGTTCCGGCCTCGAACGTCACGTTCGGCACGAGGTTCTTGTCTGTCAGCAGGTTTTCGGCGGCGAGTTGCGTCTGGCCCACCACCGTCGGTACCGCCACGGTCTCCACGACGGGCTCGGGCGGGTTGAGCAGGCTCCAGAGAGCCACTCCCATGGCGATGAGAATGAGGCCGGCGATGATGGCCAACGCGATGACGCCACGGTTGGAGCGGCGGTCGGTGTCCCTGACCTCATCCACCCTGACTGGCGAGAGGGCCGGCGACGGTGCCGCGGCAGGCACCGGCGCGAGGCCACGCCTCGCGGTGGTGGTCATCGGGTCGCTGGGGATGACCTGCGTGGGGTTCTCCGTGGGCAGCGACGCCAGGACCGGCTGCCCGTTGAGTGAGCGGAGGATGTCCTCGCGCATCTCCGAGGCGTCCTGGTAGCGGTCCCGGGGGTCCTTCTCCAACGACTTGAGCACGATGGCGTCCATGGGCGCGGTCACCTCGGGGTCCACGTGCGACGGCGGCACCGGGATCTCCCGGACGTGCTGATACGCGACGCTGACAGGCGAATCGCCCTTGAACAGGGGCTGGGAGGTGAGCAGCTCGTAGAGCAGGCAGCCCACGGAGTAGATGTCCGAGCGGTTGTCCACCTTCTCGCCACGCGCCTGCTCGGGGGAGAGGTACTGCGCGGTGCCGATCACGGCAGCGGTCTGGGTCATGGTGGCGGAGGTGTCCGCGACGGCGCGGGCGATGCCGAAGTCCATCACCTTGACCGTGCCGTTGGGGGTGAGCATCACGTTGGCGGGCTTGATGTCGCGGTGGATGATGCCGGCGCGGTGCGAGTACGCCAGCGCGTCCAGGACGCCCGCGGTGAACTCCAGCGCACGCTCGGGCACGATCTTGCGGCCGTCGCGCAGCACCTCCCGCAGCGTCACGCCCTCCACCAGCTCCATCACGATGAACGGCACCGAGATGTCAGAGGAGGCGTCGCGTTCCTCGCCGGTGTCGTAGACCGCCACGATGTTGGGGTGGTTGAGCCCGGCGGCCGACTGCGCCTCGCGGCGGAACCGGGCCTGGAAGGTGGGGTCGCTGGCGAGATCCACGCGCAGACGTTTGACCGCCACGTCGCGCTCCAGGCGCAGATCCCGGGCGCGCCACACCTCGGCCATGCCGCCTCGACCGATCACCTGGTCGAGTTCGTAGCGGCCGCCGAGCAGCGCTCCTCGCTCTGTCATCACTTACCGATCCTTCCGGATAGTCAGGCACCATACTGCGTCATGGACCTGAGAGATGTCTGAGAAGTTCATCGCAGGGCCTCCAGGACCGCCGTGAAGATGGGGGCGGCCACCCTGCCGCCGGAGATGTCGTCGCGGGCCACGTCGGCGTCCTCGACGAAGGCGACGACGGCCACCGTCGGGTCCTCCGCATAGCCCACGAACCAGGCGTAGGGCGGGCGGTCCGGGGCAGTCTGGGCGGTGCCGGTCTTGCCGCCCACGACTACGCCGTCGATGCGCGCGGGCCGGCCCGTGCCGTCCTCGACCGTGGCCACCATCATCTGTTGCAACAACTCGGCGGAAGAACTGCTGAGGGGCCGCCCGGCCACCTCGGGGCCGCGCGAGTCCAGGACCGTCAGATCCTGGTTGGTCACGGTGCTCACCATGTAGGGGGCCATCATCACGCCGTCGTTGGCGATCGCCGCGACCACCTGCAGCATCTGCAGCGGGGAGGCGGCCACGTCGTACTGCCCGATGGCCGACAGCGCAGTCTGGGCCGCGTCGATCTCGGCGGGGAAGCGCGAGGTGGCCACCGTGATGTCCGAGGTCTGCTCCTGGTTGAAGCCGAACGCCTCCGCCATGGCGCGCAGCTTGTCGTCGCCCAGGCTGAGGGCCAAGGAGCCGAAGGCGGTGTTGCAGGAGGTCTTCAGCGCCTCCTCCAGCGTCACCGTCGTTCCGCCGCAGTTGGTCGAGTTGCCCATGGAGCGGCTCGAGTTGGGCAGCGGCAGTGACGCGGGGGCGTCGAGTTCGCTGCTGGGCACCATCCCGTCCTCCAGCGCGGCGGCGCCCGTGACGAGCTTGAACGTTGATCCGGGCGGGTACACCTCGCGGGTGGCGCGGTTCTTGAGCGGCTCCGTCGGGGAGTCAAGCAGCTCGGTCCACGCCTCCCGCTCGGCCTCCAGATCCACCGTCGCCAGGCGGTTGGGATCGTAGGTGGGCGTGGAGACCAGCGCGAGGATCTCACCGGTCTCGTAGTTCATGGCGACGGCGGCGCCCCGCTGATCACCCAGCGCACGGACGGCGGCCGCCTGGGCGCGGGGGTTGAGCGTGGTGGACACGTTGGCCCCCTGCGACCGCTTGCCGGCGACGAGGTCCACGAGGCGGCCGAACGACTGCTCGGAGGAGGTGCCCGCCAGGTCCTCGTTGTAGGAGCTCTCGAGGCCGGAGCGGGCGTAGTCGTAGGAGTACCAGCCGGTCACCGAGGACCAGAGTTCGCCGGCGGGGTAGGTACGCACGTACGGGAAGCGGCCGGGGCGCTGCACCGAGACCGCGATGGGCTCGTTGCCCACCAGGATGGCTCCGCGGGGTCGCGAGAACTCGGCGTCGCGGACCCGACGGTTGCGCGAGTCCGCGTTGAGGTCCTCCGACTGGACCACCGAGATGGCGGTGAAGTTGAGCAGCAGCGCGGCCATCATGAGCGCCACGAACACGGTGACCTTGCGGATGGGGCCGTTCATCGGCTGATCACCGTCGTGGCGTCGTCGAGGGCGCCCACCTCGCGGGGCGCGGCGGTCGCGGCCTGGGGCATGCGGCTGCGGTGTGAGATCACCATGAGGATGGCCACGATGATCCAGTTGGCGATCAGGCTGGACCCGCCCTGGGACATGAACGGTGTCGTCAGCCCCGTGAGGGGGAGAAGCCGGGAGACGCCGCCGATGATGGCGAACACCTGCAGGGCGAAGGCGAAGCTGAGGCCCGTGGCGAGCAGCTTGCCGAACCCGTCGGGCGAGGTGACGGCCGTCTTGAAGCCGCGCGCCACCAGCAGCGCGTAGACCAGCACGATGCCCATCACGCCCATCACCCCGATCTCCTCACCGAGGGCCGCCGCGATCATGTCGCTCTTGGCCAGCGGCGTGAGGCCGGGGCGCCCGAGGCCCCAGCCGCGGCCGAACAGCCCGCCCCACGCGTAGCCGAACTGGGCGCTGATGATCTGCAGGTTGCGGTCGTAGTCGCTGAACGGGTCCAGCCAGGCGTTGACCCGCCGCGGGACGTGCCCGGTGAACCGGTAGGCGGCCAGGGCCGCCCCGATGAACGAGATCCCGGCCAGGATCGGCCAGGCCGGCCGCTCCGTCGCCACGTAGATCATCACCGTGAACAGCCCGAAGAACAGCATGGAGGTGCCCAGGTCGTTCTGGTAGACCATCACCACCAGGCACAGCACCCACATGACCGCGATGGGCCCGAGGTCCCGGGCGCGGGGCAGGTCGATGCCCATGAACCGCCGGCCGGCCAGGGCCAGCACCTCGCGCTTCTCGTAGAGGTAGGCGGCGAACGCGACGGCCAGCAGGATCTTCGCCACCTCGGCCGGCTGGAACGACAGCCCGAACACGCGGATCCAGATCTGGGCTCCGCCCGAGGACACGCCGATGACAGGCAGCAGCGGGAGCAGGAGCAGGACGAGCCCGGAGATGAACAGCAGGTACGGGTAGCGCTGGAGCCGGCGGTGGTCCCGCAGCCCGAACGCGACGACGGTGAACAGCGCCAGACCCAACCCAGTCCACAGCAGTTGCGTGGCGGCGTCGTCGTTGACCGGCTCCGGGATCTGGTCGATCCGGGCGATCATGGCCAGCCCGAGCCCGTTGAGCAGGAAGACCGACGGCAGGATGACCGGGTCCGCGTAGGGGAGCCGGAACCGCACGACGAGGTGCGTGGCCAGGCCCATGCCGTACCAGGTCAGGGCGACCGGGACCAGGCCCTGCGGCAGTTCCCCGTACAGGTTCAGACTGGTGATCACCCAGCCAGCGAGACCGAACGACTGCGCGAAGAGCAGCAGGAACAGCTCGACCGTCCGCCGCTTCTTGTAGACGATGACCTCATCGGAGACCGCCGGCTGCACCGTCGCCGTCATCAGCAGGCCTCTGGGTCTGCCTCTTCGCTGGCCGTCGGGGTCGCGGTGACGATCTCCGTGGGCAGCAGGAAGCTCGGGACGGCCGACTGGCTGGACGGCCCGCTCGGGGCGGCGGACAGCGTCGTGGTGGGCAGCCCGGGGATGGTCTGGGCCGGGCTCGGGCTGACGCTCGCGCTGGGCGACGGCGACAGCTGAGGAGTGGGCTGCTGGCGCTCGCGCCGGACCTCGACGCAGCGTTCGGCAAGCCCGCGCAGCTGCTCGGTGGTGCTCTCGGCGGCGGCGATGCCGTCCACCTGGATGGTGGAGTCCACCACCCGTTGGTAGAACGGCGGCAGGTCGGTCACGCGGATGTCGGTGCGCTGGGTCAGCGTGTTGAGGTCCGCGCCCAGCAGCGATCCGGGGAGCCCGTTGTAGATGGCCACGAACCCGTCGTCGGCGGCCACGAAGTAGCGCGTCTGGGAGTAGGCATACACCGCCCAGGTGCCGCCGCCCAGCACCAGGGCGATGGCCAGGATCATGGCGGTGGCGCCGGGCCATCGTCGCCTGGGTTCGTGCGGCGCGTAGCGCGCCACCTCCGAGGCGTCGTGTTCGACGACCACATCCTTGGCCGACTGCGGCCAGCGCGGGTCCCTGTTGCCCGGATCCTTGCGGAGGGCCAGTTCGCCGGTGCGCGGCACGTCCAGCTCCGTCGCGGCGCCGACGAGCACACCGGCGCGGGCGTCCAGGGCGTCGTCGTGCTCCACGACGTCTGCCATGACGATGGTGATGTTGTCGTGACCGCCGTTGGCGTTGGCCCGCTCGGCCAGGGACGCGATGGCGGTCACGGGGTCCTCCCGCCGGATGATCTGCAGCAGGGTGGCGTCGTCGACGAGGCCGCTGAGGCCGTCTGAGCAGAACATGATCCGGTCGCCCAGCCGGGCGTCCAGCAGGTCGAGGTCCGGCTCGAACTCCACCTGCCCGTTGAGCACCTTGAGGATCAGCGAGCGGTGCGGATGCGTGGCGGCCTGCGCCGCGGTGATCTTCCCCTCGTCGAGGAGGGACTGGACCCAGGAGTGGTCGTGCGTGATCTGCGTGAGGGTGCCGTCGCGCAGCAGGTAGCCGCGGGAGTCGCCGATGTGGGCGAGGCCGAACTGCTCCCCGTTGAACATGGCGCCGCAGAAGGTGGTGCCCATGCCGTCCAGCTCGAGGTCCTCCTCGATCAACTCGCTCAGCTTCGTGTTCGCCCTGGCGATCATGCCGGCCACGCGCTCCAGCATTTCCTCGCCGTCGGCGGCGCGATGATCCGAGCGGGCCGCTTCCAGCGCCGCGACGGCGGAGGCGAGGTCTCCGGCGGCCGCACCGCCCATGCCGTCGGTGACCAGGAGCATCGTGGGGGAGGCGTAGCCGGAGTCCTGGTTGTTCTTGCGGACGCGCCCCACCTCGGAGTGGGCGGCGAAGCGCAGCGAGAACGCCATCAGATCTCGAACCGCATGAGGGTCTTGCCGATGCGCACGACATCGCCGACGGTGACCCTGGTGGGCTCGGTGACGAGCTTGCCGTTGACGTAGGTGCCGTTGGTGGACTGCAGGTCCGTGATCACCCAGGTGGTGGCGTCCTTCTGGACCAGCTGGGCGTGCCGGGCCGAGGCGTAGTCGTCGTCCAGCAGCAGCGTGGAATCTGCCGCGCGGCCCAGGTTGATGGTGGGTTCGACGGGCACCGAGGTGCCCTGTTGGGGGCCGGCCGTGATGGCGAAGCGGGTGGGCAGCTTGGATCTGTTCCTGCCGCGACCCCGGTCCGCCGGGATGGCGGTGAGCGAGGACACGGGCACGCGGCGACCGAACATGTCCGTGCGCACCACGTTGGCGACGAAGAGGATGAAGAGCCAGAGCATGGCCAGGAAGACGATCTTGATCGCCGCGACGATGAGGTCTGACACCTACGATCCCGTCGGTGCGTGGATCAGCATCCTGGTGTTGCCGACCTCGATCCTGGCCCCCTCGCCAACCCTGGTCTTGGTGACGCGGCTCCCGTTGACCAGCACACCGTTGGTGGAGCCGAGGTCCTCGACGGTGACCACCGGATGGTCGGGATCGCCCGAGACCGTGATCATGGCGTGGCGCCGGGAGACGCCTGGATCGTTGAGCCGGAGGTCAGCCTCCGCGCCGCGCCCGATCAGCAGGCCGGGGGCCACCAGCGGGTGGCGCACGCCGTTGACCTCCACGACCAGCCGCCCGCCCGCGTCGGGGGAGGATGAGTGCCCCGTGCCGTCGGTGGTGGTGGCGTGGCTGGCCACGGTGAACTGGCCGGTGGGGAGTGCCTCATCGAGCGTGTAGTCGATGGTGACCGGGCCGTTGAACACGTAGTGCCGGTCCGCCGCATGATCCCGGATCCCGGGCATGATCTCGGCGTTGAGCGTCTTGGAGTACGGCACGAGCCTGTCGTAGTCCGCACGCGAGAGCCCGATGGTGAACGCGTTGGGCACAAGGCGCTTGTCGCGGCTGAGGAGCTTGGCCTCGGCGTCGAGTTCGCGCTGGATGCCCGCGACGAGTTCGACGGGGTGGACGAAGCCCTTGAAGGCCCGGGCGAAGACCTTGCCGACGGCGGACTCGATCCGCTTCTCGGCCTTGTCGAAGACTCCCATACGCCTCCTCTCGGTGCTCAGACGGCGCCTCCCCACAGGCAAAGGTACCGGGCCAGCATAACTGCCGCGCCGATGCCGGCGCGAGACAGCCCCGTGACAGGCCCTTGAACCCTAGACGGCGCGTCGATGCGCGTCGTGCGCCCAGGCGAAGGTGCGCACGGCGCCGGCGAACGCGCGCAGGATCACCTGGGAGCCCTCCAGCGCGGACAGGGACTCGTCGGCGAGCTGCGCCTCGACGTCGTGGGCGACCGCCCGGATCTCCGGCGACGTCCGCAGGGTCTCGAGCAGTTCGTCCTGGACCATGTTCCACAGCCAGTCGCGCTGCTGGTCCAGGCGCCGGGCGGCCAGCGACCCCTCGGCCTCCAGGTCCGCGCGGTGCTTCTCCACGGTGTTCCACAGCTCGTCCAGGCCGGTGCCCGTGTACGACGAGCAGGTCAGCACCGGCGCGCGTCGCTTCTTGGTGTCGCTGGTGATCAGTTTCATGGCGATGCTGAGCTCCCGGGCCGCGACCCTGGCGGCCTGCTCGTTGTCGCCGTCGGCCTTCGTGATGGCGATCACGTCCGCCAGCTCCAGGATGCCGCGCTTGATGCCCTGCAGCTGATCGCCGGTGCGGGCCACCTGCAGCATGAGGAAGGTGTCCACCATCCCCGCGACGGCCACCTCGGACTGGCCCACGCCCACGGTCTCCACGAGGATGACGTTGTAGCCGGCGGCCTCCAGTACCAGCATCGATTCGCGGGTGGCGCGCGCCACTCCGCCGAGGTGCCCGCCCGACGGCGAGGGCCGGATGAAGGCGTCCTCACGGGCGGCCAGCTCCGCCATGCGGGTGCGGTCGCCGAGGATGGAGCCGCCGGTGCGCGACGACGACGGGTCCACGGCGAGCACGGCCACCTTGTGGTGCCGCTCGTCGATCAGCTTGACGCCCATGGCGTCGACGAAGGTGGACTTGCCTGCCCCGGGGACGCCGGAGATGCCCACCCTGAACGCGTTGCCGGTCAGTGGCGCGATCCGTTGCAGCAGCCGGTGCGCCTGGTCCCGGTGCGCGGGGTGGGTGGACTCCACGAGCGTGATCGCGCGGGCGATGTGCCCACGCGACCCCGCCACGATCCGGTCCGCCAGCTCCTCGGGTGTCACCTTCCGCATGGCTCAAGACCCTACCGTCGCCGGTAGCGGTGGGGCCGTCAGCCCTGGTTGGCGTTTCCCTCCAGTTCCAGGATCTCCTCCGCTGCCACCGCGACGGCGAGGTGGAGCGGCTGGTCGCCGGCGAGTTCGGGCTCGAGGAAGGCCACGACGCGAGCCGCGTCGGCCACCAGATCCTCACCCACGAGACCGGTCAGGCGCTCCCCGGCGGCGTCGCGCACCGGCGCCCCGTGCCCACGGAGGTGCAGTAGCCAGGCGGCCACTGCGCGCACGGCCGCCGCAGGCATCTCGCCGCGGGCCCGGAAGGCGGCCACGGTGGGCACGATGCGCACCGGGAGCTTGAGGGAGCCGTCGCTGGCGATCTGCGCGAGCAGGTGCCGGATGTTGGGGTTCTCGTAGCGCTCCAGCAGCGCCTGGGCGTACGCCTCCCACGGGACGCTCAGACCCTGGCCGGCCTCGGCCCACCACTGCTCGACCCACGCGCGCAGCGTCGGGTGCGCGATGGCCTCCGAGACGGTCTCCACGCCGAGGATGGGCCCGGCGTAGGCCAGCAGCGAGTGCGACCCGTTGAGCATCCACAACTTGCGCTGCTCGTACGGTTCCACGTGCTCGACGATCTGGGCTCCAGCGGACTCCCAGTCCGGCCGGCCGGCCGGGAACTGCCCGCTGATCACCCACTCGCTGAACGGCTCCGTGGGCACGGGCGACGCGTCGACGTAGCCCTGCGTCGCGGAGACGGCCGCCAGTTCCTCTGGGGTGGTGGCCGGGGTGATGCGGTCCACCATCGAGGTGGCCCACGCCACGTTGTCGGTCATCCATCCCACCAGCGTGGGGTCGACCAGGGCTGCGGCCTCCGTGACGACGGTGGCGAAGGCCGTGCCGTTGTCCGGGATGTTGTCGCAGGGGAGGATCGTCATCGCGCCGGAGCCGGCGGCCCGGCGGGCGAGCAGCCCGGCCAGGATGCGCGCCGGCACGGTCGACACCGTGGCCTGGGCGATCCGGTCCGGGCTCACGTCGCCGCCGGCCACCAGGTCCCGCAGGGTCGCGAGGTCGGCCGCGACCGCCGGGTCGTCGGCGTCGAGGTGCCCGTCGGCGATCCGGTGGTAGCCCGCCTCCGTGACTGTCGAGGTGACGACGGCGAGGTCCGGCGACGCGAAGTAGCCGATCAGCGCCGCGAAGTCCGAGGCCGGGTGCACGCGGGAGATCGACGAGATCACCTCGAAGGTATCGCCGTGGGCGCCCTTGGTGATGAGGGTGTAGAGACCGTCCTGGGGGGTCAGCAGGTCGGACATGACGGGGCGACGGCCGGTGAACGCCGCGATGCCCCACTGGTCGGCGTCCGAGGCGTGCTCGGTGTACCAGGCCTGATGGGCGCGGGTGAAGTTGCCGAGGCCCAGGTGGACCATGCGGACGGGGGCGGCGGGGCGGCCGAAGCCGGCGCGGGTGAGGGGCGTGGTGGTGGTCACAGCTTGAACACTTTCCTGGGCTGGGTGGATACGAGGTCGATGGCCGTCTCGACGGCCTCGTCCATGGCGAGCCGGTGCTCGGCGACGAGGGTGGCGAGGAAGGCGGAGTCGACGCGGCGGGCCACGTCGTGGCGTGCTGGGATGGAGCAGTAGGCGCGGGTGTCGTCGATGAAGCCCGACGTCTTGGTGAAGCCGGCGTAGCCGGTGACGCTGCGCCGGTAGCGCATGATGGCGTCGGCCTCGTCGATGAACCACCATGGCGCCCCGACGTACATTCCGCGGTACCACCCGGCCAGCGGCGCGAGCTCGCGGGAGTAGACCGTCTCGTCCATGGTGAAGACCACCAGGTGGAAGCCGTCGGCGTTTCCGTAGGCGTCCAGCATCGGCTGCAGGGCGCGGGTGAACTCGAGGCCGTAGGGCACGTCGCCGCCCACGTCGGCGCCGAAGCGGGCCTGCGTGGCGGTGTCGTGGTTGCGGTGCACCCCGGGGTGCAGGGTCATCACCAGGCCGTCGTCGCACGCGAGGCGCGCCTGGTCATTGATCATGTGGCGACGCAGCGCGTCCGCGTCGGCGGGGGCGATGGTGCCGGACAGGGCCTGCTGGAACAGGGTCTCGGCGCGCGCGTCGGTGAGTCGCGCGGTGCCGGCATCAGCGTGGGAGTGGTCGGTGGACACGGCGCCGTTGTCCTTGAAGAACTGGCGGCGCACGCGCATCGCCTCGACGTGCGAGGCGTAGTCGGCGATGTCGACGTCCGTCACCCGGGCGAGGTCGGCCGTCAGGGCTCGCCAGCCGGGCCGGGCGGACTCGAGGTAGGCGTCGGGCCGGAAGGTGGGCACCACCCGGCCGGTCCAGGTGGGATCGGCCGCGAGCTTCGCGTGGGCGGACAGGTCCGAACACGGGTCGTCGGTGGTGGCCATCGCCTCGATGTTGAAGCGCTGGTAGAGGGCGCGCGGGCGGAACTCGTCGCGGGTCAGGCTGTCGGCGATCTGGTCGTAGATCTGATCGGCCGTCTCCGCCGACGGCCGCACGGTGACGCCGAACACGTCGTGGAACTCGGACTCGAACCAGAACTGCACGGGGGTGCCGCGCAGGACGGTCCAGTTCTCGCACAGCTTGCGGAAGGCAGCCCGGGCCTGCGACTCGGAGAGGGGTGTGCCGACGGGGACGCCCAGGTCGGCCAGGTCCACGCCGGCTGCGCTGTGCAGCATCCGGTTGGTGTAGTGGTCCGGGGTGAGCAGGAGAGTGGTCGGGTCGCTGAAGGGCTCGTCGTCGGCCAGCCACTCCGCCGGCACGTGGCCGTGGGGGGAGATGATGGGCAGGTCGGCCACCTGCGCGTACAGCTCGCGTGCGATCGCCCGGGTTCCCGGATCAGCCGGCAGGAGCCGGTCCGGGTGGGGGTTGAGTGCGGTGGGGGACATCGGTGTCTCACTTGTCTTTTGGAGTCGGGTGGATGGCGGTGAGGGTCTTGGAAGGAGGCGGCCCGACGCTTTCGCGCACCAGCAGCTCCATGGGGGTCACGATGGTTTCGGCGCTCGGAGTGCTCCGATGGCGGAGTTGGGTGATGAGTGCCCGCGCGGCGCGGGCGCCGATCAGGCTCGTCGAGGGGGAGACTGTGGTGAGGGTGGGTGTGGTGAGCACCGATGAGATGGAGTTGTCCACGCCGATCACCGACACGTCGTCGGGCACGCGGTAGCCGGCGCCCTGCACCTGCTTCATGAATCCGATGGCCATGATGTCGTTGAAGGCGATCACCCCGGTGGTGGGATGCTCCTGCCAGGTGCGGCCCGCGGCGAATCCGCCGTGGATCGACGGTGCGTTGGGGCCGATGCGCCGCAGGTGCAGGCTCAGCTCGTGGCACGCCTCGGACACCGCGCGCCATCGGGCGCCGTCGGCCCAGGACGCAGCCGGTCCCGAGAGGTAGGTGAGGTGGCGGTGGCCGAGCGTTGCGAGATGCTCGACGGCGCGTCGCATCCCGCGGGCGGTGTCGGGAATGATCGACGGCAGCCCGGCGATGGTGCGATTGACGGCCACGACCGGGGTGACCTTGACGATCTGCGTGATCGCCGAGTCGCTCAGCCGCGACGAGGTGAGGGCCACGCCGTCGACCAGGTGCAGGACGCTGTGGATCAGCCGGTTCTCCGTCTGGCCGTCCTCCTGCGAGTCGATGAGGAGGACGGTGTGCCCGTGGGCCGCGGCTTCCTGCTGGAAGCCCTTCATGATGTGGGCATAGACGGGATTGGTCACGTCGGCGACGACGAAGGCGAGCAGTTTCGTGCTCCGGGTGAGCCCGTCGGGACGTGCGATCGGGTCGACGCGGTACCCGAGCCGGGCCGCGGCCTCATGGATGCGCAGACCCGTCTCCGAGTTGACGCGGCCGGGACGGGCGAAGGCGCGCGAGACGGTCGACGGTGCCACGCCGGCCTCCTTGGCCACGTCGTAGATCGTGACGCGCTTGCGGCGCTTGGGGGTGCCTTGTTCAGTCATCGGTCGCCTCCTCGCCGGGCCACGGCGCCCCTGGGAAGAGACCGGCCCGCCAGGCCGCGCCCTGGGCGAGGGTGAGGGCGACGCGCTGCGCGCATCCCAGCTGTCGGGCCAGTTCCTCGACGTCGACGAACTCGGCGGTGGCCTGGCGGATGGGCGAATCCGCGCCGTCGCCGGCGACCTTGATCCGCACCTCGACGCCGTCCACCTCGACCGTCCGCCAGGTGCGGCTCAGGGTCCGGCGGCGCCACGGGGGCGAGACCCGCACCCCGATGGTCGAGGTGTGGGTGATGAGCGCATCCACCACGGCGTCGACGGCCGCCGGCGGCACCAGGGCCGCGACGGTGTGGGCGGGTCGGCCGCGCTTCATCGTGATCGGCGTGAGCCAGGCGTCGACGGAGCCGGCGTCGAGCAGGCGGTCGAGCACCGCTGGCCAGACCCGCGGGTCCAGGTCGTCGATGTTGGCGCTGACCTCGCACACCTCGTGGGGAGTGGAGTCGCGGGCCCCCTGGGGGCCGGCCTGGGCGGTTGTGGTGCCGACGACGACGCGCAGGACGCCCGGACGGTCGGCTCGGGCACGGCTGCCGGTGCCCACACCCACGCTCTGGACGGACATCGTCGGCAGCTGGCCGACACCGTCGCAGAGGGTACGGATGAGGGTCATGCCGGTGGGGGTGCAGAGCTCGCCCACGTCGACCGGTCCGCCCGCCTCCACCTCCCAGCCCACGGCGAGCTCGATCACCGCTGGTGGCGGGACGGTGAGCAGCCCGTGCTGCGTGTGGACGGTGCCGGCTCCGACCGCCACGACGGAACTGGTGGCGTGCTCGACGCCCAGGGTGCGGAACGCCTCACACACGCCGACGATGTCCCCGATCGAGTCCAGCGCGCCCACCTCGTGGAAGTGGACGGCTTCGGGATCGGTGCCGTGGACGGCGGCCTCGGCCCGCGCGAGCGAGCGGAACGCCGAGGTGGCGAGCCGGAGCGTCGTGGCGGGCATGCCCGGCACGTCCAGCATGGCCTCGATGTCGCGGAGATGTCGTGCGGGAGGGTTGGTCTCGTCAGCGATCACATCGACCTTGTGAGCGGCGAACGGGCCGCGGTGCAGGCGTCGCGACCGAAGATGCAGCGCGCCCGGGGCCACCAGATTCAGGACGGCGGCCACCGACCCGGCGTCGGCGCCGGCGTCGAGGAGCGCGGCCAGCAGCATGTCGCCCGACGCGCCCTGGCTCGCGTCGATCCAGAGGGTCCTGGGGGCGGTGACGTCGTCACGCCAGATACCCGCGGGCTCGATGCGGAGGCCCGCCTCAACCAGCTGGCCGTCGGCGGTGGTCAGGCGCTCGTGCTGGTGATGGCCGCCGGTGATGATGTCATGCATGGCGGTCCTTCCGGGGGGCGGAGATCTGGGCGGCGAGGTGGCCGGCCCCGTAGCCGTTGTCGATGTTGACCACCCCGACGCCGGGGGCGCAGGTGTTGAGCATGGTGAGGAGCGCCGCGACACCGTTGAAGCTGGCGCCGTATCCCACGGAGGTCGGGACGGCGACGACGGGGCAGGACACCAGCCCGGCGACGACCGGCACGAGCGCCCCGTCCATCCCGGCCACCACGACGATGACGTCCGCGTCACGAAGGTCGTCGAGGCGGTCGAGGATGCGGGTGAGGCCGGCGACGCCGACGTCGACGATCTCCAGCACCTCGCGGCCGAGGTGTCGGGCCGTCAGCGCGGCCTCCCGGGCGACGGGGAGATCCGAGGTGCCCGCGCAGGCGACCACGACCCGGCCCCCCGACGGTGTGGGCGGATCGGCGGGCCACGCCAGCAGCGCGGCCGTGGCGTCGTAGAGGGCGTCGGGAAGCTCGGCCCTGATGGCGTCGGCCTGGTCCCGGGTGGCGCGGGTGAAGAGGACGGCGCCGATCGGTTCCTCGCCGGCGGCGGCGCGCTCGCGCCACATCCGGGCGATGACACCGCACTGGTGCGCGGTCTTACCGAGGCAGAAGACCGCCTCTGCGTAGCCGCGGCGGGCGAAACGGCCGAAGTCCAGGGTGGCGATGTCGCTCACAGCGCCTCCGGCCTGGCAGTCAGCAGCTGGAGGGTGAAGGCGCCGGACTGGATGCCGGCGAGATCGAGGGTGGCGTGCCGGAATCCGGCGGCCCGCACGGCTGCCAGGAGCGCGCTGCGGCGGTGGTCGTCGGCCAGGAGAGCGAACTCCGGTGTCGGCACCTCGATCCGCGCCGTGTCGCCGTGGTGGCGGACGCGGCAGTCTGTGAACCCCGCAGCGAGCACCGCGTCTTCTGCCGCGTCGATGGCGGCGAGCTTCTCCGCCGTGACCTCCTGGCCGTGCGGTATCCGGCTGGCGAGGCAGGGCGAGGCGGGCTTCGCGGCCGCCTGGAGGCCCAGGTGCGCGGCGATGGCGCGGACGTCGGCCTTGGTGGCGCCCGCCGTGGACAGGGGGTGCCGGACGTGATGTTCCCGGGCCGCCCGGCTGCCGGGGCGGTCGGGCCGCCCGGCGTCGTCGGCGTTCTCGCCGTAGGCCACGACGTCGAGGCCGAGTTCGGCCACCACTCGGGCGTCCAGACGGGTGAACAACTCGTCCTTGCAGAAGTAGCAGCGGTCCACCGGGTTGGCGCTGTAGGACGGGTTCTCGAGCTCGTGGGTGGCCACCTCGATCACCTGCAGGCCCAGTTGATCGGCCTGGTGGTGGGCGAGGCGCCGCTCGCGGCGGGCCAGCGACGGCGAGACGCCGAGCAGCAGCACTGTGTTGGCCTCCCCGACGGCTCGGGCGGTGAGCGCCGCCAGGACCGCCGAATCGACGCCTCCGGAGTATGCGACGCCGACCCGCGGGCACTCACCCGAGTGCAGCAGGAGGTCGGCCGCGACGAGCGTCGCGATCAGTTCCAGGTCTGCCGGCAGCTCGCCGTGCAGATCCACCCGCATCTGCTCCGCCAGCCACGCTGCGCGATGGGAGGACATGGCCGTCAGCGCCCCTGCTCGTCGCGCAGGCGCAGCCAGCGCTCACGCACGGAATAGGCGGCAGCCTTGGGCAGTCGGTCGCGGGTGAACATGCCCTTCTTGTTGCCGCCCACGCGCATGATGCCCGGAGTGGTCTGGAAGTCCGCGAAGTTCCACATCTGCTCGCCCGCCACCTCGCGGTAGTCGTCGAACACGCGGTGGTACATGCCAAGCAGGTCCGTCTGGAACTCCTCGGACCAGGGGCGATGGTGGAAGTCGCGCAGCCCGCTCAGCGTGTCGGGTCCGTACTCGGTGAAGATGATGGGCTTGCCAGGGGCCAGCTCGATCCAGGCATCGATCTCGGCGCGCAGGTGCGCCTCGGCCAGGGGCACGTCGCCGTTGTCCCAGTACCAGCCGTAGTAGCGGTTGAGCATGACGACGTCGTAGAGGTCGGCCACCTTCTCCTTGTCCGGGGTGGAGAGCTGCACGTTGACGTAGCCCACCGGGCGGGTGGGGTCGGCCTCGCGGGCGGCGGCGACGAGTGGCTCGAAGTAGGTGCGGCCTGCGTCGGTGAAGGTCTCCGGCTCGTTGGCGATCGACCACAGCACGACGCTGGGGTGGTTCTTGTCGCGGGCGATCAGCTCGCGGATGTGGTCCGCGTGGACCCGCTGGGTCTCGTCGTTGACGGTGTTCGGGCTGAAGGTGGAGCGAGGGGTGTCGTCGCCGAAGATGCCGCCGGTGATGCCCGCGTTGAGGCCCACGGCGGCGGTCTCGTCGATGACGACGAATCCCTGGCGGTCCGCGTAGTCCATGACCTCTTCCGCGTAGGGGTAGTGCGAGGTGCGGAACGAGTTGGCGCCCTGCCATGTCATGAGCTCGAAGTCGTGGACCATGAGCACGTTGTCGTGGCCCTTGCCGCGGGACAGGTTGTCCTCGTGGCGGCCGTAGCCGCGGAAGTAGAAGGGCTTGCCGTTGATGAGGAACTGCGAGTCCTTGACCTCGACGGTGCGGATGCCGAACGGCTGGGGGTACACGTCCTGGTCGGCACGGACCTCGAGGGTGTAGAGGTAGCCGCGCCCGGGCTCCCACAGGTTGGCGTCGGCGACGGCGAGCTGACCGGTGGCGCCCTCGGCGCTGGCCACCTCGGTGCCGGTTGCGTCCAGCACGCGCACGGAGACGGTGCTCGCTCCGTCTGCCGTCACGTCGTACTTCACGATGCCGTCGGCGCCGTCGATGTCGGTGACGATCGTGACGTCCGTGACAGCGACGGCGGGCCGCGTGTAGAGCAGCACGGAGCGGTGCAGGCCCGCGTAGTTGTAGAAGTCGTGGAAGTAGTACTGCTTCTCGCGGCCCAGCGCGTCGGTCTTGACGAAGCCTGGGGGGATGGATTGCCAGGTGAGGCGGTTGTCGACGGCGACCGTGAGCCGGAACGAGTCGCCGGGCGCGACCAGGTCCGTCACGTCCGCTTCGAAGGGGAGGTAGCCGCCGACGTGGCTGACGACCTCGGCGTCGTCGACCCAGGCGGTGGCCTCGTGTGTCGCGGCGCCGAACCGGAGGAGGAGACGCTCGCCGTCGGCGACGCGGGGGACGGTGACGCTTCGCTGGTACCAGACGACGCCTACATGGTCGTGGAGCGCGGTGTCGGTGGTCACGTCGTTGTAGGAGGCAGGCACGGGCATGGGCCGCGGGTCGGCCAACGCGCCGGCGAACCACCGCTGGTTCCGGCCCTCGTTGGCAGTGTCTGCCTGGAAGTCCCACACGCCGTCGAGCGTGGTGATGGACCGGGTCGGTGAGGTGCGGGCTCCCAGCATGCTTGCTCCTTTGCGAGGCGGTGCGTCAGTGCGGCTGTGCCAGTTATTGCATCATGTTGCCTGGTTTGCGGATCCTGAATTGCCATAAGTTGCCGTGGGTCCTTGACACTCATGGCGCCGGAGCGCGGAGGGCGCCGTGCAGCATGGCAAGAAGCGGCAACTTTGATGCCTCCGAGGTCGCCGGTGGCACATTTGTTCCACTAGCTCAGGCGAATCGGCAACACATCGAGGGCCTGACTGAACAAGCAAGGCGGCGTCGAAGCCGCCCAGTCAAAGGAGACGTAATGTCAACACACCTCGAGACCCCCACCCGGGCGGTCAAGGCCATTCGTCCGTTCGGTTGGCGCGACAAGATCGGCTACATGTTCGGTGACTTCGGAAACGACTTCACCTTCATGATGTCCGCCTTCTTCCTCGGCGCCTTCTTCATCAAGGGCATGGGCATCGACCCGATCGCCGTCGGCCTGGTCTTCCTGGTCGCCCGTTTCGTCGACGCCTTCACCGACGTCGGCATGGGCATCATCGTCGACCGCTCGAAGCCCACCGCGGCCGGCCGATTCCGCCCCTGGCTCCTCCGTGGCGCCATCCCGGTGTCGCTGGCCATGGTCGCCATCTTCGCCATGTACTGGTTCCTCCCCGTCGGCGAGGCGCAGATGGGCGCCAAGATCGCGTGGATGTGGGTCACCTACTTCCTCTGGGGCTCGGTCTTCTACACCATGATCAACATCCCCTACGGCTCGATGGCGTCGGCCATCTCGCCGGAGGCCGACGACCGCGCGCAGCTCTCCGTGTTCCGTTCGATGGGCGCCTCGCTCGCCGGCATCGTCATCTCCCTGACCGTCCCGCTCATCGCGTTCCAGGGCAAGGAGATCCTCACGGGCCGGTTCCCGATCATCGCCGTCGTGTTCGGCGTCCTCGCGGTCGTCTGCTACGCCCTCTGCTACGTCAACGTCCAGGAGCGCGTCGTCGTCGAGGCGAAGCCCAAGGGTGAGGGCGGCGGCGCCGGCGCCATCGTCAAGGGCCTGTTCACCAACCGCGCCCTCGGCGGGCTGATCCTCGCGGCCATCATGCTGCTGTTCGCCTCGCTGTTCGCCGGCTCGGTGAGCTCCTTCCTGTGGCTCGAGTACTTCGAGCGCGGCGAGCTTGCCTCGATCGGCCAGATCCTGTCGTTCGCCCCGGCCCTCGCGCTGGCCGCCTTCGCCCCGGCGCTGGCCCGTCGGTTCGGCAAGAAGGAGATCGGCGTCATCGGAGTGCTGCTCTGCGGCGTGCTCCACATCTCCCTGTACTTCGTGGACCTCCGCACCTCGCCCTTCGCCTTCCTGCTCATCTTCGGGTTCGCGGTGATCGGCCTGGGCCTGTTCAACGTCCTCGTCTGGGCGTTCATCACCGACGTGATCGACCAGCAGGAGGTCAAGACCGGTTCCCGTAACGACGGCGTCGTCTACGCCGTGTACTCGTGGTCCCGCAAGTTCGGTCAGGCCCTCGCCGGTGGCCTCGGATCCATGGCGCTCGGCTGGATCGGCTACCAGACGGCCACGACGGCCGGCGAGTCCGTCACCCAGAGCCCCGAGACCATCCAGGGCATCTGGATGCTGTCGACACTGCTGCCGGGCTTCATGTACCTGGCCTGCGGTCTCGCCCTCTGGCTCGTCTACCCGCTGGGCAAGGAGGCTGTCGCCTCCAACATCGCCGAGCTCAAGCGTCGTCGCGCCGAGGCGGAGGCTGCCGCCACCGTCTGAGCCGGACACGACCCCTCGGGGCTCATCCAGGAAACGAACGGCCCCCGCTCCGGCGGGGGCCGTTCTGTCGTCCACCCCGTCGGGGGCCGTTCTGTCGTCCACCCCGTCGGGGGCGATGCCCCGTCCGCCCCGCCGGGGGCGATGCGCCTCTCGATGGTGCGGGGAGCCGTGAGCCGAGTCCCGGGCGGCCGCTCTGTCCGGGTCCCTGACCGGTGTCGACCCTCGCGTCGCGCGGGTGGGTGAGGCCGCCCGGGACTCGGCTCACCGCTCCCCGCACTGGTCACCGGTGACGTGGCCAGGTCCGGGCGGGTGTCGGCGGGGCGGCCCTGGCTCGGGTATGTGCAGGCGGGAGGCCAGTGGGGTGATCGTCGGGCTGGGCATCAGTGCGCCGAGCCGCCCCGCCGATCCCCGCCCTCAGCGCGTTCGGAGGGCTGGGCATTAGTGCGCCGAGCCGCCCCGCCGATCCCCGCCCTCAGCGCGTTCGGAGGGCTGGGCATCAGTGCGCGAAGCCGCCCTGCCGATCTCCGCGCTCAGGTCGTTCGTCGAGTCCCGACAACCGATCGACCGGGGATCGTGGCCGGGTAGGGGATTGAGCCGGACACGGCTCTCGGGGGACTGAGTTGAGCCGGACACGGCTCTCGGCAAAGGCGCACGAGCCGGATCCGAGGCTCAAGGCTGAGTTGGAAGGATTCGATCGATCCAACTCCCGCGAGACTCAGATCCGGCTCAAGTGAGTGGCGGCAGACCATCCAGGACCCCTCGTCCTTGCGGCGCAGTGGCCCCAGGGACGAGGGGGAACGCCCGGTTGTGCCTGCCGGCAGGCGGTCGTCGTCAGGCGGGGAGACGGTGGCGCTGTGCCTCAGTGCGGTGCAGCAGTTCGCCGGCGTTGGGCACCACGAGGGTGTCCGGGTCCGCCTCCATTGCGGCCAGGTCCACCTCCGCCGGATCCAGGTAGTTCAGGTTGATGCTCTCGACGACCTCGCGTGGGATCCCCGTCGCCAGCGTCACCGTCACGCGATTGGTCTCGACGCCCGTGTCCGGGTCGTAGTCGCCGAGCCCGCGCAGGTGGGTGGAGTGCGCCAGCTCACCCCACGGGTGATCCTTGAATCGCTCCCACTGACCGACGAAGTACTGCCGGTTGTGGTAGCCGATCTCCTCGATCCCCGGGTGCATCACGGAGACGTGCTTGATGTGCGGCGCGTAGATGATCAGCTCGCCGCCGTCGGCGACGACCGGCTCCATCTTGTAGAAGCCCTTCGCCCCCGTCCACATGTCCTCGTACATCGTCGGAATGACCGACACCACCCGCTTGTAGGCCTTGGGCACGTACTTGACGTGCACCTGGCTCGACACCTGTGCGCACGCCTCCCACGACGTGCGTGTGTCGCCGAACGACAGGAACTGCAGATCGTCGGAGCCGGGCTTGACGATCATCCCGAGGAGCAGCTTCGTCGACGGGATGAGCGCGGCGGCGGCGTCGATCATCTGGCGCACCGGCGTGATGCCGACGCTGCCGATCATCTCGAAGCTCGTGATGAGTGCCCCCACCCAGTGCGACATGTCGATCACGTCGTGTCCCGAGAGGCCAGGGAAGAAGTACTTGTTGCCGCCGGAGATGCCGACGACCTCGTGCGGCAGCACCGGGCCCAGGACCAGCGAGATGTCGGTGTCGACGACCATCCTGTTGACCAGCACCGTCATGGCCCGGTCCGTCAGCCGTCCGTCGGTCAGCTCCCCGATGCGGGCGGCGTCGATGGTGCCGAGATCCGCGAACGTCTCGTCGTTGCGCCAGTCGTGGTTGTGGATCTCCCAACCGGGGTACTCGTCGGCGAAGTGGCCGGGCTCGTAGCCCATCAGCGCCGCGATCGCCTCCTCGGACATGTAATCGTGCGTGCCGAGGGCGATGACGACGCGGACGGAGCTTGGGCGGGTGCCGAGGGCGTCGCGGACGAGGTGCGCCAGCATCGCCACCGGCGCGTGGCGGGTGCCGTCTGGGACCACGAGGGTGATCCGCTTGCCCGCGACGTCGTAAGCGCCGACGGCGTCGGCGACGAAGCGCCGGATCTGCTCCTCCGTGAGGGTCGTCTCAGGCCCGCCGACGGTGGCGGCCGGCGCGACGCCCGGGTACAGGTTCATCATGATGATCAGCCTAACTCTCGTGAATGGGGAAATCCCCCGGGCCCGTAGAGGAGGGCCCGGGGGAAGTGGCGGAACGGTGGAGCGGTCAGCGCTTCACGCGCGCGTTGCCGGACCAGATGGACCAGACCTGCTCCTCGTCGGCCGGTGCGGCGTAGTCGTTGAGCGACGTGGCGGCCAGCGCCCCGGTCGCCCACCCGAACTGCATGCACTTCTCGGCGGGCCAACCCTTGAGGATGCCGTACAGCACGCCGCCGACGGAGCCGTCGCCGCCGCCGATGCGGTCGATGACGTCGATATCGCGGAGTTCGGCGACATGGAAGTCGCCGTCGCCCCACAGCACCATGCCCCACTCGTGGCGGTTGGCCGAGACCACCTCGCGCAGCGAGGTGCCGACGTAGGAGGCCTGGGGGTACGTCTGGCGAATGCGCCCGATCATCTCCTTGAAGCTGTCGATCTTGGCCCCGATGGCCTCACCGCCGGCCTCTGGCCCTGGGATGCCCAGGCATAGCTGGAAGTCCTCCTCGTTGCCGTAGAGGATGTCGCAGAGCCCGGCGATCTCGGTGAAGGTCGACCGCAATTCCTGCTCGCGGCCCTTCCAGAAGGACGCCCGGTAGTTGAGGTCGAAGCTGATGGCGGTGCCGTGCGCCTTGGCCTTGCGGGCCACCTCGACGCAGAACTTCGCGGTCTGCTCCGACAGGGCGGCGACCAACCCCGAAAGGTGCAGGATCTTCACGCCCTCCGTGGCGAACAGCGTGTCGAGATCGTAATCGTCGGCCGACAGGGTCAGCCCCACCTCGCCCGCGCGGTCGTTCCAGACCCGCGGGCCGCGACCCCCGAAGCCCGAGTCGGCGATGTTGAACTGGTGCCGGTAGCCCCAGGCGTCGCCCTGCGGCACGTCGGGACCCTCGAACGCCATGCCGCGACCCCGGAGGTCCGCCTTGATGAACGCCGAGATGGGCGATCCCTCGACGAAGTTGGTGAGCACCTTGACGGGCAGGCCGAGGTAGGACACCACCGACGCCACGTTGGTCTCGGCCGAGGTGGCCTGGAGCGTGAACTCCCGGGAGGTGTGCACGCTCTGCCGGTTCACCGGCGTGAGTCGCACCCCCATGGACGTGGGCACCACGAGGGCCCACTGCGCATCGTCACGGAGTTTCATGATCCCGCGCCTCAGGCCTCGACCTCGGGGCGGCCGTCGGCGGCCCAGAGGGTGTGGAAGGAGCCGTCGAGGTCGATCCGGCGGTAGGTGTGAGCGCCGAAGAAGTCGCGCTGACCCTGAATGAGGGCGGCGGGGAGGCGATCGGCGCGGACACCGTCGTAGTAGGAAAGCGACGACGAGAACACCGGTGCCGGGACGCCGTGCAGCGCCGACTGGCTGACGACGCGACGCCACGACGGGAGGGCTGCGACGATCTTGTCGTAGAAGTACCCGTCGCCGATGAGCAGCGGCAGTTCCGGTGCGGAGGTGTAGGCGCGGGTGATCTCGCCGAGGAACTGGGCGCGGATGATGCAGCCCCCGCGCCAGATGCGCGCAAGCTCGCCCAGGTTGATGTCCCAGCCGTAGGTCGCGGCGGCGGCCTGGATCATGTTGAAGCCCTGGGAGTAGGCCACGAGCTTCGACGCGTACAGCGCCAGCCGCACGTCCTCGATGAAGGCGTCGCGATCCGTCACGTCCCAGGCTGCGGCCTGGCCGTCGAAGTTGCGGGCGGCGAGCCGCTGCTCGACGGACGAGGAGAGTCCGCGGGCGAAGGTGGCCTCGCCGATGCCGGTGACCGGGACGCCGAGGTCGAGGGCGGTCTGGACGGTCCAGGAGCCGGTGCCCTTCTGGCCCGCGCGGTCGACGATGATGTCGACGAGGGGCTGGCCGGTGGTGGCGTCCGTGTGGCGCAGCACCTCGACGCTGACCTCCATGAGGTAGGAGTCCAGGTCGCCCTTGTTCCACTCGGCGAAGATGTCGGCGACCTCGGCGGGCGTCAGGCCGAGCGCGCGGCGCAGCAGGTCGTAGGCCTCGCCGATCACCTGCATGTCGGCGTATTCGATGCCGTTGTGGACCATCTTGACGAAGTGGCCGGCGCCGTCGGGGCCGACGTGGGTGCAGCAGGGTTCGCCGTCGACGACCGCGGAGATGGACTCGAACATGGGGCCGAGGCGCTTGTAGGACTCGACGGAGCCACCGGGCATGATCGAGGGACCCCAGAGGGCGCCCTCCTCACCGCCGGAGACGCCGGCGCCCACGAAGTGCAGACCCCGCTCGCGGAGCGCGGCCTCCCGGCGGCGCGTGTCGGAGAACAGGGAGTTGCCGCAGTCGACGATGATGTCGCCCTCGTCCATCCGTGCGGCGAGCTCCTCGATGACGAGGTCGGTCGCGGGGCCGGCCTGGACCATGATGATCGCGACGCGCGGGCTGCTGAGGGATGCGACGAACTCGTCCATCGTCGCCCCCGGGACGAAGACGCCTTCGGTGCCGTGGGCGTCCATGACGGCCTCGGTCTTGGCGACGCTGCGGTTGTGGATGGCCACCTTGTGGCCGTTGCGGGCGAGGTTGCGGGCCAGGTTCGAGCCCATCACCCCCATGCCGGTGACTCCGATGTCAGCGCTGGACGGGGTTGGGGTGGCGAGTGCCATCGATGCTCCTTTGGGTCGTGTGCCCCTTCAGGATGGCCCCGCGAACACACGCTGCAGGAAAAGTTGCCACTTGTTGCTCAGGGCAAACCTCGGGCATGGCAACTAAAGGCAACTGACGTGGTCCGAGGGCCTGTCGCTCGTACGGTTACATCATCAGCAACGGAGCAAGGAGCAGCATCATGGTGGACCTGAAGGCCACGCCTTTCAACCTCGACGACGAGGCGATCAGCTGGGTGCAGAGCACCATCGCGGAGATGACCGACGAGGAGAAGATCGGCCAGCTCTTCGTCAACATGGGCGCCCAGCGCACCGAGGAGTACCTCACCGGCGTCCTCGACACGTATCACATCGGCGCGGTGCGCTACGTCCCCGCCAAGGCGGACGAGGTCTGGGAGCAGAACAACATCCTGCAGACCAAGTCCAAGATCCCCATGCTGATCGCGGCGAACACCGAGGCCGGCGGCAACGGCGCGGCCACCGACGGCACCTACGTCGGCTGGGAGGCCAAGATCGGCAACACCCAGGACGCCAGGTACGCCTATGAGATGGGCCGCATCTCCGGCGTCGAGGCTGCGGCGGTGGGCTGCAACTGGTCCTTCGCGCCCATCGTCGACATCTACCGCAACTGGCGCAACCCCATCGTGTCGCGTCGCGCCTTCGGCGGCGACGTGGATCTCGTCCTCGAGATGAGCCTCGCCTACATGAAGGGCATCCAGGAGTCCGGCATCGCGCCGGCAGCCAAGCACTGGCCGGGCGATGGCATCGACGAGCGCGACCAGCACCTCTCCCACGCCCCCAACTACCTGTCCACCGACGAGTGGGACGCCACGTTCGGCCGGCTGTACAAGGGCCTGATCGACGCGGGCCTGCCGTCGCTGATGACCGGCCACATCGCCCTGCCGGCGTACCAGAAGCACTTCAACCCCGACATGACTGACGAGGACATCCTCCCCGCCACCCTGTCGAAGGAGATCAACACCGACCTGCTCCGCGGCAAGCTGGGCTTCAACGGCGTCGTGGTCACCGACGCGAGCCACATGGTGGGCCTCACCGCCGCCATGAAGCGCTCCGACATCCTGCCCACCGCCATCGAGGCCGGCTGCGACCTGTTCCTGTTCTTCAACGATCCCGACGAGGACTTCACCTGGATGATGGAGGGCTGGAAGAGCGGCAAGCTCTCCGACGAGCGGCTTCATGAGGCACTCACCCGCATCCTCGGCCTCAAGGCCATGCTCGGCCTGCACACCCGGAAGCGCGAGGACATTCTTCCCCCGAAGGAGGTGGCCATGGCCCTCATCGGCCTCCCCGAGGCCAAGGAGATGGCCAAGGAGGTCGCCGACCACGCCATCACGCTGGTCAAGCACAAGCAGCCCGAGAACCTGCCCATCTCGACGACCAAGTTCAAGCGCATCCTGGTGGTGCCGATCGGCGCGGCGCCCAGCCCCTTCGCGATGATGGCGGGCGGGGCCGGCGAGCACCCGGCCGACAAGATCGTCGCCAAGCTGCGCGAGCGCGGCTACGAGGCCGACCGTTACGAGTCGCAACTCGACAAGATCAAGGGCAAGTCGCCGGAGGAGACCAAGGAGATCCTGCAGAACGCCTATGCAGGCAAGTCCCCGATCTCGGGCCTGACCGACAACTACGACATGGTCATCTCCGTGGCCAACGTCAACGGCCTGGGCCAGGCCGTCGAGCGCCCCTACTGGCCGGGCACCAAGGGCACCCTCGACATGCCGTGGTACGTCCACGAGCTGCCGACCATCCTCGTGTCGACGGCGTCGCCCAACCTGCTTGCCGACATGCCGCAGGTCAAGACGTTCATCAACGCCTTCGACGACCACGACTTCAACCTCGACATCCTGCTGGACAAGATGGAGGGCAAGAGCGAGTTCAAGGGCGTCTCGGCCACCGAGATGTTCCCCTTCCCCGACTCCCGGATCTGAGGGCCCGATGAACGACAAGATGCCTGAGCGGGCCCAGGTCCTGCTGGATTTCCAGCCGACGAAGCAGTTCTTCGTCGGGATCGACTCCGACGGCTGCGCCATGGACGCCATGGACATCAAGCACCAGGAGTGTTTCACCCCGGCCTACATCAAGTACTTCGACCTGCAGGCCGCCTCCACCCTGGTGCGCGAGACGGCGCTGTTCGTCAACCTGTACTCCACCACCCGCGGCCAGAACCGCTGGGTGGCGCTGGCCAGGCTGTTCGAGCTGCTTCGTCAGCGGCCGGAGGTCCTGGAGCGCGGCGTCAAGGTGCCCGAGGGCGTCGAGCTGCAGAGGTTCCTCGATTCCGGGTACCCGCGCTCGGACAAGGGGATCGCCGAGTTCGCCGAGGCCCACCCCTCCGCCGAGATCGCACAGTGCATCGCCTGGGGCAAGGGCGTCAACGAGCTGATCGCCTGGATGGTGCACGGCTGCGCGCCCTTCCCGGGCGCCCGCGAGGCGATCGAGGCGATGCAGGCCGACGTGGACTGCATGACGGTCTCGGCCACCCCGATGGAGGCGCTTGAGCGCGAGTGGCACGAGCACGACCTGGCGAAGTACATGAAGGTGGTCGCAGGGCAGGAAATGGGCTCGAAGGCCCAGCACGTCCACTGGGCGGCCAAGGGTAAGTACGCCGATGACCACATCATGCTCATCGGCGACGCGCCAGGTGACCGTGACAGCGCCTTCTCCGAAGGCGTGCTGTTCTACCCGATCATGCCCGGCGGCGAGGCCGAGTCCTGGCTCAGGTTCCGCGAGGAGGCGCTGCCGAAGTTCCTCGACGGCACCTACCGCGGCGCCTACATGGACTCCCTGGTGGCCGACTTCGAGGCGCTCCTGCCGGAGAAGCCGGGGTGGGTCACGGCGTGACGCCGCCGTCCTGACCAACGGGCTCCTCATCGACGGTGAGGAGCCCGTTGTCCGTCAACGCCGCCACCTGGGACGCGACGGCCGCCTCCAGGCCACCGTCGGGCGGGGCGCCGAACGCGGCCTCGAGGTCACGGGCGAGGCGGGGGAGCGTGGTGGGGCCGTCCTCCAGCACCTCGAGGATGAGGGTGGCGACGGGGCCGAGGCGCAGGACCTTGTTGTCCACGAGCGCGAGGGACTCGCCGTCGACGGCAAGGAAGTCCGTGACGGGCGTCCGGCGGATCATGGCGACCCGTCCAGCCGGGCCATGCACCAGTCCATGATCTGAGCGGACTCGCCGTACTCGATCAGCGTTCCGCCCGCGCGCCGGTGGACGTCTGCCATGAGGTGCAGGGGACGGGGCAGCCTGGACAGCGAGGAGGTCTCCCCGGCGATCATGGCGAGTGTGTCGAGCACACCCAACGGGGTGAAGGCCGCCCTGTCGCGGCCGGGCGTGCGGCGTAGCACGACGAGGTCCGCCAGGACGGGCGAGGCCGGCGCGGGCACCAGCCCCAGGGCCCCGGGGGAGTTCTCGCGCTTCGGCTGCCCGTGCTCCGTGGCAAGCGTGATGGGCTTGGGGTAGGGGTGGATCTCGAGGGTGTCCGGGTCGATCCCGATGGTCTCGTCCGACAGGTAGCCGTAGCGGGCGCCGAGGGCGCGGGTGAGGGTGGACTTGCCGGTGCCGCCGGGCGCCACGAAGACCAGGGCCCGCCCCGTCTCCGGGTGGGCCACCCCGCCGGCGTGCAGCATGAGCAGCTCCCCGGCGCGGGCGGCGATCAGCGCCTGGGTGATCTGCTGCGTGGCCGACTCCTGCGTGGCGCCCGACGAGATCTCGACGGTGGGCCCGGCCTCGCCTCCTGGCGCCAGGCAGCGAACCCAGAGGGCGGCGAATTCGTCCGGGTCCAGCGACGTCCGGGTGAGGTCCACGTTCACACGGACGCCGAGGCCCGTCACCGTCACCACGGCGGGCCCTTCGGAAGTAGCGTGGCCAACTCCGAGATGAGCGCCTCCAGCTGGCCCGCCGCGGCGCGGGCACGCTCGCGACCCTGACCGTAGGGGTCAGCGACGTCCGTGCCGGGGGTGCTGGGCACCCTGTTGGCGTAGACCCAACCGACGAGGTCCTCGAACGTCAGCCGCGACGGCGCCCGTCGCGCTGAGGCGACGAACTGGCCCAGCGTGAAGCTCTTCCGGATGGCGGCCGGGTACTCCTCCAGGATGTAGTGGCGGTGGGCGCCCTCCATGGTGAGCAGCAGGCCGGCGTCCGCGACGATGCTCCTGCTCAGCGGCTTCGACCCGGAGTGGACAACAGCGCCCTCCGGCAGGGTCTCCGCCATGACGGGATCCACCGGGCGGCCACGGGCGGCCATGGTGCCGGCGCTGCTCAGGCGGTAGCCGTCGAGAAGCTGGGCGGCTCGGGCTTCGGCCCAGGGGGAGCGGCTGATGTTGGCCGTGCAGACGAAAACGATGAGCGGCGCTTCAGGCATGGGCGACCACCAGCCGCCTGGTCACCAGATCTGCGAGGAAGGGGGTCAGGTGGGGGAGGATCTCGGCCTGCGGGGCTCCTGTGATGTGGCTCACCTCGGCGGCGATCTGGGGCGTGGTGGCGCCGTCGAGGGCGTGCCAGATGAGGGCGGAGGCGCCGTCGAGGATCACGACCTCCCCGATGGTGGGGGCGGTGGCGAACACGGTGGCGCCGTCGTCCTCCCAGACCGCCTCCGGGTGACGCGTGAATCTCACCGGCGGGCCCCCTTCCGTACGCGGCTGGACACTTCGTCGATCAGTCGTATCCATCGTTGCAGAAGCCGCTGACGGATCTCACGCCTCGTGGGCGGGTGGCCCAGTTCGGCTTCGAGGAGGGTGGTGTCGAAGAACAGGAGGCCGTGCACCACGTCCGCCTTGGCGCGCAGGGTGGTGGCCGCGCGCCACCGCGCGCGCCATTCGTCGAGCCGGCTGGGATTGCCCTCGTGGAAGTGCTTCCAGAGCAGGTAGTCCGGGTGGTCGCGGAAGGCGTCCAGGCCGCCGACCGCGGCCGCCACCCCGAGTTCGGCGCCCAGCTGCCGGGCCAGGGAGAGCACGCCGGCGCGCTGGTCCTCGGTAGCCCGCACCCAGGCCCGCTCGGTGTCCGGGTGGCTGGGGCCGCTGCGGGCGGCGTGAAGGAGAAGGAGGAGGCGTTGGGCCTGGACCGACGGGACGGCGCAGGGGACGTGCCCCAGCTCGATGCTCGACCGACCCCGCCACAGCTCGTCGAACGCCGCGTCCGCCAGGCCGGGGAACCGACGATGGACGTCCGCGTTGCCGAGCGTGGGGTGGTAGATATTCATCGCGTGGCCGAAGGCCGAGCTCGAGGCGAACGTCGTCTTGCGGATCCAGCCGTGCCGGGTCACCTCGTCGAGGAACCTCGCGACGTGCCCAGGGCGAACCAGGAGGTCCGCATCGCTGCTGTGGCGCCCCGTGACTTCGACGCGATGCTCCCCGCTGACCGGGTCCGTGACGGGGCGGGCGTCGAGCAGCTCGTCTGCGACGGCGGGACCCTTGATGTGCAGGACGTCGGCGCCGGCCCGGTCCGCGTGGCGCTGGAGGACGCCGTGGATGAGTTTGAGGCGTACCGGGAGGGAGGGGTCGCGGCTCACGGCAGCGTCTCCAGATAGCGGTGGAGGGCGGCGATGCCGTCGATGGGCTGGTAGCCGGTGGCCTTGAGTGCGGTCAGGTCGAGGGTGCTGTGGCGGGGGCGGGGGGCGGTGGGCTTGCCGGCGGTGAAGGTGGCGGTGTCTGTGCGGGTGACGCGGCCGCTGGCGCCGCGGGCGTCGAACACGGCGGTGGCTATGTCGTACCAGGACATGGTGGGGCCGTCGGAAGTGACGTTGTAGGTGCCGGAGGGGGCGCTGTGGAGGAGGTGGAGGGCGGCGCGGGCGAGGTCGTCGGCGAGGGTGAGGCGTCCGTACTGGTCGTCGACCACGCTGGGGGAGGCGCCGGCGTCGGCGAGGCGGGCCATGGTGCGGATGAAGTTGGGTCCCTCGCCGATGGCCCAGCTGGTGCGCAGGATGTGGTGCCGGGGGAGGGTGGCGACGAGGGCGTCGGCGGCGGCTTTGGTGGCGCCGTAGACATTGAGGGGGGAGAACGGCTCGTCCTCGGGGTGGATCTGGCGGGTGCCGTCGAAGACGTAGTCGGTGGAGACGTGGACGAAGGGGAGGCGGTGCCGGCGGGCTGCGTCGACGAGGTTGGCGGTGCCGGTGACGTTGGCGGCCCAGCAGGCGGCGCGGGCGTCGGTCTCGGCGGCGTCGACGGCGGTCCAGGCGGCGGCGTTGATGATCGCGGAGGCCCGTCCCCACGGGTAGGCGGCGACGGCGTCGGGGTCGGTGATGTCCAGGTCCTCGCGGCCCAGGAACACTCCGTCGGGGAGGATCCGGCGCAGCGCCCGGCCGAGCTGGCCGCCCGCTCCGGTGACCACGGGGCGGGGACGGGGCATCGGTGCGACGTCGGCGAGCGCGGGGTGGGTGCGGTCCGCGTCGGACACGATGGCCGAGTCCAGGGGCAGGGGCCAGACGATGCCCGGGTGGTCAAGGTTGGCGAAGGTGTACTGGGACTTGGCGTCGGCTGACCAGTGCTCGTTGACCAGGTAGGAGTAGCAGGTCCCGCCCTCGAGGGCCTGGTACGCGTTGCCGACCCCGCTGGGGGTGAACACGGCCGTGTCCGGGCCGATCTCGTGGGTGACCACGGCGCCGAACGTGTCGCCGTCGCGCAGATCCACCCAGGCCCCGAACACCCGCCCCGTGGCCACCGAGACCAGCTTGTCCCAGGGTTCGGCGTGGATACCGCGGGTGACGCCCGCCTCGGCGTTGAAGCTCATGTTCTGCTGCACCGGGCCGAAATCGGGCAGCCCGAGAGCCGTCATCTTCGCGCGCTGCCAGTTCTCCTTGAACCATCCGCGGGAATCCCCGTGGAGGGGCAGCGTGAGGATCAGCAGGCCGGGGATCGCGGTGGTCTCCACCCTGAGCCCGCCCATCACTGGCCCTTCGCGGCGTACTTGGCCTCGACGGCGGCCTTCAGCGGACGCCACCACCCCTCGTTGCCGCGGTACCACTCGATCGTGGCCTGAAGTCCCTGACGGAAGTCGGTGTACTGCGGCGCCCAGCCGAGTTCGTCGCGCAGCTTGCTGGCGTCGATGGCGTAGCGCAGGTCGTGGCCGGCGCGGTCGGTGACGTGGTCGTAGGCGTCTGCCGGCTGGCCCATGAGTGTCAGGATCAGCTCGATGACGTCCTTGTTGTTCATCTCGCCGTCGGCGCCGATGAGGTAGGTCTCCCCGATCCGGCCATGGGTGAGGATCCGCCAGACCGCGGAATTGTGGTCGTCGACGTGGATCCAGTCGCGCACGTTGGCCCCGGCGCCGTAGAGCTTGGGGCGGATACCGTCGAGCACGTTGGTGATCTGGCGGGGGATGAACTTCTCAATGTGCTGACGCGGACCGTAGTTGTTCGAGCAGTTGCTGATCGTGGCCCGCACCCCGAACGAACGCACCCAGGCGCGCACCAGGTGATCGGAGGCCGCCTTGGAGGCCGAATACGGGCTCGACGGGTTGTAGGCCGTCGACGGGGTGAACCGGGCCGGGTCGTCCAGCTCCAGGTCGCCGTACACCTCATCGGTGGAGATGTGATGCAGACGCTTGTCGAACCGCCGCACCGCCTGAAGCACGTGGAAGGTGCCCAGGATGTTGGTCTCGACGAACACCCCAGGCCCTTCGAGGGAGTTGTCGTTGTGGGACTCGGCCGCGAAATGGACCACCGTGTCATGGGCCTCCACCAGCCGGTTCACCAGAGCGGGATCAGTGACGGAGCCCTCGACGAACCTCACCCGCTGAGGATCCAGGCCCTCGAGGTTGGCGGTGGTGCCGGCATAGGTGAGCGCATCCAACACCGTCACCGCCGCGTCGGTGTGCTCCACCAGCCAATGCGCGAAGTTGCTGCCGATGAACCCGGCTCCCCCAGTGACCAGAATCGTCTCCACACCGGGAGCCTACCGGGCGCGACAGCCGCGACACCGGCTGCCCGGCCCCCGCGCCGAACGCGCGCGGCGCCGAGGCCGGATGTGCCAAGGTGGGGACATGCGGGGGATCATTCTCGCCGGTGGCACCGGCTCCAGGCTTCATCCGATCACGCTCGGCACCAGCAAGCAACTGATGCCGGTCTACGACAAGCCCATGATCTACTACCCGCTCGCCACCCTCATCTTCGCCGGCGTCCGTGAGGTGATGATCATCACCACCCCCCACGAGGCCACCGCGTTCGAGCACCTCCTCGGCGACGGCAGCCAGTTCGGCGTGACCTTCACGTTCGCCGTGCAGCCCGAACCCAACGGACTGGCGCAGGCGTTCACCATCGGCGCGGACTTCGTCTCCGGCGGCCCCTCGTGCCTGATCCTGGGCGACAACATCTTCTCCGGCCCCGGGCTCGGGTCGCGGCTACAGGAGCGCACCGCATCCATCGACGGCGCCCTGGTGTTCGGCTACCAGGTGGCCGACCCCACCGCCTACGGCGTCGTCGAAGTCGACCCCACCGGGCTGGCGATCTCCATCGAGGAGAAGCCCACCCATCCGAAATCCCACTGGGCCGTGCCGGGGCTGTACTTCTACGACGAGAATGTGGTCGACATCGCCCGCGACCTCAAGCCCTCCGCCCGCGGCGAGTACGAGATCACCGACGTCAACCGCGTCTACCTGGACCAGGGACGACTCCACGTCGACCTCCTCCCACGCGGCACCGCCTGGCTCGACACCGGCACCTTCGACTCCCTCAACGACGCCAGCAACTTCGTCCGCACCATCCAGGCCCGCCAAGGCCTGCAGGTCGGATGCCCCGAAGAAGCAGCCTGGCGTCGCGGCTTCCTCACCGACGACGAACTGGCCGAGCGCGCCGCCCGCTACGACAAGTCCGGCTATGGAACCTACCTGCGGAACCTGCTGCAGGGCTGACCTCGGTCCAGGGCTCAGTACGCGCCCTGTGAGCGCACGACGGCCCGGAAGGTGCGCAGGAGGATGACCAGATCCTGAAGCATGGACCAGTTGTCGACGTAGTAGAGGTCAAGGCGAACCGTGTCGTCCCACCCCAGGTCCGAGCGCCCAGATACCTGCCAGAGGCCGGTCATGCCAGGGCGCACATCGAGGCGGCGGCGCACGTACTGCCGGTACTGCTCAACCTCGCGCTCGAGCGCCGGACGGGGTCCCACCAGGCTCATCTCCCCGCGCAGCACGTTGAGCAGTTGCGGGAGCTCGTCGATGGAGAAACGACGGATGAACCGTCCAATCGGGGTGATGCGTGGGTCCTCGCGGATTTTGAACAGTGCGCCGTCGGACTCGTTGCTGTCCTCGAGCGTGTCCGCGCGGATCTGCTCGGCGTCCGGGACCATCGAGCGGAACTTGAATAGTTTGAAGGGCTTCCCGCCCACGCCGATCCTGTGCTGCTGGAACAGGACCGAGCCGCCGTCGCCGACTTTGATGAGGAGGGCGGTTGCGAGCATCAGCGGTGAGAGTATGACCAGGAGCAGGAGCGCGCCGATCACGTCGAAGGCTCGTTTGGTGAATCGGAGCGAACGTTCGGCCTGCGGCTTCCCGACGTGCATGAGAGGGAGGCCTGCCACGGGTGTCACGTGGATCCGTTGACTGGAGATGTCGGTCATGGCGGGAACCACCACCATCTGCGCACGGTGACCCTCGAGCTTGCGCGCCATCTCGTTGAATTCACGACCTCGGCGCACGGATCCGGTGGTGAAGATGACGGCCCGTGCCTCCGTGCGGTCGATCACCTCCAACAGATCGTCCAGGGTCCCCACCTCCGACAGGCCCTGTGACGGCGCTGCGGCGACGTCGATCGCCTCATCCTCCGGCGGCGCGACGATGCCCACGGGTGTGTACCCCAGCCACGTCTCGCGACGCAGGACGGCGACCACGTCGTCGACGGCCCCCTGATCGCCGACGACGAGGGTGGGAACGCAGAAGCGACCGCTCCGGCGAAGGTATTGGAGGAGCCGTCGGGCGGTGAGCCGGCCGATCGCCAGTGCGGGGATGCCGATGGCCACCAGGATGGCGACGAAACCTCGGGAGAGGGGATAGTCGAAGATGAACGCGGAGAAGCCCAGCGTGAGCAGGAAGAACAGCGACGAGTTGAATACCTGCCGGTATTCCGCCACGCCGACCCCCCAGTGGCGCTCACGGTAGGCACCCCCGGCCGCCAGCGAGCCGAGCCACACGACGATGATGAGAGGCGCGACGGGCAGCACCAGGCGGTCCGCGTCGTTGATGCTCTGCAGGAAGGGAGACCATCGCCGCAGCGCCACAGCCGTATACGTGGCGACGACGATGAGGGCAGTATCCAAGGCGACGAGCGCCCAGCGATACGAATTGCGCATAGTGGTCCCCACCATCCCCCTTGACCTCACTGTAGCGATGGGCCGTGCCATGTGCCGACTTGGCGGACAATGCGGGGGGATAAGCGCGGTTGCCTATACTCAGGAAAACCGCGGGAATCGACACCCGCGCCATGGTCCCGGGGGTCCCACACGTGACGCTGCTCGAGTTCGTCCGATTTCTTCGCCACTCCGCGCTCCTGATCGTCCTCATGACGCTCCTGGGCCTCGGCGCATCGGCGGCGTACGCCTACGTGCAGCCGGTGGTGTACCAGTCGAGCGCCACGGGCATCGTCGTCGCAGGCGACAACACCAGCGTGGGCGGCGCGATGAGCGGCAGTGCGCTCTCGCAGCAGCGGGCCGCCGTGTACGCAGCCCTGGCCGGCACTGGAGCCGTGCGGGATCGGGCCATCCAGTCGCCGGAGCTACAGGCCGAGCCCGGAGCTGCCGGTGGCACCATCAGCGCGTCGATCGTCACGGGAACCCCCCTGATCACGGTGTATGCGACGGGGGGCTCCGGCGAGGAGGCGCGCATGCTGGCCGACGCGGGTCTGCAAGCCCTGGCCGATGAGGCGCTGGCGCTTGAGATGCGGACTCCGACGGAGGATGGCACGGCGGCGTTGCCCGACGACGTGGCGGTCCGGATCGCGACCTACAGCCCCGCCACGGCCAGTTCCACGCCGATTTCGCCGGACTGGGTGCGCCTGTTGCTGATCGGCACCGGCCTCGGCCTGGGTCTGGGCTTGGCCCTGGCCTTTGTGCGCTCGAAGCTCGACGTCCGGGTCCGCACCATGGCGGACGTGGAGGCTGAGACTGGACATGGGGTCCTCGGTGTCATTCCGGATACCAAGGAACTCGCGGAGGCCCGCACCGGGGCCAGGATCAGCTTGTCCAAGCTCGGAGCGGCAGGTGAGGCGCTGCGGCAACTCCGGACCAACCTCCGCTACGTCAACATCGACTCCCCGCCCCGGTCCATCGTCGTCACCTCGGCCAATCCGGGCGAGGGGAAGTCCACCATCTCCTCCACGCTCGCCGTACTCATCGCCAGATCAGGGCAGCCGGTCGTCCTCATCGACGCCGACCTCCGCAAACCCGTGCAGCACCAGATCTTCGGCGCAGACAACGCCGTCGGGCTCTCGCAGGTGCTGGTGGGCGACGTGTCGGTGGAGGACGCGCTGCAACAGACCAACGAACCCAACCTGATGGTGCTGACCTCGGGGAAGGTGCCCGCGAACCCCAGCGAGATGGTGGGGTCGCGGCGGATGAAGACCCTTCTGGCTGGTCTGGCGAAACACTACTTCGTGATCACCGATGCGCCGCCCATCCTGGCGGTCACCGACGCGGGCCTCCTCACGGCTGCCACCGACGGTGCGGTGCTGGTGGCCCGCGTGGGCAAGACGCACAAGGAGCAGCTGAGGATGGCCACGAAGCTCCTCAAGCAGGTGGGCGGGTCCGTTCTGGGCACCGTGTTACACCGCGCCGGCCGCAGGTCGATGGGCAATGTGGTGTACGGCGCCGGGCATGGCGGCGCGTACCAGGCCTACTACGGGACGGGTGCGGCGACTGTGGATGACGAGGACGGCGCCCCGATCTCCGTGCGCCGCGAAGCACCCCGTGCCGAGCCGGAGCCGGAGCCGGTACCAGCCCGGGTCGTGCAACGCTCGGCGAAGCGAAGCGCCGGTCACTGATCGTCTGTGCCGGCTTCTGAGGCCAACCGCTTTCGCGCCGCGCCGTGGTAGGCGAGGTACAGACCCAGGGCGATCGCGATCGGTGGGCTGGTCAGGGAGAAGCCGATGTTGAAGGAGGCGATGAGCGTGCTCAGCAGCGCTGCCTCGCTCCACACAGGACGTTCCCCCGCCGGCAGTTGATGGAACATCCAGAACACACCCACCAATAGCGCGAGCAGGAGAACCATCGCGACGGCCCCACCCTCGGTCTGCAGCGCCCGGTAGCTGTTGTGGAAGAACAGCGTGGTGCCGCGGATGTCGACGATCGCGGTGCCGAGACCCTCGCCCAGCCACCCTGCGCCGGCGGACATCTGTTGCTCCTGGATCGCCAAGGCCTCCCGCAGATCATCCGATCCGTCGCGCTCGGCGAACCAGCCCGCGGCCTCGGCCAGGTTCGTGACCCACGCGTACAGCGCTGCTGTTCCAGCCATGGCCGCCAGGCTCATGAGGCGACTCACCCTGGGGGCCAGCAACACCCAGAGGGAGACCGCGCCGAAGGCGAAGATCGTCGTGCGCGACACTGTCAGAACAGCTCCCAGACCGAGGAGTGCCCAGAACATGAGGCGCATCCGGCGGGTGGAGAGCGACTGCGCGGCGGCGAATCCGAGTGCGAGCAGAACGTAGCCCGCCCCGTTGGGATCACCCAGCACGCCGGTGAGCCGCCCGGCGTAGTTGCTGAGGGGAATCATGGCGGCACTGACGGCGAGGGCGACGACCGCCCCCACCACGATGCCGCGCGCGAGTGAGCGGATGTGCAGCCGGCCCGACGCGATGACGGCCGTGATGGCGAAGAGCGTGAGTATGTTGACAGTCCGGCGGAGTTCGCCGAGCCCGTGCGTGACGATGGTTCTGGCCACGAGCCAGAACACGAGGGAGAAACCGGACAGTAGGACCAGCATGTTGCCCGTTCTCCACCTGGATGACGCCCAGACGCCGATCAGTACCAGGGCCACACAGGCGAGGGTATTGATCGGCAGAGTCATGGTGGGAACGAGGAACTCGATTCCCCTGACGGGGAGGAGCATGCCTAGAAGAAAGACGGGGATGACGATGTCGCCCCACTCGTCGAGCCATCTACCGGTGCCGGACTCGGCGCCGCGGGGTGGCAGAAGAGCGACGTCATGCGCACTCACTGCGGCCCCCCTCCCTGATGCTGCCCGACGATTCTGGCACAAGTTCCGCCACGTGCCGCCGGAGGGCAGCTGCGAAGCGGGCCTCGTCGAACGCCCCCACGTGCCTTCGGATGGCCGCGTCGTCCCAGGCAACCCCACGGTTGGCCACCACCGCTTCGGTAATGGCGCCCACTGTGGCCGCGGGGAAGAAGGAGCCGCTGATGCCCTCAGCGACGGTGTCCAGGTAGCCGCCCGCCCGCAGCGCCAGGGTCGGCGTGCCGAGCATGCCTGCCTCGAGCGGAGTGAGGCCGTAGTCCTCGAAGCTGGGCGCGATGAGCGCGGTGGCGGCCGCGTAGGCCCACGCGAGCTGCCCATCAGTGAGTCCTTCGAGCATCCTTGCGTTGGATGGGAGGTCGCGACGCAGTTGGTCACGCAGGGGGCCTCTGCCGACGATGACCAACCTCTCGTCGGGCAAACCACGGAACGCCTCGATGACCTTGTCCACGTTCTTGTAGGGGAGCAGCCGCGAGACCACCAGGTGGAACGAGGGCCAGTCCTCCAATTCGGCCATGGGCTGGGGGTGAACCGAGTCGTGGACCGCCGGGGGAGCGGGCACGACGGTGGCATCGAGTCCGTACACGTCCCTGATCCGTTCACGGACCACGCTGGAGTTGGCGAGGTAGCGGTCCGCGGACCTGGCGGCGCGTTGGTCCCACCGCACCAGCGCGGGACGCAGCGCGGAGAGGGCCCACCCCACCGGGGACCGACCCGCCGGTGCTCCCAGGTAGTCCTCGACGAGGTAGAGGAACCGTGCCGGCGAGTGGCAGTAGACCAGCTTCCGGCCGGTGGTGCGGAACCCGTGGGCGAAGCCGGTGGTGGAAACCAGGAGCACGTCCGCGTCGATCACCGGAGCGCGCGAGATCCAGGGCTGGTAAAGGGGCAGGCCCATCCGATGGTCCCGCCGCAGCAGGCCGAGCCTGTTCAGTGGGGTGGTGAGGATGCGGGCCTGACGGAACTCGGGGAAGGTGCCGTCCGGGTCGTAGACGGTGGTGTGGATGGCCGCGTCGGGAAAGGCCCGCAGCATGGCCAGCACCACCCGCTCCGCGCCGCCGCGTTGGGTGAGGTAGTCGTGCGCGATGGCAACCCGGGGGCGAGTGGGCACGTCAGAACTCCGTCGTGATCTGGCCCGGCCTCTGGTAGCCGGCCACCGCTGCCCCCTCGACCAGGAGAGCGATCACCTTGCCCGAGACGGCGCGCGGCAGAATGGCAGCGGAGTGGTCCACACATCGCGAGGCAAGATCGAGTCCCTTGCGCGAGCCGAAACGGGCGGTCAGGTGAACAAGCCGGTTCCACACTCCCCGCTGTGGGGGCACGGCGCTGGCCAGCAGGTCCGTGCCGTGCTTGGCCTCGAAGAGGCGGCGGGCAGCTCCCGAGTGGAAGGCGCGCAACACCCGGCTGCGGGTGGTGACCGCTGCCACGAAGTGGGGGGTCTCGAGTGCGGGCACGAGGCGGACCGGCACTCCCAGCCGGTGCAGGCGGTAGCCCCAGTCCACGTCCTCCCAGCCGTAGGCGCGGTAGTCGGGGTCGTAGGGCCCGACCTTCTCCCATACCTCTCGGGTGACGGAGCAGTTGCCGGCCCAGTAGCGCCAGACGCGATCAGATGCCGCCGCATACGCATCTCGCCGGAATCGCGCATCGGCGTCCCGGCCGTAGGCGAGGGCGTAGGGGGTGTCCGGCAACCGGTTGAGGTACAGTCCGATGGCCCCGTGGGGGCCCCGCAGATGCTCTGCCTTGTGTGTGCGGATGAAGCCTGGGTCTGGCACGAGGTCGTCGTCGCAGCGGATCAGCACGTCGCCGGCGGCGGCCTGGAACCCGGCGTTGAGGGCGGCCACACGGCCGCGATTCTCGGGGAAGACGATGCAGTGGACCGGGAGTTGCCTCTCGTAGCGGGCGACCACGGAGGCGGAGCCGTCAATGTCGCCGTCGATGACGACGATGGCCTCCCAGGCAGGATCGTCCTGCGCCGCCAGCGCCGAGAGCAGGGCGGGGAGTCGCTGGGCGCCGCCGCGGCTGGGGATGATCACCGAGGCGAGTGTCATGCCGACCGTTCCTCCCACTCGGACAGGTAGCGCGTGAATCGCGCGACCCCCGCACTCGGAGAGTAGAGCTCCGCCCACCTCCGCCGGGACTGTTCAAGGTGTGCGGGCGTGTAGCGGGCGACGGCGTCAAGGATGGTTGTGGCCAGATGCTCGGCGTTGCCGGCTTCTGCGACGAAAGCCGGATCGTGGCCGGTCACCGAGGGGAGCGCTCCGGCGTCGGTGGTGACGAACGGGCAGCCGGCGGCCATCGCCTCCACCGCCACCAGTCCGAAGGACTCTGGCGCCACGGACGGGAAGACTGCAAGGTCCACCTGCCCGAAGAAGTCCCCCGGTTCCACCCAGCCGAGCCGGACCGGGGCAGGTGAGAGGGTGCCCAGGGCGGCGTCGACGCGGGTCGCGTCGGACTTGCCGGCGTACAGGGCTTTCCCGCCCACCACTAGGGGAAATCGGCCAGGCGAGCGGCCCTGCAGGATCCGGAGAGCGTCCGCGAGCACGACGGCGCCCTTGGCGGAGGTGAGGCGGCCGAGGAAGCCCAGCCGGAGTGGCGAGCCGTCCCGAGGCGGCAGGTGGGGGGAGAAGGGAAGGTCGCTGGTCCAGTTGTGCAGCGTGCTCGTGGTGACGCCCAGCTGCCGCCGCAACCATTCGGAGGGGACCAGTACGTCGTCGGCCCCGGCGGTCGCCAGGGGGAGGAGAGGCCGCAAACGACCCGACGGCAACGAGTGCAGATGCACCACCCGTCGCGGGAGCGACGAGGTGGCCAAGGCGGGCCGGAGGCCGTTGCACCACAGGAACTCGGGTGCGGCCGTCACCGCCCACCTTCGGAGCCCGCGGAGGTAGCTGACGGGGGTGCGCCCGTGGATCTCCACGGTGGCGAAGCCGCGGGCGGCCGCGGTGTCGAGAAGGACACCGGGTGGGCCCACCACCCTTGCGCCACGCCCCGACGCGCGGGTGGCCTCGGCCATGGCCAGGAGCATGACCTCGCCGCCGCCCATCTCGCCCCGGTTGGCAGCGAAGGTCACGGCGGTCATCGCTCGAGCCGATCGTAGATCCCGGCGATCTGTCCAGCCATCGACTCCACGGTCGGCCATCCGTCAGGGAGCGCGGGCCGGCGAGCCGGGTCGGCGGCCTGCTCGGTCATGACCTCGGCCACCCTCCTGGAGTCGCTGGAGTCGACCATGCAGTGGGCCGGCAGGATCTCCGGGTTTCCGCCCACTGGGGTGGCCACCACGCCCAATCCGTGCGTGACGGCGTCCAGGATCGAGTAGGACGCGTTCTCCCACAGCGACAGCTGGACGAGAACGTCGTGGGAGGCCAGGGCGGCCGCCGGGTCCACGTGGCCCGGGAAGGTGACGCGGTCGCCGAGCCCCAGCGCTGTTGCCCGGGCGATCAGGGCCGCGCGCTCCGGCCCAATTCCGGCGATGGTGAGGGTGGCCTCCGGGGCGCTGCGGGCCATGGCCGAGAACGCTTCCAGCGCTGCTGCCAGCCCCTTCTCCGGGGCCAACCGGGAGAGCGTGAGGAACCGGTGTCCCGGAAGGCGGCTAGGCGATCCGGTGGGATCCACGCCGTTGTGGATCACGTGGACCGGTTGCGTTGGGCGCCAGGCGCGGACCATTTCCCGCCGCGTGGAGCGGCTCACCGCGATGAGAGCCGCGAAGCGGCGGGTGCGGAGGCGGTGCAGAGCGCGTCGGACGCCGGCCTTGGCTCGGCCGCCGTGATACAGGCGCGAGTCCGCGGCGATGCCGTGTTCGGTGGACACCAGGCTGACAGGCAGCCCGACGGTGGCAGCCACGGCCAGGAAGTCGGCCCGAGCCAGGTGGGAATGCACGACGCGCGGCCGGACCTGACGCACGAGGGTCCGGAGCGTCGGCACGGCACGACGGGGGGATCCGTCCAGCGGAACCTCATGTGTCGGGACGCCCAGCTCGCGAAGCTCCTCGAGGAGTGGCCCGGAGGGCGCGGCCACCTGGAGCGCGTAGCCCGGCAGGCCCACGCGGGCGACGTCGAGGACGTGACGGGCGACGCCGGCGAGGTTGCTCACCGGCACCACCCACAACGCCACGTCCGTCACGTCAGAACCACTGCTCCAGCCGGTCGAGGGCAGTCCAGAACCCCTCACCGTTGTTGGTGTGACCCATCCAGATCTCCGGGATGAACCCGACGCCCGGCGCGAGCCGGTCCAACTGCTCCGCCAGTACGGGCCAGTCGACCTCGCCCTCGCCGATCTGCGGCCCCTCTCCGTCGACGCCTTCGGCGTCGACGATGTGGAGGTGCTCGGTGAGCGGGGCCAACGCCTCCACGTAGGTGCTGAAGGGCATCTTGTGGAAGTTGGCTGCCAGCTTCGAGTGGGAGATGTCCAACGTCAGGCGTTGCCCGTACTGGTGGCAGAAGTCCACCGTGTCCTGCAGCCCCATGAACAGGTTGTGGTACTGCTGGCCGCCCATCAGCCAGGGGAACGGCGGGAGCGTCTGGGCGGTCAGCCGGACGTCGGTGGTGTCGAGCCGCTCGATGGCCTGGGCGATGCGGGCGTACAGCGCGGGCCGCTCGGACGCGTCGACGAAACCGTCGGCGGTGAAGCCGCCCATCGTCGCGATGACCACAGGGGCCTCGTCGCAGGTGAAGTAGCGGGTGAGGTCCCGCGTGATGTCGATGACCTTCTGAGTCTCGTGGACGGACCGCTCCCACACCGCCTCGTCGCGGCTCGCCAGGTTGATGATGAAGTCGCCGGCATACAGATCCGGCGTGTGGCAGGTGAACGCCATCGGCAGGCGGTGGGTGAAGATGTCGTCGATGTCGAGTTCCACGTCCTTGTAGGAGAAGTGGAACTCGAGGAAGTCCGGGTTGGTGCCCTCGATCAGCTTCGCGTGATCGTGGTACCGGACCGGAAGGCCCCAGGGCCGCCGGAAGGAGTAGGGCCGCCCCTGTGACACGGCGTCCGTGAGGTCTCCGGGGTAGAAGAAGTCCCCCTCCTCCACCACCCGTCGCGACGTGCGGCCCAGCAGGGCGTCGAGCCGGTTGGGCTGCAGGCCGCGTCCGGGGGACTTGACGGTGACGTCGTCGCGGCTGATACGCTCGCCCACCCCGATCCGTCGGGTGGCCACCAGCGACTTCGCGAGATTGACCCGGTTCATCGATTCGCCGGTGGAGACCACGCGCGCGTCGCCGGTGCCGAGCGCCTCCTCCAGTTCCCGGATCCGCGAGACCATCTGACGGAACTCTCCGGGGAGCAGCGACACCTTGTGGTCGCTGCCCTCAAGGCTCTGGTCGGTCGTGAAGTGCTTCTCGATGATGCGGGCGCCCATGGCGACGGCGGCGAGCGGCACGTGGAAGCCCCGCTCGTGGCCGGAGTAGCCGACGGGGCCACCGCTGATCTCCGCCAGCCGCGCGAGATAGCGCAGGTTGACGTCCCTGAACGGCGCCGGGTAGGTGGACTGGCAGTGCAGCATGGCGAAGGGGGACCCGGAGCCGCGCAGGAGGTCGGCGGCCTCGACGATCTCGGCCTCCGTACTCATTCCAGTGGACACGATGAGCGGGAGCCCGGTGGCGAACATGTCGGCGAGCAGGGTGTGGTTGGTCATGTCCGCAGACGCCACCTTGAGCGCTGGGACGCCGTACTCCGCCAGCACGTGGACGCTGGGCGCGTCCCACGGTGTGCACAGCACATCCACGTCCCGTGCCCGGCAGTGATCGAACACCTTGATCATCTGCTCGGCCGTCAGCGAGTACTTGGCCAGCAGGTTGAGCGTGTACTGGGCCCCCAGGTCCTCCCCGCCGGTGGCAGCCCCGCTCTGGCGGTAGAGGGCGTCCATGTCGCGGAGCTGGAACTTCACCACGTCGGCGCCGGCGTCCACCGCGAGGTCCGCGAGGTGCTTGGCGAAGCCCACGTCTCCCTGGTGGTTGTTGCCGATCTCGGCGATGACCAGCGTGGGCTCGTCGTCGGAGATCCGGTGGCGGCCCACCATCAGTGCTCGGCGGTCGTTGCTGGCGACGGCGACGAGCCGGTCCTGCTCGTCGACAAGCGGAACGTGGGTGACAACGCCGGAGATCAGCGCGGCGATGTCCGCGTGCGGCGTGGCGACGGTGGCGCGAATACACCGGGAGTTGGCCGCGCGGCTGCACGGCGTATCCAGCGACGCGTCGCTCTCGGCCAGCAGCCAACGCCGCACGTCCCCGTCGGACAACGAACCGATGAGGTGGCCGTGCCCGTCGACGACGAAGATGATGCGGGAGCGGTTGGCGTCGATCTTTCGCAGTGCGCTGAGGATCGATTCGTTGTCGCGGATGGCGAGTGCCGCCACGTTACGCTCAATGATCATGCCGGAAGTGCCCCCAAGCCTCTGCGACGACTAGTCGAAGACGAGTGTGCGTGAAGCTCCATCGTGGCACACCCGCGACCCGAGCTGACGCCCTCGCAAGACAGCGGCCTCAGGATTGCTGACCGGCTGGGATGCGGGCGGCCTGGAGTTGGCGGCCCAGGGGCTTGGCGCGTTGCGGACGCAGGTGATGATCGACACGTCGATGTGGTTCATGTCTGGGCCTCCGCAAGATGATGTGCGATCCGGCTCGCAGGGTCAGGCTCTACAGCGGGGGGTGGCGTGGGCTCCCCACCCCACCGACTCATGGCATAGCGCTCCCAGAACTCTTCGAGCCAGGGGGGCGGCGACATGTGGAAGACCCATGCGGGGATCCCGCGGGCGGCGGCCTCGAGGACACCGGTCGAGAAGGCGCTGACGACGGGCCGGTCCAGCTCGGTGACCGGGGTCGACGCGTCGATGTCCATGCCGAGCCTGTGCCAGAGCGCGTGCTGTGCCCGCGACAGCTTGTCCTCCTCGCGGGGATGCGGCCGGTAGGTGGCGTCGGTCAGCCGCCAGAACTCGGTCACGGAGCGGGTCATGGACCAGCGCGAAAGTTCGGCCCCGTGGAGTTGACCGAGGAAGACGGGTCTGGCGAATCGGCTCACGTGTGGGGCCGGGTTGGCCGCAGCCGCGGCCAGCAGCGGAGAGCCAACCACTTGAGCGGTCAGGTCCGGGCGGCCCTCCGTGATGAAGGCCGCATCGGCCTCGGACCATGCCAACACCTCGACAGACGGTGGGGGTGGGGGAGAAAAGGGGGTCAGCAGCCCGTGCTGGATCACCAACTGGCGCCACCCGCGTCGGCCGGCCAGCGCGTGAGCCCAGGCACCCACCCCGAGGTGGTCGCCGATCGACGCCACGGCACGGACCTCCTTGAACATCTGGTGGGGATCCGTCGCCTCGCGCCAGCCCACTCCGGGGAGTCTGAGGTCCACACCCTCCGGATGGACCACGAGGGCGGGTAGGTCCTGCGCGGAACCCAGTGGCGCGAGCAGTGCGTGATGGTTGGTGGGCGAGTTGGAGTCGCACGCCACCAACAGGGCGGGGTGGGTTCCGCGGACCCAGACCCGGTGAGTTTCGTCGGGCGTGGTCCTCGGTGTCATGGGATGACGGAGCCGGGCCCTGATCAGCTGAACCCGCCTGCGCGAATCCTGCCAGCGGCGCCAGGATTCGTGGTCGAGGTGCCTCAGGCCCACAGCTGCGCCACCTTCGCGGCACGGTGGGCCCACGTGTGCTCGGCGAGCGTGCGCTTTCTTCCTGCTTCGCGGAGGGCGTCGCCCCACCGGTCGTCGCTGATCGCCCGGCGGCAGAGCTCCACGAGTTCGTCCGCGTCGTGGAACACCGCGACTTCGCGGCCGGGCTCGTAATACGCCGCCACGTCGTCGCGGTCCACCAGCTGCACGCCCCCCACCCCTGGCACTTCGAAGGTCTTCATGGTGAAGCCGTCCTGGTCTCCGTGGATGTTGATCGCAGCGGGGGCGCCGGCGGTGAGTGCGTAGCCGTCGGCGCGGTCGATGTCGCGGGCCGCAGGCACGTCGGGGCGGGTGACCTGCCAGGTGCGGGCGCGGTCGAAGGGGTGGCGCGACCACTCCCGCCCGAAGCAGCGGAGTGGCACCCCCGCGTCGGCGACCGCGGTGAGGAGTTCGTCGCGTCGGGGATAGCGCGCCCCGATGAAGATCACCTCAGGCGAGTGGCGCGGGGTGGGGGTCATAGCGGGGTCGAATGCGTTCGGCAGGTGGAGGCACGCCCGGCCGCCGTCGTTGAACGCCTGCGCGTCATTGGGCGAGTAGGAGATGAGGTGGTCGTAGCGATCCAGGGACGCCGCATCGTGCGCCGTCCTGCGGACCTCGTCCCAGAGCCAAAGGAACTTGCGCGACCCCACGTCGTCGAGGGCGTCGAACACAGCTTCTGCGAACTGATCGCCTCGGATGACCAGGGTGATGTCCGGCCGTGACGCGCGGATGGCTTCCGCGGCCTCGGCGCTGTGCCTTGTATGCGGGCGCTCGTCGCCCAACCCCACCCTGGTGGGCAGTTCGTGCAGCAATTTGTGGGACAGCTTCTGGCCGAACGTCTGTTTCGCGTCATAGGAGTGGGTGTCGATCTGGAAGCCGAGCTGCCGGAACCCGGCGGCGATGCTCGTGGAGTAGCCGTGGAAGACCGGGCTCAGCAGCAGCAGCTTGGGAAGGCGGGTCACGACGCGCCCCAGATCAGTGCGAGTTCCTCGCGTGCGGTGCTTACCGGTGTGACGTCGACTCCCCGCGCGGCGCGCACACAGTTCCACATCAAGTTCACGACGGTGGCCGCGCTGAGTGCGGCTCGGAGGCGACGGGCCCCTCCCCACTTCTCCGCGTAGCGGACCTGAGCGGTCACGAGCCAGCGGCGACGCTTCGCGGGGTCTGACGATCCCCCGCCCTCGTGGGTGACACTGACCGCGGGCAGGTAGACCCTCATCAGTCCGCGCTCCGCGAGGCGACGTTGAAGGTCGATCTCCTCGGAGTTCATGAAGAATCTCTCGTCGAGCCCACCCACGGCTCGGAATTCGGCGGTGGGCACCATGAACGCGGCCCCCACCAGCCAGTCGACCTCGATGGGTGCGTCGGTGGTGAAGAGGCGGAGGTCATGACCCAGCAACCGCCTGAGCCAGGAGCGGTCGCGCCAGCGGGCGAGCGGCGTCAGCCACTCGAGTGTCTGGTTGATCGTCGTCGGCCAGCGGCGTGCGCTGTGGGTCGCATTGCCGGCATGGTCGACGACGCGCGGGGCCACCACCGCTGGCTGCCAGGGCGCGGCTTCGGTCACCAGGTCGCTGACGAAGTCGCCTGAGATCTCGAGATCGCTGTTGAGGATCAGCAACAGCTCGCCGGTTGCCGCCGCGGCGCCGGAGTTGACTGCTGCGCCGAAGCCGGCGTTGGACGGACGTCGCACGACGACCACTCCGTCGGTGGCGGGGAAGGGATGGGGTGAGGAGTCGTCGCTCACGATGATCTGGTGAGGGTGCTGCGGTACGAGCTGCCGAACAAGAGCCTGCGCGGGCGCAGGGTCGCCGTAGTGGGGTATGACTACGCTCACCGTTGGTGGTGTCGACACCATGGGCCCCCCTCCTGCCACTCAAACAGCCTACCTACTCAGGGCGCACCCGGATCCCACTCTGTGTGTGGGGCAGATCCCCCCTGAGAGGCTGCGGAGGCGGCTCGCCCTGCCAACAGCTTGGGCGTTGGGGTGTGTCCTCTCATCCAGTAACTCCAGTACCCACTTAGCCGGCCAGCCTGATCGCCTCCGTCAGCCACGGCGTCCCCGCCACGCTGACCGAGCTGATCACACTCGGACGAACACCGAAGAAGCGAGCCGACGACGTGCTGGCCTACTTCGATCGCCCCGGCACCTCGTACGGCCCCACCGAGGCCCTCAACGGCCGCCTGGAACATCTCCGCGGATCGGCACTCGGCTTCCGCAACCTCACCAACTACATCGCCAGATCACTGCTCGATACCGGCGGATTCAGAACCCGACTACGTGATGAGTCAGTTATCGATAGTCCTGAAGGATCGGTCGGATGTCTTCGTCGAAGAACACGCGGTCGTGGTACCTCAGGGAAAGTGCATGGAGGATATCGCCCATCAGCTCGCCCCACCACAGTGGGTAGCTGGCAGGTAGGTCGTAGGGATCCGTCACCGGGCTCAACCTAAAGGCCAGGTCGCAGTAGTCGAGCCGACGCAGGAACTCTCTGTAGAACGACGCGGTGAAGATGCTGTGGGGTCTCATAATGAACGCACTGGGGCCAGCGAGTTGCCGATAGTGTCGCCGGAGGTCCACCCCCAATTGGCGTGGAGCTGCGCCTACATACTCGGTCGAGACCTCCCTATAACCCGTCACTAGTATCTGGGGGTCGCCCATGCGGTCGAAGGCGAGCTGCCACGACCGCCTTGCCGGCTTCAGATCGGAGTACCCGCCGCCGTGGAAGTGCATCAGATAGACGCGAATGTAGTCCGACTGGTGTACGGCCGACATGTGGGGGAACGTCGGGTGCAGAGGATGTTCGGGCAGAAGGTACTGGTCCAGGTTCCCCTCCGTGATAAGCCGAACATCCAAGTCGGGGTTCGCCCTGCGGAGGCTGTCGAGACTGGCCCGCCTGCGGGCTGACATGGGTGCCCCCAGCCAGATGGTGTAAATCACCCGGGGGATATCGGCACCCTCCGAGTGGTTCGGGGGAGGTAGTTCCAGGAACGTTCGGGCGTACCGGCCTGGCTGGTAGCAGTAGGGGGAACCGCACCTTTGCCTCAACCGGCCGCTGACGTCGAGGCGCATGGTCTCTATGCTGGAGATCCGTCGCCGAGCGGTCTTAACTGCGAGAAAGCCTCGATGCTTCATCCTCCGCGCAGCTGAGAGGAGAGTGCTTATTCCCCGGTGCGGTCTCAAAACAGCCTCCCGAGTCGCACCAGCTCCGCGAACTTGGCGTCGCTTGCCGTCAGTGCGGCCATCGTTCCGCGGGCACGGATGTGACCGCCGTCAAAGAAGAGGATCTCGTCTGCGCCCTTCACTGTAGACAGTCGATGGGCCACCACAACGATCGTCATCTTGCCGCGGAGGCCTTCGATCGTTTCCGTGAACTTAGCTTCCGTCTGGTTGTCGAGAGCAGACGTGGCTTCGTCGAGAATGAGAACTCGGGGGTCCCGATATAGGGCGCGAGCAATTCCCACACGCTGACGTTGGCCTCCAGACAACCGTGCTCCCTGGTACCCAATGACTGTATCCAGACCAGCAGGGAGATCGGCCACGACCTCGTCGAGCTGTGCCATGGTTACCGCTCGCTTGACGGCGTCGTCGTCGATCTCTGCGTGTGGAACACCGTAGGCGATGTTGCTCCGCACGGATTCGTCCCAGATGAAGATGTCCTGCGGGACCACTCCCACGTGCCGTCGCCAGGAGATGGGATGAGCGTGAACCGAGATGCCGCCCACTTCGATCGAGCCTGCTGTGGGGAACAGCAGTGCGGTCAGCAGGTCGACGAATGTCGTCTTGCCTGCTCCGCTCGAACCGACGAGAGCGATGGTGCTGCCCTGGGGTATCTTGCCCGAGACGCGATCCAGGACCGGCGACTCGCCATCCTGGAACGTGAACGTCAGGTCGTTGAAGATGATGTCGGCGTCGAGGTATGAGAGTGGCTCTTCCGTGTAGGAATCCCTGTTTGTCTCCGCGAGCAGCGATCGGATCTCCTTCTCCAAGGCACTGAGATTGGGCAGGCTGCCGCGGATACTGCCAACAGTTGCTATCACCCTGTTCAGACTCGGGATGATCCGGACGGAAGCCACCGCGAACACTCCCAAGATGGTGAACGCCTCAGATTCTCCTGTCGTGGCGCTGAGCACGATGGCCATCAGGCCGATGCCCAACACCATCACGACTTCGAGGAGATGCCGGGGCAGCTCGCCCAGAAGCGAGGCTTGCCTCGAGAGATCGTTCTCTTCTCGGCGGGACTGAGTGAAGCCCGCGGAAAGAGGCTGCGACGCGCCTGACAAGCGAGCCTGTTTCAGGCCATGGATCGCCGGGGTTAGGTAGCGCCAACTGCGAAGGCCGGCCAGCCTCCTGCCCTCCCCGAGGGCCAGGAGACGATTTTTGAGAAACGCTTGGATCGCTAGCGCCGCAGCTCCGAAGAACGTGATCGCGAGAACAGTGGCCAGGGGCGAAAGGATCATCAGAGCGACTAGCACCGCAAGGACAAGCAGGCCGTCTACGAAGATCTGAATGATCCCGTTCGTGACGCCTCCAAAGGCCGACGGGATGTAGCTGTTGAGCGCGGTGTAGATGTCACCTGAGTCACGTTTGCGATGAGACTCGAACGGGGAGGTCATGTAGAGATCCATCATCACTGCGGTCGCATCAGTCTGTGCGCGATTCGTGATTCCTACGCTCCACCAGCGGAAGGTGAGCGAGAAGACGCTCTTGGTGATCATCAGAGTGGCGACGAGGCCAAGCGTCACGAGCAGCAGGGAGTGCCTCTCGACGACGCCGAAGACCTCAGAGAGCAGAAGCAAGGCGGGGCTATCGGCGGTGGTCGTCCCCGAAACCAACTGCATCACCGGAAGAAGCAGCACCACTGCAGCCATGTCGAGGAAGGCGATGGCAGCCGAACCCAGCGCTATCAAGACCAGCTTGGGGCGCATCCTCCACGGCACTAGCCGGAAGGCAGCCCGTAGATCGTGGATGATCTGTCTGAGTTCCCGCATGTAGCCCTCGCCCGTCTCTCGCTGACCGTAGTCTAGTGAGTGCCTGCACATCGTTCGGCCACCGCTGGGGAGCATCCACACTACCCTGTGAACATGCGGGTATCTGTGGTGATCCCTTGTTGGAACGAAGAGCCGGCGAACCTATCGCGGGCTGTGCAGTCGGCGGCGGGTCCCCACACAGAAGTGATTGTGGTCGATGACGGCTCGACGAACGAAGACACAGTCAGGTGCATCGACAACCTCAACGTGACCGTCGCTCGGATTGCCAACCGAGGTCCGGCCCGAGCCATCAACGTCGGATGCGAGTTGGCGAAGGGCCGTTACCTCTTGACTCTGGGTTCCGACGACTACGTCTCCGAAGGCTTCGGGTCCCTTCTTGCCGATGCACTTGACGACGGCCTCGACACGTCCATCGCCTACACCAGTTGGCAGGAATTTGGCGCTAGGGACTCGTTCAAGGTCCCTCCCCCAGTGCTCACAGCTACAGACATGGTGAGAGGCTGCCCCATCGTCGCAACGTCGCTGTTTCGGAAAGAATCGTGGGAATCACTAGGCGGTTTGGACGAGACTCTGCGCGATGGCTTCGAGGACTGGGAATGGTGGGTTCGGCTGCTGTTGCAGCAGGGCGGGGTGGGACGCCATGTGGCTGGTCCGATGTTTCACTATCAGATTAAGGCGCAGTCGCGGAATGTCAGTAACACGCAGGGCGTCGAACCCCTCTGCAGGACTCGGGCGGCCATGCTTCAGAACAATCCAGGGCACCACACAACCCTGGCCTCGGGCATGTTGGAGGATCTCAACACGGCCTACGCTCTAGGCCAGAATCAATCCCCATTCGCGGCGGCGTCGGCCGAACAAGCAAGATACTGGGCCAGGCGGTACGGGAAGATTGAAGGGGCCGTGACGCGACTTGAACGCATCTGGCGGAGGCAAAGGCTCCGGCTCGGTGCGCGATGATCGCCGCCCGACGTGGAACAGGAAGGGGCGATCGAGGTGTTCAGTGAACTGGTGGTGATCATCCCCGCCCTCAACGCAGCTTCGACGCTTGCGCGTCAACTCGAAGCACTCGACGCTCAGTCGGACCTGGAGTTCAGCGTCATCATCAGCGATAACGGCTCGTCGGATGCCACCAGATCCATCGCCCAGCGATGGAGGCCCAGGTTCCGAGGCATCACAGTGGTGGACGCCTCTCAACGTCGAGGAGTGGCCCATGCGCGGAATGTCGGCATCACGGCCTGCAAGGAGCAGCTTATCCTCATCTGTGATGCGGATGACCGCGTGTGTCCCGAGTGGGTGGCATCCATGCGCATCGCGTTGAGCGAGGCGGACGCGGTGACGGGTCCGCTGCTAATCGTCACGGAAGAAGACGAGACACCCCGGGTGACGTGGAATGCCGGGTCCCTGCCCACGGCCATGGGTTACCTGCCCTACGTGCCAGGGGGAAATCTGGGCGTCAGACGGGAGGCGTTCGAGGCGGTAGGAGGCTTCGACGAAGAGATGTCACTGGGGCAGGAGGACGTCGACTTCGGCTGGCGTTTAGTACGGGAGGGGTTCTCACTTGGTCACTCGGTTGGGGCTTGCCTTTACTACTACCAGCGGCGTGACTGGCTAGCCACCGTGCGCCAACAAGCGCGGTATGGGCGAGCGCACGTTGCTTTGTATCTCAAGCACCGCGACGAGGGCATCCGAGTGGCCTCGGGGCGGACTTCCGCCCGCTGGTTCATCGAGTGGGCTAAGCAGTTTCCAGGTGCTGCGGCCAAGGGTGACGTCCGAGACGCGTTGGGCTCCCTTTCGTTTCAGCTCGCCCGGTCCCTAGAGTCGATGCGGTGGAGAACCGCCACGCCACTTTGACTCTCCGTGCAAAGCGGAGATCCGTCACAAGTAGTTCTCGAAATCAAGTAGGAGGGAATCCTCCTGGCGCACTGCAGATAAGTACTTGAGCTGAAGGGGTTGATAAATGCCCCCGAGCAGATGGGTCCATGAGATGGGGTACCCAACCACGTTTCCACGCTCGCCACCGGGAAATTCGCGCAATTGGGGCCCGTAGTAATCGAGACGTCGTTCGACTTCACGAAGCCACTCGCCGGTGAACGCGGTGCGGGACTTGGTGATCATGGCGCTGGTGCCTATCAAGCGTGCATGGTGCATTGCCACGTCTACGCCCAGCGCCCCGGGTAGTCTTACGGCCGACCCGGCACTGAGTTCTCGGAAGCCGGAGATCCACGCCGTCTCATCTGAGCTCAACCGTGCAAACGCTTCTGTCCACGCGTGGAGGGGTCTCTTCACGTCGCAGTAGCCTCCGCCATGGTGATGGAGAAGATAGGCCCGTAGGTAGTCCGACCTGTGAACCAACGACAAATCGCTGTAGGCCGGGTGCAGGGGATGCTGTTCCACCACCCACTCTTGGATGGTGTCAGGCGTGATCAAACACACTTCGACCCCGATCCGCTGGCGGAGCGATTCGAGGTTGCGGCGGCGGATATCCGGCATTTCGTTCGTGCCAGTCCACAGAACGAAGACTCGATGGGGTAGTTCTGTGAAGCCCAACTGCAGGGGCGCGGGGCGAGCTAGGAAGGAGCGCCGGTATCGGGAAGGATCAAACCGGTAGGGGCGCAACTGGGAGTACGGTTTGGAGACTTGAGTCACGGTCGCGAACTTCAGAGCGCGTCCGTAGGTGCGCAGTCGCTTCTGTGCGATGAAGCCGAGGTGTTTCACCTGTCGAGCTCGGCTCATCGCCCGGGCACGGACCGTGTTCACCTCCTCATCATAGCGGGCGGGCCCCCTATTGCGTTCAGGATGCAGTCGCGGCGATTGAGAGTCATGCGGGCCAGCGAGCCGAGTGTGGACGTCCCTCTAGAGATAGAGGGATTCGATCGTGGCCCGGAAGCTGTCGACGCTGTAGCGGCCCCAAGCCCACTCCTGGGCTGGCTTAGCGCCATCGACGGCCTCCTCGTTACTGTCCAGCACCCGAACGAGTGCATCGGCGAACTCCGTTGGGTGGTCAGTGAGCCCCGCGAAGAGCTGACCCCCGCCGATCCCCTCGGCCCCGACCGTCGTGGTGACGACCGGCACTCCCTGGAGCAGCGAATCGATGGTCTTGAACTTGACCCCGGCCCCCTCAAGGAGGGGCACCAAGACGGCGCTCGCGGCTCGGTATTCGTCGGTGAGATCCGGCACGAAGCCCAGGAGGATCACCCCGGGGTAATCCGCGACGCGCTCCTGCGCGGCCGGATCCATCGCACCTCCGGCTACGCGCAAAGTAGCTCGAGGACACCGAGCCAGTACCTGCGGCCACACCGAGTCCAGGAACCAGAGGAGCCCGTCCACGTTCACCTTGCGAGCCATGAAGCCGACAAACAGCACCCTCGCGTCATCGTTCGGGGCGTGCGCTGGCACCTCTCCTTCGGCGAGCGGGGGATTTACGACCACCACATTCCCCGTGTCCCGAGGGTCCAGCAGGGTCTGGTCCTTCCCGCTGAAGACGATGCAGAGATCTGCCAGTCGCACGGCTCGCCGTTCCCAGCGCCGGGCGAGGAAGGCGGCCAGCCGCCACTTGGCGCGTCTCAGGGCGTCCGGGGCTGCCGCTGCCGATCGGTCGCACTTCTGACTCATCACGTCGTGAAAGGTGAAGTGGATCCGGGCTCGGGGATTGATCAGACGGGCGAGAGGGGCGAGCTTCGTGTAATTGGCCCACTGGATATCCAGGATGCGCGCCTCCCTGACCCTCCTTCGCACCGCCGGATGCGTGAGGAGGTCCAGGGCCGGTGCGAGCGGGATCGGCTGGGAGTCGATCCGAGAGAGCCGCGCCTCAATCTGATCGGCGAGCCGATAGGCGGTGCGACGCCACTTCGCGGGGGCGTCAGAGTTGCCGAGGAGGACCACGTCGTCGGCGACCCCGGGCTGCTGCAGGGAGTGCCGGAGGCTCGGCCGGTCCATTGCCATCCAGCACGTGGCTGAGCGTCCGTCGAGAGCCTCGTGGAGTCTGCGGATGTACTGGCCGCCGGCGTGCTCAATTCCGGGATACGGGATTGCGGGAGAAAGAAACACGATTGGCGCTGCAACCCGCTCCGGTTCGACGCTCGCCCGGCAGGCGGCAATGGCCGCGTCGGCCCAGGCCCCCCAGCTGAGGGTGGCCTCAGCGTGGCGCCTCGCCGCGAGAGACATCTCCGCCCTGGTGTCCGCGTCCGCCAACGCTGCGACGAGGTCGGCGGCCTTGTTGATTGCTCCGGGCGTCACCAGAAAGCCAGTCACCCCGTCGCGGACGATGGTGGACACCCCACCGGTGTCGCTGGCGACCACCGGCAGACCGAACGCCGCGGCGTCGGTCAGGGTCACGCCAGCCGCGTTGCTTGTCGAGAGCTCCAGCAACACGTGGTGGGTGGCGTACAACTCACGCATCTGATCTCGGGAAACCCGGCCGAGGCCACGTACCTCCTCCGGCAGCGACGGAGCTTCACCGACAACCGTGAGTTCGACGTCCATACCCCGGCGCATGAGTTCCTGCCTCGTGGCGAGGACGTCTGGGCCACCCTTCCTCTCCCAGTTGCTCGAGACCATGAGGAGCCTAAGCGGTCCTGTGGACGGACGGGCAGGCTCGTCCCCGGTCGGCTGTATCGCCGGGCCGAAAGGCGCCACTGTCACGTCCTGCGGGGAGAAGCCGTCGTCGCGGATCAACGCGTCGCGCGCCCAGCGGGTAGCGGCGAGAGAGTGCCGGGTTCGCTGGGATGAGCGCCGGGCCTGGATGGCTGCCTGGAAGTCGGACAGCGGAGTCAGCCTGCTGAACAACGGATAGAAGTCCTTGATTGCCCCATAAGTCGTATCAGACACCTGGACGATAGGGATGTTGGTGTGGAGGAACGCGATGTCCTGCGACGCCGCAACGGCGAGGATGACGTCGACGGGCTCGTCCTTGAGCCGCTTCGCAAGGCTCCGGCCGCGCTTGGCGCCGGTGGCGAGGGCGTGTCCGACGAGGTACCGGCGGCCGAACCGTCCGTCGAGAGCGCGCGCCAAGGCGCGGTCCACGATCGAGTCCGCTACGTCCCGGGTGACGAAGGGAACTACCTCGGCCCGCTCCGCCAGGGCCGACACCATCGGTGCCACCACGCCGGACCATGCCCGCGGGTCGTCGATGGACCACGGCGTGACGACTCCGATACGCATGGCACCACCATAGAGCGCTGAGCTGGCGGTGAAGGACCGCAGCTACGGCTCGCTAACCCAACCGCGGGCGCGGAAGAGCTGGTCAACTTCGCGCCACATCGCCCTGTAGGTATACCGGGAGCGCACGTGCTGTGCCCCGCGCCTCCCCAGCCCCGTCCGTAAGTCGGGGTCGTCGCGCAACGACCGCAGCGCATTGCGCCACCCATCCTGGTCGCCGGGCGCCGCGAACAGTGCCGTGCCCTCGGGGAAGTACTCGCGCATGGCAGGGGTGTCGGTGAGGACCACAGCCGCGCCGGAGGCAGCAGCCTCCAACGCCACGGTCTGGCCCGTGGGGTAGGCCATCACCTTTGTCGGTACCGCCACCACCCCGACCCGACGCAGGACGGCCCGGTACTTCTCGAAGGGCACGATACCCACCAAGCGCACGCCGTCCGGGAGAGGCGCCCCCTCAAGGTTGTCGTCGCGGCAGTAGAGATCCACGGCCAGATCAGTCCCCCGAACAGCCTCCAGCAGCGTCGGGTAGTCGCGGCCGCGGTCCGACCCTATCGCGGCGATCGTACCGTCCCGCTCCAGCGGATCAACGAACGGAAAGAGCCCGGGGGCGAACCCGAAGCTGATGGCCTCGACCCGGTCAGGGTCGAACCCTGAGTCGAAGAGAATGTCGATCTGGTTAGTCGACCAGACCATCGTCAGGTCGACGCCCGCGTAGCGACGAGCGGCATCGCGACGGTCGTCAGCCGGCAGGGCTCGGAGCTCGTCAGCCAACCAGCAAGCCAGCATCGCCAGGGGCTTACGCGAAAACGGCGGAATGCGGTGCACCTTCAACCATGACGGCGCGAGCGCTTGGCGCTCCAGGAAGGCCAGGACGACGTCGACGCTTGGCACCTTTGGGGCTGACCGGAGAGTCTTATCGAGCGGCACACCAAGCCGATGCTCCGCGACGTCACGGAGTTTCCGGTGAAGCTGCGTCTCGGCGAGTGGAACTTCGACGAGCTCGTAGCCGAAGTCCGCCAGCTTGTCGATGCCGTACGGACCGAGACTGGCCCGCCCGTCGAACAAAACGAGGCAACGAGCCATGCGATGAGTCTCCTTTCGGATGGCGAGCTGTTTGGTTGATATTCCAGATGTCAACGAAGCGACGGCAGGAACTTCTGAATCGGCACACGGACGACGGCGAGGAGGGTTAGCAGCACTCCACGCACGCTGGGGCTGACCCGTAACCGTGCGAGGAATGCCTGGTACAGCTCCCTGTCACGGGCCCCCAGCTTGTACGCCTCCATGGCGTAGCTGTAGGCCCGCCCCGTAATGAGCTGGTCCAATTCGCGCGACTGCCCGAGGTGCTTCGCGAGGATGCGCACATTGGTGAGGAGGTAGGTCGCGCGACGCGCGAACTGCAGCTCGTCGGACAGGGAGGCCTGGTTTCCCCCAGCTCCCTCGCGCCTGTATAGGACGGTCTCATGGTCGTCGAAACCGACGCGGTACTCGCGCGTCAACTTGCACCAGACGTCGTAGTCCTCGTAGGCGAGGCGATCGTCGTAGCCGCCCACCGCTCTGAGCGCCTCGGCCCTCATCATCACCGACGGTGCGGCGATGAAGTTGCCGCTCAGCAACTCTCTGTACATGTCCTCCCGCCCGGGCAGATATCGATTGGGCATGGATGGTCCGTAGAAGTAGTCGCCGGTTCGTTCACCGGCGCCGTCGACGACGGGCATGTCCCCGTACACGAACGCCACGTCAGGGCCGAGCGCGTCGAGCAGGTCGACTTGGTGTTCAAGCCGCGTGGGCATCAAGACGTCATCGGTGGAGAGGAAGGCGACGTACGGCGTCTGCACCTCTGCGAGCGCCGCGTTGAAGGTGGCGCAGATGCCGCGGTTTGAGGTGCTCAACATGGTCCGGGCCTTGAGCCCCAGTTCGGCGAGTGTCGCCCGGATGAGGTCCTGCGAACCGTCCGTGGAGGCGTCGTCGGTGACGATCAGATCAAAGGCGTCAATGGTCTGCGCAGCAATTGAACGCAGGCAGTCGCGGAGGAAGCGGGCGTGGTTGTAGCAGGCGGCCACCAGGGTGACATTGGGCTCAGGTCCTGGCATCCTGTCCTCCGCCCGACAAGAGCTCGCGGAACACGGCGTAGTCGCGGATGTAGTCATCCGCGTCGTAGGGGGGGGAGGCGAAGACGCCCAGCACCGCATCGGGGGAGTACTTGAACTGCGAGCCCCAAGTCATGGGCGGCATGTAGAGGCCCCGGGACGGGTTGTCGAGTAGGTAGGTCGACCGTCTCTGGCCATCGTCGACCAGGCATGTGACATGGCCCGCCAGACATACCAAGAACTGGTGACAGCGCCGGTGCGCGTGCTGCCCCCGCACGTCAGCGCTCGGCACCGCGTAGACGCTGAAGAAGCGCTGGGGGGTGAACGGAATCTCACTGAAGTCGAGTGCAGACAGCGAACCGCGGAGGTCCTGCCCCACCGCCAGGCTCACGATCTCCCCGGGGCCGGGTGCGTCGTCATGTGCAGCGGGTGCCGACGGGAGGCCCGAGGGTCGGTGATCGTCGACGTAGCCGATGATCCGGGCTGGATTTCCGGCGACGATCGCGTTCGGCGGCACGTCCCGCGTGACCACTGCCCCGGCCCCGACCATCGCCCGTCGGCCGATCGTGCGGCCGGGAAGGACGACCGCGCCGCCGCCGATGGAGGCGCCCTCCTGCACCGTCGTGACGGCGAACGAGTCCGGGTACTGCTTGCTGCGCGGGAACGGGTCGTTAGTGAACGTCACGTTCGGCCCGACGAACACGTCGTCCTCGAGGCGCACGCCGTCCCAGACCTGGACGCCTGACTTGACGGTCACGCGGTCGCCGATGATGACGTCGTTCTCGATGAACACGTGGTCGTTGACGTTGACGTCGGCACCCAGCCGCGCTCCTGGAAGGACGTGGGAGAAGGCCCAGATCCGGGTGCCCTCCCCGATCTGATCCGACTCACAGATCCCCTGGTCATGAACGAAGTAGGTCACGTTGCCGGCTCCTTGAACGACGCGAGAGCGGCGCAGACCTGATCGATCTCACCGTCCGACAGTTCGGGGAAACAGGGCAGGCTGAGCAGCCGCCCCACGAATGACTCGGTGACGGGCAGCGGCCCGTCGGAGAGGTGCCTCCAGGCGGGCTGGCGATGATCGGGCGTCGGATAGTGCACGTCCGTGTCGACGCCGTGCCTGTCGAGGTGTGAGCGCAACGCCGCCGCGTCGGGGCTGACGACCACCGCGAGGTGGGCCGCGTGACTCTCGTCGTCGGCGGGCAGCACCTCGATCGCCGCGGGTGCCGCCGCAGCGTATCGGGCGATGATCGAGCGTCGACGTCTGTTGCCCTCGTCAAGGAGGCCAAGGCGGAAGTCGAGGATCGCGGCCTGCAGCTCATCCAGGCGAGAATTGCGGCCACCCGAATCGTCGACGCGGTACTTCTCATCGCGCCATCCGTACTGCCGTAGGCTCCGCAGACGCGCGGCCAGGCTCGGACTCGAGGTGGCGATGGCGCCCCCATCGCCGAGCGCGCCCAGGTTCTTCGTGGGATAGAAACTGAACGCGGCGATATCGCCGAGCGAGCCGCCCGTCCCCGACCGTGACCTGGCTCCAAGGGACTGGGCGCAGTCCTCGACAACCGGTATTCCCGCGCGGGCGCAGAGTTCGGAGATGGCGGCGACGTCGCCGAGCCGGCCGTACAGGTGGGTGACTACGACTGCTGCGACGTCATCGCAGAGAAGAGGTTCGAGGGCGCGAGGAGACATCGTATGGCTGGCGTCATCTATGTCGCAGAACCGGACGGTAAGGCCGGCAGCGATCGCCGCGCACGTGGTGTACCCGCCCGCGTTCGCGACGGTGACCACCACCTGCCGGCCGGGACTGGCGACGGCGCGCAGCGCAAGCTCGAGCGCATCCGTGCCGCTTGCGGCGCCCAGCACTGTGGCCGCACCGAGGTACTGCGCCAACGACGCCTCGAACCTCGCGTGATGAGGCCCGTGCACGAACCACCCGCTCGCTATGACCCCGTCGAAGATGGCAGCCAGCTCGGTCGACTGCTCGTCGGCCGCGCGCCGCAGCTCGTTGAACGGAACTCGGGTGGTCATCTCACTCCCGCCGGTGGACCTCCACATCGTAGCGGTCAGGCTCGACCGGCTCCAGGTTCGGGCATCAGGCCAATGGTTCCGAGATCTCGGGTGTTCCCGGCGCCGCCCAGGCGGGAGACTGGGTCCATGTCGACGCTTGCTGTCATCCCCGCACGGGGCGGTTCCAAAGGGATTCCGCGCAAGAACCTGCTCCGTGTGGCCGGCAAACCGCTGATCGTCTGGACGATCGAGCAGGCCCTCGCGGTGCCGAACATGAGGGTGGCGGTATCCACCGAGGACGCTGAGATCGCCGCAGTCGCCGCTGATGCGGGCGCCTGGGTGATCGAACGCCCACAAAGTCTGGCTCAGGATGCGACGCCCACGGAGCCTGTGGTCGAGCACGCCATCGGCGCCTGTGAGTCCGTCTTCGGTCGACCGGACCAGGTCGTGCTGCTGCAGGCCACGTCGCCGGTGCGTCGACCGGGATCGATCGCGCGGGCGCTTCGCCAGTTCGCCATGGACAGGCTGGACGCCCTGGTTGGCGTCGTGCCCACTCCGCCCTTCCTGTGGTCGCTCAACGGCGATGCCGCCGTCGCCCATTGGGAGTGGGAGCACCGACGCCGGCGCCAGGACATGGCGCCGGAACAGCTGCGCTACCGCGAGACCGGCTCGCTTTACGTCACGCGCACAGAGATCTACGAACAGACCCACAACAGGATGGGGGGGCGGATCGGCCTCTTCGTCATGGAGGAGGCCGAGGGCATCGATATCGACGGCCTCCACGACGTCGCGCTGGCGGAATCTCTACTGAGCAGGCTGTCCGAGAGCGGCGATCCCCGAAAGTCATAGAGAATCGTCGGGCCCGCAAACCCTCAGCGTCGCGGTTGCAGAACCGCCGCAAACTCAGGATGGTTGACGATCGCATGCTCGACGAGCAGTCGCGAGCCCAACGCCGTGACATGATCTCCGTCGGAGTACAGCGGCTTCTCGTCGAGCGCACGCCGGCACACGTAGTCGTCGCACAGTGCGTCGTGCACAGACACGACGGTCGCGTTGTCCACAGCACCCACCACCCGCGTCAGATCGGCTGTGATCTCCCTATGCCTCGGCTCGAAGGCGGAACGGTCCCACTCGCAGATCGTGCCGGCGAGAACCACTGAGCGCCTGACGGTGCAACTGAACATGTCGAGTGGCCATGGAGGATTGTCGTCGAGGACGAACACGGGGAGATCCAGTGCCTCGAGGCCTCGCAGCGTGAGGGTCATCCCTTCCTCCTCGGCTGCTGAGAGGCCGCCGCCATCCGTCCCCAGCGCGCGGCTGTACACGACCGCGCGGATGGATGGTTGTCGCGAAGCGTAGTCAACGACTGCCTGCGCCCCTGCAGGGGAACCGAATGGCTTGGGTGATCGGACGCTCACGATCTCGATCGTGACGTCCGGGAACAGTTGAACGAGGCCGGGCAGCAGGTGCTCAGCGTGGCTGTCGCCGATGAGGAGAACCGAGGGGTCGCCGTCGGTGGTCGTCCCGCAGAGACCATTGGACAGCTGCCCCATCGCCGGATCCTGGCACGGCGTGAGGCCGGCCTCCGCCACCTGTTCGGCAACAGTCGGGGCCCGACCCCCGGAGCCTCCAAGACCGAAGGCCGGGGTCAAGACCTGAACGAACAGGATCCACGCAGCCGCGGCCGCCAGGGTGGGCGGCATCAGGATGGTGCCCACCGTTACTGCCACCTTTCGTGCTCCCCTGACCTGGAGAGCCCGCAATGGTTCCTCGACGTAGCGGTAGCTGAGGTAGGCGGGAAGGATCGACACCGCCGCAGCGATGATGGGCGCCGTGCTCGAGAATGGCCAGATGGCCTTCGCGACGACGATGAACGGCCAGTGCCACAGGTACAGCGAGTATGACCAATCGCCGACCGCCACCATGGGCCTCGACCCGAGGACTGCGGAGACAGGATTCGGAGTTCCACGCCCGGCGGTGATCAGCGCGAGGGTCGCCGCTACCGGCAGGAGCGTCCACTTCCCGGGGAAAGGAGTCTCCGGAGTGATGGATACCAGCCCCCACGCCATCAGCCCGGTGCCGGCGATACCCAGGAGTTGGAAGGCTGCTTTGGGGAGGTTTCGTGCGCGGTTAATGACGAGGGCTAGGAGGCATCCAGCCAAGAACTCCCACGCTCGTGTGGCCGGTCCGTAGTAGCCGAACGGGAACCCGGTTCCCATGCGGACCGAGGCCAGGGACCCGACGGCGAGTGCACCGAGCAGAGACAACGGAACGAGCCACCTCCACCATCGGCCGATGCGTGAACCTAGCGCGAGTGTGACGAGCATCACGCCGGGCAGTACCAGGTAGAACTGCTCCTCGACTGAGAGCGACCACGTGTGCAGCAAGGGGTTTCGCTCTGCGGCGGTGCCGAAGTAGTCACCGGTCCCTTCGGCGATCACCCAGTTCGCTACACCGAATGTCGCTCCCAGAGCTGTTCGGAATGTTGTCTCCTGGGGGCCCAATGGAGACAGAAAGAGGACAGCGAGCAGGACGGTGGCGATGTTCGTGACCGCCAGGGCGGGCCCGAGGCGCTTGATGCGGCGGATGTAGAAGCGCCGAAACGAGATCGTTCCCCTCGTCGCGTGCTCGCGCAGGAGCATCAGGGTGATGATGAAGCCCGAGATGACGAAGAACACGTCCACGCCGATGAATCCGCCGGACAACCCCAGCCCTGAATGCGTGGCCATCACAGCCAGGACGGCGACTGCGCGAAGACCCTGGAGGTCGCGTAGTCGCCCTGCGGATGAGTCGGGTGGGGGCTGGCCTGTCATGATGCGCAGATCCTAAGTCCCGGTCCCCGGTACAGATGCATGAAGATTGTCAGTAGGCAACGCGGCGCTCGAACCGGTGCCATGCCTCGAAGGGGGTTGACCGGTCCGGATGCGACACGTGGGCCCAGCCCATCGTCGTGACGCCGTCGCACAGCTGGGTGTAGAAGGCGGCGTCGTCGAAGCCCGCCGCGGCGGCGTCGTGCCGGTCCGCCGCGAACACCACCCGCGACACCCGCGCCCATAGTGCCGCCCCCAAGCACATCGGGCAGGGCTCGCAGGAGCAGTAGAGGACGCTGCCGATGAGCTCGTGGGTGCCCAGTCCGGCTGCCGCGGCGCGGATGGCCTGCACCTCGGCGTGGGCGGTGGGGTCGGGGACGGCCGTGACGCGGTTGACGCCCTCGAACACCTGCCCCGGCGGGGTGACGAGGACGGCGCCGAACGGGCCGCCGCCGTCGGCCACGTTCGCGACGGCCAGGTCGATCGCGCGCTGCAGGTGATCGGTCATGCTGGCCCCTCCTGCGCCCACTGTAGTGAGCGGGAAGGGCCTGGGTAACATCGCCGCCTGCGGCCGCGGACTCACCGCGTCGCGGCTCAGCCCGCGAGCAGCGCCTCCTCGGCCTCCTTCGTCCACACGCCGTCGTTCAACAGGGCTGCGACATGCGGCAGCTTCTCCGGCATGTCGACGAGGCGGGTGAGCGGGAGATCGTGCAGCGACGGGTAGACCATGATCTTCCCGCCGGAGGTGCGGTTCATCACCGACTCGATGGCGTCGCGGAAGCCCGCCATGCCGGTGACAGCGTCGAGCGAGATGTGGGTGTCGATGATCCCTTCCTCGATCTTGCGGAGCACCGTGCGCATGTCTGAGACGTCCGAGCCCGAGGTGCCGAGCATGAAGACGCGGCGCTCGATGATGCCCTGCAGGTCGAACGAACCGGTGGTGCCCGCCGGGATACCGGCGAAGGCGTTGATGATCGCGCCCTCGGCTGCCAGGTCCACGGCCTGCGCCACGAGCGCGGGCACGGGCACCATGCACGAGAGGTGCGTGTAGCCGGGCTGCAGCTGGGTGGTGCCGGTGTTGATGATGCTGAGCTCGATCCCGTTCTTCTCGGCGACGGGGCGGGTGAGCGACTCGAGGTGCGCGAGCCGGTCGTCGCTCAGGTCGGTGCCGGCCACCGAGATGCCGGGGATGCCGGAGGTCAGCGCACGGATGGTGTGCATCTGGCCCATCGGGCCGGCGGCGCCGATGATGGCCACCTTGTCGCCCTCGCGGATCTCGCCGTTGGCGGGGATCCAGGCGTACCCGTCGGCCGGGTCCGATCCGGTGGTGCCGCAGAAGCGGATGAAGTCGTAGTGGACGCGGCCGATGTCGAGCTTGACCGGGCCGTCGATGCGGCCGCCGTCGAGCACCACGCACAGCACGCCGCGCATGCCGAGCAGGCCGCCCAGGATCTCGAGGGCGGCGACGTCGTGACCGCGGTAGATGATGTCGTCGAAGGCGTTGCCGGCGAGCGTCTCCACGTCGCCGGGCTCGAGCCGCACGATCTCGGCCGGCTCGTTCGCCGCGATCAGGGCCTCGAGGGCCTCGATCTCGCCGTCGGCCACCACGAGCATCCGGCCGCCGGCCTTGGGGTGGTTGCGCTCGGCCCAGGCGTAGGACCCTTCGACGGTGGCCCACGGCTCGATGAGGCCCACGGCCGCGGCGGACGGACCATCGGTGACGTGGATGAGGAACTTCTCGCCGTCGGGCGCCACAACGCAGCGCTCGTCGACGACGACGTACTCCTGCAGCGCGCCGTCGAAGTTGTACCCGAACGCGCCGTTGGAGGCGGGGGTCTTGAGGTGCTTCCAGTCGGCTTGGACCAGGACGCGATCGCCGACGGCGAAGTGCGTCACCTGGTCGCCGACGGCCACGATACGCGCCACCGGCTCGTGGCCGGGCACCACGGGAGCCGAACCCGGGTGGTAGCTGGGGATCTCCTTGAGCGCCTCGAGGTCGATGCCCGAGACCACCTCGGCCTTGCGGGGGTGGGAGTCGAAGGCGTGCAGCAGTTTGGTGTCGCTGAAGCAGATGCCGCAGGACTCCACCTTGAGCAGCAGTTGCGTGGGGCCGACGGGGTCGACGGGCTTGACCGGGTTGTGGACGAACTGGTCCACCCCCGTGATCTGGATGGCGTGCTGCGTGGCCGGGAACTCCGTCACTGCTACTCCTTCGTCGAGCATGACTTGTGGTGTTGTGGTGCCCTTGAATCTATGCCAGCGGCACCCCCGTGAGAAGCTATCGGCAGGCAATTGGGCATCGGCCCACGGCGCCGCTGCCGTCGGCGACCGACGAAGGAGGCAGGACCCATGTTGACCCCCGAGGCCGGCGACCTCGACCTCGCCGTCCGCGCCGCCTGGCTCTACTACGAGGACGGGCTGACGCAGGCGCAGGTGGCCTCGCGGCTGTATGTGTCGCGGCAGACGGTGGGCCGGCTGCTGGAGACCGCACGCCACCAGGGGATCGTCCGGATCGAGATGGACGCCAACTACCTCGCGGCCCTCGGGCTGGCGACGCAGCTGCGTGAGCGGACCCCTCTGACCGACGCCGTCGTCGTGCCCACCTGGACGGGCCCGCTGAGCCGTGAGCGCACCAACGAGCGCGTGGCAGCCGCGCTCGCGGCCTATGCCCGGCGCTACCTGCATCCCGGGGTGGTGGTGGGCGTCGGCTGGAGCGACACGGTCGCCCGCGCGCTCACGATGCTCTCCGCCGAGTCGCTCGCCGGGGTCACGCTCGCCTCGGCCGCCGGCACCATCGACAACGTCGCCCAACTGGTCTCTGACAATCCGGCGGCGGTCCGCTGCCTCCGCACCGTGCCGTCACCGCTGTTCGTCTCGAGCGTTGAGCTGGCGGAATCGTTGCGGACCGAGGACGCCGTCGCGAAGGTCTTCGACCTGGCCCGCAGCGCCACGTTGACGCTGACGGGCGTCGGCGCCGTGCGGGCGGGCGGGTCGGCAGTCCGGACCGGCATGGTGACCGACGACGACGTCGCGGCCTACGCGGCCGCCGGGGCGGTGGGGGACATGCTGGGCCACTGGTTCGGGCGTCGCGGCGAGGAGATCCCCGGGTCCGCCTCGGACCGTTCGGTCTCGCTCAGCCTCGCCGAGCTCCGGGCCCTGCCGAACGTGGTGGGCGTGGCCGCCGGGGCGGAGAAGGTGGAGGCCATCCGCGGCGCCATCGCCGGGCGCTATCTCGACGTGCTGGTCACGGACGAGCCGACGGCGCAGGCCCTGCTGGGCTGAGCCATCCCGGGTGCACCGGCGCACAGGGACGTACGCACATGTGCGTATTCCGCCGGGGCGACGTGTGGGGGAGCGTTGGGTTATCGCCCGGACTGCGGGCCCGACACGAGAGGGGAGCTCACCCATGAGCGCGAAGCGGATATGGCTGAAGATGGCGGCTGCGAGCACCGTCGTCCTGATGGGAACCGCCACGGTGGCGTCGGCGCACGAGTGCTACAAGGACAAGTGGGCCGACGCGGCCTACCAGCACCACCTGGCAGGGGGGACCGCCTGGGTGTCGCTGAGCGACCTCGGCACGATGTTCCTCATCCCCGAGGAGTTGCAGGCGGACTGCGGGTGGGCCGCCGACGTGGCCGTGGCCGACTTCATGGAGGAGCAGGGCCTCGAGCAGGAGCCTCTGGTCCACTCGAGGGCGCTCGTCGGGGGCGGTGCGCGCGCCCAGGGCAAGGACGCCAAGCCGTTCAGCTATCTGACGGAGGCCCAGTTCGACTCCCTGGGCGGTTCGTTGATGGGCTACCTGATCGAGTGCGAGGCCGGGCTCGGCGACTGAGGCGTGTCCGAGGGGCGGGGGAGCCACCCCCGCCCCTGCGCGCGCAGCACGGCGGTGAGCCTGTCCGCTGCCCCAAGCTTCCGGTAGAGGTGTTCGAGGTGCTTGTGCACCGTTCGCTTGGAGACGGCGAGCCGGCTGGCGATCGCCTGGGCGGTGAGCCCGTCGGCCAGGAGCTGCAGCACCACCTTTTCGCGCGGCGTCAGGCCGACCTCGTCCGGGGCCTCGTCGACGGTGGAGAGGGCGCCGATATGTCGGTCCAGAGCTCGCAGCAGCGGCTGGAACACCGCCATCGTCTCGACGGCGCGCTCGGAGACCCGGTCGTCGGAGACAAGAACCCAACCCGTGTACGGGGCCGCTGTCGACATCGGCTCGAGTGGCACGCTCAGCTGGTGGACGCTCAGCCCAAGCCGCTCAAGGACCCCCATCGTGGAGGGCAGGAGGCCGAGCCCGGACCGCAGGGCGTCCAGCATCAGTGCGGGGGTGGCGGAACCGACCGTGGCATGGAAGCGCGTCAGCGGGTGAAGGGCGAGGTCCGCAGGGGTGGGCAGCAGATGTGGCGGCGGAGCTGGGGGGTCGCCATCGACGAAGAAGAACACTGACTGGCGCGTGAAGCTCACCCGGGACACGATGTCGGTCCCTGTGCCGGCGCGCAGCGCCCCGGCCAGGAGCGCCAGAGCGACTCCCGCCGTCGGCGCCTCCAGAACGTCAGCCGCGGCCCTGACCAGCCCCTGGGTCGAGTCCATGGTTCAGCCTGCCATCTGGCCTACCTCATGTCGAGACCCTTGTGGGATCCGCGGCGCCCTCCTTTCCCCTCCTTCCGGTACCTGGGAGGAGGGGAAAGGCGTCAGCCCGGGTGCGGCAGACCCGAGCGGGTAACCGCCCAGACGGCGAGGTCGCGAATGAGGTCGCGGTGGCCCGCCGAGCCGTAGGAGCGCTCGTCGTGACCGAGCAGGTCCACCGCGATCCGCGCCGCGCCGTGCTGCCGGATCCATGCGGTGGGCTCCGGACCGTAGGGGCCCGCGTGAGTGGCCACTACGCGGCTCCGGCCCACGAACTGGAGGCTGAGGTAGCGCTCGTCCTCCACGCGGAAATCGATGGGCCGGCCGTCCTCCTCGATCGGGATGCGCCGGATGGTCGCGGTGTCGAGCGGTGGGTGCCAGGACTGCCCGGGCACCCAGATCGCGCCGACGGCGGCCGCCCAGTCGGGATAGTCGCGCAGGCTCGCCACCGCGATGTGAACCGCCAGTACACCGATGCCCCGGTCGAGCGCGGCGGCCAGCCCGGCGGGTCCGGGGGCATCCGGAGGGAGACGGTGGTCGGTGTCCGCCCACGGGTCGCCGGCATTGACCACCAACAGGTCCACCCCGTCGAGGCGTGTCATGGCGCCGTCGACATCATGGTCGATCTCGACGGCGAACCCCGCCTCGGCGAGGAGGTCCGCGATCCTCTCGCTGGTCCGTTCGAAGGGGTGCCATGGGTCGGCGTAGCGCCCGGCGCCGCTGGCGATCAGTGCACGCACGGCCGTCAGCCGGCGACGAGCTGCGGCCACCCGGTCGAGAAGTACTCGACGAAGGGCTCGCCCACGCAGTTGTCGCGGAGTTGTTGCTTCGAGACGGGGAACGACGGGCCGGGGTGGTCGGCGTCGGCCAGGATGCGTTCGGCGATCCGTTGGTCCGCGATGGCGGCGCGCCCGATTACGACGAAGTCCGCGCCGGTGGCGAGCGCGGCGGTCGCGGTGGGGCCGCTGGTCACCTTGCCGGTGACCCCGAGCCTGGTGCCGCCGCGTGGAAGGCCGACGAAGTGGCTGACCAGCGGGGCGTCGCCGTCGGCGGCCCCCTCGGGAAGCTTGGTGACATCCCACAGGGACAGGTCGAGGTGATCGAGCCCGCCCTCGGTCATCAGCTCGGAGCTCAGTTGAGCGATCTCGGGGGTGCTGAGGCCGAATCGCTCGGTGGACAGCCGGAGCCCGACGTGAAAGTTCGACGAGGTGGCCGCGCGCACGGCGGCGATGGTCTCGCGGATGATCCGGGACCTGCTGTGGAGGTCCCCGCCGTAGCCGTCGTCGCGGGTGTTGTGGGCGTCGAGGAACTGGCACAGCAGATAGCCGTGGGCGCCGTGCAGCTGCACGCCGTCGAACCCGGCTCGCTCGGCGCGTGCGGCCGCCGCGGCAAAGTCTGCGATCGCGTGCTCGATCTCGGCCGCGGTGAGGGCGCGGGCTCCCGTGGCGGCGTCGTCGTAGGGGCCGACGGCGGGCTCTCCGGATGCGTGAGGGTCGGCCTTCGCGCCGCCGTGGTGGATCTGTACCAGCGACGCGGCCCCAGCGTCGCGGATGCCGGTGGCCAGTCTCTCCAGGCCGGGCAGGTGTGCGTCGTCGCTGATGCCGAGCTGCCCGTTCCAGGCCTTGCCGGCCTGGGTCACGTAGGCGGCGGCGGTCATCACCATGCCGAAGCCGTGGCGGGCGCGGGCCAGTAGCCAGCTGATCTCGGTGTCCGAGAGCGTGCCGTCGGGGTTGGACTGCTTGTTGGTCAGCGGCGCCAGCGCGAGGCGGTTGCGCCAGGCGCGGCCGTGGGCGAAGTCGAGGGTGTCGGAGAGCTGCGTCACGGGACCGAGACTACTTGGGGGCCAAGAGACCCTGGCAGTGGGCCGCGTCCTCGGCGGCGGCGTAGGCTGGGGGCCATGTCAGAACCGGAGCAGGAACAGCAGAAGTTGGATCCCAAGGAGGCCATGCGCCAGGCCTTGGAGCGGAAGAAGTCGGCCGAGCACCTGTCCGCGTCCTCGGGCGTCGACGCAGATCGCGGCCAAGGACACGCCCACGGCAAGGTGGGCGGGAAGCGCGAGTTCAGGAGGAAGTCGGGCGGCTGACGCCACCTGCGAGCCGTCCTCTGCGGCTTATGTTCCTCCAGGCCGTCTTGCGGACTCGCGAGGGCATCCAGAACCCGACTGGAGGGACATTCACCGCAAAAGGGCAGCGGCCCCCGCTCGAGCGCCGCGCCAAAGATCAAGAGACGACAGTGGCCCGCCCCCTGGGGGGCGGGCCACTGTCGATGCTGACCTCAGTCGGCCAGGCGCTCGTTCAGCTTCGTCAGCAGATCGATCGCAGCCGCCGGGATGATGGTGCCGGGCGGGTAGATCGCGTCGGCGCCGTGCTCGCGGAGCTCGTCGAAGTCCTGGGCCGGAATCACGCCACCCACGACGATCATCAGATCCTCGCGGCCCAGCTTGTCCAGCTCCTGACGCAGCGCGGGCACCAGGGTGAGGTGACCGGCGGCCAGGGAGGAGACCCCCACCACGTGGACGTCCGACTCGACGGCCTGGCGGGCCACCTCTTCCGGCGTCTGGAACAGCGGGCCGACGTCGACGTCCATGCCGAGATCGGCGTAGGCGGTGGCGATGACCTTCTGGCCACGGTCGTGGCCGTCCTGGCCCATCTTCGCGATCAGGATGCGCGGACGGCGCCCCTCCTTCTTCTCGAACTCCTCGACGAGCCTGCGGGCCTCGTCGACGTCGTCACTCGAGCCGGATTCGCTGTTGTACACACCTGAGATCGTACGGATCTGAGCGGTGTAGCGGCCGTAAACCTTCTCCAACGCGTCGGAGATCTCCCCGAGGGAGGCCTTCGCGCGGGCCGCGTCGATGGCCACCTTGAGCAGGTTGCGGTCGGGATCGGTGGAATCCGGGTTCGCGGCCACCCAGGTGAGGCGCTCCAGCATCTGCTGGGTCACGGCCTCGTCCCGCTCGGCGCGCAGGCGCTCCAGCTTGGCGATCTGGGACGCGCGGACCGTCTTGTTGTCCACCTTCAGCACCTCAAGCGCATCCTCGGTGTCCAGCTTGTACTTGTTGACGCCGATGACGGGCTGGCGGCCGGAGTCGATGCGGGCCTGGGTGCGGGCCGCGGCCTCCTCGATGCGCATCTTCGGGATGCCCTGCTCGATGGCCTTGGCCATACCGCCGGCCTGTTCCACCTCCTGGATCCGCTCCCATGCCTTGCGGGCGAGTTGCTCGGTGAGCTTCTCCACATACGCCGAGCCGGCCCACGGGTCCACAGTGCGCGTGGTGCCCGACTCCTGCTGCAGGAACAGCTGGGTGTTGCGGGCGATGCGGGCGGAGAAGTCCGTCGGCAGCGCGATGGCCTCGTCGAGGGCATTGGTGTGCAGCGACTGGGTGTGGCCCTGGGTGGCGCCCATGGCCTCGACGCAGGTGCGTACGACGTTGTTGTACACGTCCTGCGCTGTCAGCGACCAGCCGGAGGTCTGCGAGTGCGTACGCAGACTCATCGACTTCGGGTTCTTCGGCCCGAACTGACGTACCAGCTTGGCCCACAGGATGCGCGCGGCGCGCATCTTCGCGACCTCCATGTAGAAGTTCATCCCGACGGCCCAGAAGAAGCTCAGGCGGGGGGCGAACTGGTCCACGTTGAGGCCCACCGACTCGCCGGCGCGGATGTACTCCACACCGTCAGCCAGCGTGTAGGCCATCTCGATGTCCGCCGTCGCTCCGGCCTCCTGCATGTGGTAGCCGGAGATGGAGATGGAGTTGAACTTCGGCATGTGCGCGCTGGTGAAGGCGAAGATGTCGGCGATGATCCGCATCGACGGGGTAGGCGGGTAGATGTAGGTGTTGCGGACCATGAACTCCTTCAGAATGTCATTCTGAATGGTTCCGGCCAGCTGCTCGGGCCTGACGCCCTGTTCCTCGGCCGCGACGACGTAGAGCGCCAGCACGGGAAGTACCGCGCCGTTCATCGTCATCGACACCGACATCTGGTCCAGCGGGATCTTGTCGAACAGCTGACGCATGTCCAGGATGGAGTCGACGGCGACGCCCGCCATGCCCACGTCACCGGACACCCGTGGGTGGTCGGAGTCGTAACCGCGGTGGGTGGCGAGGTCGAACGCGATCGACAGGCCCTTCTGGCCGGCGGCCAGGTTGCGGCGGTAGAACGCGTTGGACTCCTCGGCGGTGGAGAAGCCCGCGTACTGGCGGACCGTCCACGGCTGGTTGACGTACATCGTGGCGTAGGGGCCGCGGAGGAACGGCGGGATGCCGGGCGCGGTCTCGAGGAAGTCGAGGCCGGCCAGGTCCGAATCGCCGTACAGCGGCGGCACGAGGATGCGCTCGGGCGTCTGCCACCCGGCGGAATGCCCGGTGGCCGCGGTGAGGGCCTCGAACTTGGTGGCGGCGTCGGCCGGGACCGACTCCGTCAGCTCCACGTCATTGAAACGAGGGATCGTCATTGCTCAGGCTCCCATCTTGTTCAGGGTGGCGGTCAGCAACTCCACCACGTTCATGCCGTCGAACACATTGCCGTCGACGGCGCCCTCGGCGCCCTCGCCCAGCTCCTTGATCTGGCCGGCGACCAGCACCGTCTCTGCTCCTGCGGCGCGCAGCGCCTCGGCGACGGCGACGCCCTGGTGGGCGTAGACCTTCGCGCTGGAGCACAACACCGCGATCCTCGCGCCCGACTCGGTGAGCTGGCGAGCGAAGTCCTCGGGTGTCTCGCCCTCAGCGACCAGCGTGTCCAATCCGCCGACGTGCAGCAGATTGGCGGTGAAGCCCTCGCGGCCGCCGAAGTCACGGCGGGCGCCCAGGCAGGCGAGCAGCACCACCGGGGCGTTGCCGGCCTCGCGGGCTGCGGCCGAGCGGTCGCGGAGGTCCTCGAAGACCTGCGAATCGCGCATCATCTTCAGGCCGCCGAGCTCCGGGGCCGCGGGGCGGGCCTTGCGCTCCAGCGCGGCCTCCTCGTGGTTGGGGAACATCGACACGCCGGTCAGCGGGATCTTGCGGGTGGCGAGCTGGGCAGCGCGAGCGGCGACCACCTCGTCGAGCTGGGCCTTGACGGTGCCGTCGGCCAACGCGGCGGCGAAGCCCTCAGCGTCGAGGCTCTGGAACACTGCCCAGGCCTTCTCGGACAGCTGCTGGGTGAGCGACTCGACGAACCAGGAGCCGCCGGCGGGGTCGTTGACCCGTCCGACGTTGGACTCCTCGGCCAGCACCACCTGGGTGTTGCGTGCCAGGCGGCGGGAGAGATCCGTCGGGAGGCCAGAGGCCGCGTCGAACGGCAGTACGGTCTGCACCTCAGCGCCACCAGCCGAGGCGGCGAAGCAGGAGATGGTGCCGCGCAACACGTTGACGTAGGCGTCGTCGCGTGAGACCTGCCGCTCGGAGGTGACCGCGTGCTGCACCGCACCACGCTTGGCCTCGGTGACGCCGAGCACCTCGCCGACGCGCGACCACAGGCCGCGCAGCGCCCGGAGGCGTGCGATGGTGGCGAACTGATCCGTGGTGGCTGAGACGCGGAACATGACGGCGTCGAACGCCTCGTCCGCGCTGAGGCCCGCCTCGGTCAGCGCCCGGACGTATTCGACGCCCACCGCGACCGCGTAGGCCAGCTCGTGCACGTCGCCGGCGCCTGCGTTGTGGTAGATGGTGGCATCCACCACAATGGGTCGGACGCCGGGGAACGGCTTGGCCAGTTCGACGGCGGTGGCCAGGACGCTCAGATCGGCGTCGGTGCCGGCCAGGGCGGCCGCCCCGATGGGATCGACGCCGAGATTGCCGGCGAGTGTCGCGGCGTCCTGACCGGAGGCCGCGAGCACGTCGACGAGGGCCTTGGCCGCGTCGAGCTGCTGCGCCTTCGACGTGAGATAGACGGGCGCGAGGTCCAACATGACGTCGGCGAGCACCGCCGGGACATCGGCCACGGCTACGGCGCCGGGGTCGACGCGCAGGTAGACGGCCGTGCCGCCCCGCTCGAGGTCTGTCAGGATGGCGCGGCGGGTCTCTGCCGCGTCGGGGTCCTCCTGCAGCTGCGCCACGTGCCAGGCGTCCATCTCGCCATCGCGCACCGTGGTGCCGCGGACGAAGGGAGCCACGCCGGGGTAGCCGAGCTCCTCGACGCCGTCGCTCTTCACGTACAGAGGCTTGATGGTTAGGCCGTCGACGGTGGAGCTCGTCAGGCGCTTGTACGCCTGCTCGATACTGAGCTCCTTGCCCTCTGGCCGCTTTCGGTTCAGGACCTTCAGGACCTCCTTCTCCCAGTCCGCCTGGGAGGGAGTGTCAAAGTCTGCAGCCAGGCTGATGTCGGCCGCACTCGTGGCTTGATCGCTCATCGCTCTCCGTCTTGTCTCAGGGGTGTGCACCCAACCCCCACACTAAACCAGCGCCATTACCCCCATACGGCGGGGCGGCAATAGGTCAGACCGAACAGCGGGTGATATTCTTATCGGCCGCGATCGGCGCGCGCCGGTGAACGGTCACCGCGGATCGAGGCCACCATGTCCAGCGTTCGCCGCGTGGCGCGGACGTCGTGGGCGCGGAAGACCGTGGCGCCGAGCCAGGCTGCGACGGCGGTCGCGGCGAGGCTGCCCTCCAGGCGCTCGTCAGCGGGCAGGTCGAGGGTCTCACCGACGAAGTCCTTGCGGCTGATGGCCTGCAGGACCGGGAACCCGAGGGCGACGACGCGGTCCGTCGCGGCCACCAGGGCCAGCGAGTTGGCGGTGGTCTTGCCGAAATCCAGGGTGGGATCGACGAGGACGCCGTCTGCTCGCACGCCCGCGTCGAGCGCGCGCCGGGCGCCGCCGTCGAGGACGCGCAACACGTTGTCAACGACGGCGTCTCCAGGTCCGTAGTCGATGCCGACGGGGTCGGTGCGGGGCGGGAGGCCTCCGGTGTGCGAGACGACGTACCCTGCCCCGAGCCGTGCCGCCACGTGGACGAGGTCCGGATCGGAGCCGGCCCAGGTGTCGTTGACGAGGTCGACGGCGCCCTCACAGGCTGCGGCGACCTCGGCCCGCCAGGTGTCGAGGCTGATCGGAAGCTCTGGAAAGCGCTCGCGGAGCGCGAGGACGAACGGGCGGACGCGCGCGATCTCAGTGGCCTCGTCGATCCACTCGCCCTCCTGTCCTGCGCGCACGCCGCCGACGTCGATGAGGTCCACGCCCTGGTCCACCATCTGCACGGCGCGGGCGAGAGCGGCGTCGTCGTCGAGGTAGCGGGCGGTGGCGTAGAAGGAGTCCGGAGTGCGGTTGATGATGCCCATGACGGCGGGGTGGGAGGCGTCGAAGCGGAGTCCACGCAGGACGAGCGGGGCGGGCTGAGGACGGGTCACTCCGAGAGTCTAGGTGGGCGTCGCGGCGGCCTTGTCGGGCCGGCGGCTGGGAGTGCGTTGAGCCGGACACGGCTTTCGGGGGAGGGTGTTGAGCCGGACACGGCACTCAGCGACGATCTGGGTGGGTTGGATCGTTAAAGCCTGTGACGAGCCAGACACGGCTCCCGCGAGAGTGTGTTGAGCCGGATCTGGGTCTGGTGGACGACTTGAACGTTCAAAGCAAACGGTCCGGGCCACGAGACTCGAATCAGGCTCAAAGGAGTCCTCCGACAGCCGTGTCCGGCTCAAGGACCATCCTGGACCCGCGTGTCCGGCTCGACGACGTTTCCGACCCGCGCGTCGGGTGCGACGCGTCGGCGGCCACCCCGGTTTTGACGGAAGGTTGGGCTGTGCCGGCGCCTAGGTGACAGGATTGCCGCGTGAGCATCCCCGCGCGAATCATCCAAGTCGGCGTCAACGGGTACGGCCGGCTCCACCTCGAGGCCATCGCCGAGATGGAGGCCGCCGGGCGGGCCGTCCTTGTGGCGGCCGTCGATCCACGGCCCGGAGGGTTCGATGCTGTGCCGGTCTACGACACCCTCGAGCAAGCGCTTGCCGCGCATCCGGCCGACGTGGTCAGCATCGCCACCCCCATCGGCACCCACGGCGCGCTCGGCGCATTCGCCCTCGAGCACGGGGCCGACGTGCTGCTCGAGAAGCCGCCGACGGCGTCGCTGGCGGAGTTCGATGCCCTGCTCAGTGTGGCCAAAGGCACCGGCCGAGCCGTCCAGGTGGGCTTCCAGGCACTGGGCTCCGACGGGGTCGATGTGCTGCAGGTCGCGCTCGCCGACGGGCTGGTCGGGGACCACGCCCGGGTGGTCGCCTGGGGGGAGTGGAGCCGCAGCGCGGGATACTACAACCGCAGTTCCTGGGCCGGTCATCGCGTGTTCGACGGCCAGCGGGTGGCCGACGGCGTGGTCGCCAATCCGCTGGCACACGCCGTCGCCGCAGCCCTGGCGGTCGCGGGCGCGCAACGCGCTGACCAGGTGCGATGGGTGGACACCGAGCTCTACCGGGCGCACGACATCGAGACCGACGACACAGCCTGGGTGGAGGTGGGCACCACAGTCGGGGTCCCCGTCCAGGCGGCGCTGACACTCTGCGCGGACACCGGGGGATCGGAACCCTCGCCGAGTGTCGCGGTGATGGGGGATCGCGGTTCCGTGATCTTCCGCTACAGCGACGACGAGGTGGACTGGCGCCTGACGGGCGAGCCCGAGCGCACGGAGCGGGTGTCGCGGCAGGGCCTGTTGGCCAACCTCCTGGACCATCGCGAACACGGCACACCGCTCCTTGCCCCCCTTGTGGACATCGGCGCGTTCATGTGTGTCCTCGAGGCCAGCCAGACGGCGCCCGAGCCGACGCCCGTGGATCAGGCGCACGTCACGTGGATCGGCGACGGGGAGTCCCGTGTCCCGGTGATGCACGCGATAGCCGATTCAGTGTCGTCCGTGGTGCGTCAAGGACGCTCGTGGTCTGCGGTCGGGGCCCCGTGGGCCGCGTCGTCCCCCACCCGCTGGACCCCCTGACAAGGAGTGAAAGATTGTTCACACAAAAAGCGTGACATGCGGGAAAGCGCTTGCTAGCCTGGGGGCACCCGATCGCACGCACGCTGCGGTGTCGTTACGGGACGCAGGCCAAAGAAGGCGTGTGACCATCGAAAGGAGTACCAGTGCTCAAGAAGCGCTTTACCTCAGGCATCGCTATGGCGCTGCTGCTGCCCCTGGCGGCATGCGCCGGTGGCAGCAACCCCGCCACCACAGACGGGGCCGAGGCCCCCAGCGGTGAGCCATTGCAGTTCTACCTCTCGGGCGACACCTCCCAGGGCGGCGGCTACGCCAAGCTCGCGGCGGAGTACACCGAGGAGACCGGCGTCGAGATCGAGGTCGTCGATCTCGCTTATGACGACCTCGCCGTCAAGGTCAAGAACGCGGCGCTGGCCAATGATCTGCCGGCCCTCGCCCGCATGCCATCGGTGGACCCCACGTGGATCGATCAGCTCGCCGACCTCTCCGACATCGGTGAGAAGAACGACGTGATGATGGATCTCGCCAAGGTCACCGAGGACGGCGAGGCTCTCTCGCTGCCCAGCGACCTGACCGCCGTCGGGCTCTACCTGAACAAGACGCTGTGGGACGAGGCAGGGGAGACCTGGCCGACCTCCGGTGACGACGTCTGGACCTGGGACGAGTACGTGGCGGCCACCGAGCGCGTCCAGCAGGCCACCGGCGCGAAGTACGGCATGGTCATGGACCGCTCCTCGCACCGTCTGAAGTCCTTCCTCTTCCAGTTCGGCTCCGAGCTCTGGCTCCCGAACGACGAGGGAGTCTACGAGACCAACGACGCCACTCAGCCGGCTATCGAGTACTTCAAGACCCTCAACGACGACTCCTTCATGCCCCGTTCGGTGTGGCTGAGCGCCGACGACCCCGCCGCGCTGTTCAAGTCCGGCCAGGTCGCCTCGTACTACTCCGGCTCGTGGCAGATCGCGTCCTTCGACGCCGAGATCACGGACTTCGAGTGGGTCTCGGTCCGCATGCCCGCCCAGCCTGTTCGCGCCACGATGTTCGGTAACGCGGCGGACATGGTGGTCTTCGAGGAGACGGGCCAGACCGACGAGGCGCTCGCTTTCGTCGACTGGCTCTACACCCCGGAGCACTACACCCGGCTGATGGAGTACTCCTCGATGCTTCCGGCATCGGAGGGCATCGAGCCCACCTACACCGGCAACCAGGAGGCGTTCGACATCTACATCGAGGAAATCTCGGTCTCGCCCGATGCGGTCGGCATCGCCTTGGCCAACGACATCAAGAACGCGGTGCAGGGCAAGGTCACCGAGGGTGATCCCATGCGCGACGAGACGGTCAAGTACCTGAACGACGAGGTCACCATCGATGAGGCCATGGCCAACATCTCCGAGCAGATGACCAGCGCCCTGAGCTGATCGACCGAGGAGAACGTCTATGAGCACGCATGTAGAAAGCCGAAAGCGGCGGGGTAACCGCATCCCGCTGTTGGCCCCCCTGTCCTTCACCATCATCACGATGGTCCTGTTCGTGCTGTTCTTCGTCATGCCGGGAGGCCTCGGCATCTACTACGCCTTCACCGACTACCGCGGTATCGGCTCGGCTGAGTGGATCGGACTTGAGAACTTCGTCGAGCTCTTCCAGGACGAGGACTTCTACAGCGCGCTGTTCAGGACGCTGACCTACGCGGTCGTCGTGGTGCCGCTGGGCTTCGTCGTCTCCCTTCTGTCCGCGTGGCTGATCACCAGCCCGCGGACGAAGGGGGCCGGCGTGGCCCGCGTCATCTTCTTCCTTCCGTGGCTGGTCTCGCCGATCGTCGCCGGTGTCATCTGGCGCTGGCTCTTCGGTGAGAGCTTCGGACTCGTCAACTACCTTCTGAGCCTCGTCGGCATCGCCCCGATCTCGTGGCAGTCCAATGCGAACCTGTCGCTGTCCGTGGTGGTCCTGGCCGGCATCTGGGGCGGCATGGCCTTCTCCATGCTGCTCTTCGCCGCCGCGCTGAAGAACATCCCGCAGTCCTACTACGAGGCGGCCAGCATCGACGGCGCATCCACCTGGCAGCAGTTCTGGAAGATCACCCTTCCCCTGCTCAAGCCCACCTCCTTCATGGTGGTTCTTCTCAGCACCATCGGCGCCATGAAGGAATTCGCACTGATCCAGGCGCTCAACGGCGGCGGGCCGGGCACGCAGAACAACCTGATGGTGCAGTACATCTACTCGACCGGCTTTGAGCGGGCCAAGATCGGCTACGCGAGCGCGGCGTCGGTCATCCTCATGCTGCTGCTGTTGGTCATCGCCGGCATCCAGATGCAGTTCGACAAGGGAGCTGAGTACGAATGAGCAAGACCTCCACGCCCCGACGTCGACGTCACCGCGAGCCCGGATACTGGGTGCCTTCGGCGCTGCAGACCGCCGTCCTGTGGGGCATGGCGCTGCTGTTCATCGTTCCGTTGGCCTGGTTCCTTCTCAGCTCCTTCAAGCCGGCCGGTGAGCTCTTCCGCTACCCGCTGACCGCCCTCCCCGAGAACTGGTCCGTGGCCGGCTACGAGACGGCCTGGTCGCGCTACGACTTCGCGCTCTACTTCCGCAACACGGCCGTCGTCGCGATCGTCACGACGGTGCTGACCGTCATCGTGAGCGCCATGACTGGCTTCGCTTTCGCCAAGTACAAGAACAAGTGGCTCAAGGTGTTCTTCATCTGCATCCTCGCCACCACGATGCTGCCCACCGAGGTCATCATGCCGTCGACGTTCATCGTCATCCGCGACCTCGGCCTCTACAACCAGCTCCCCGGTGTCATCATCCCGTCGATCATCACCGCTACAGGCATCTTCATGTTCCGCCAGTACTACCGCAGCGTCCCCGACGAGCTGCTCGAGGCCGCCCGCATCGACGGCGCCAGCGAGATGCGGATCTTCTGGTCCATGATGCTGCCGCTCGCCAAGCCCATCGCGTTCACGCTGGCGATCTTCTCCTTCCACTGGCGCTGGAACGACTTCATCTGGCCGCTGCTCGTGCTCAACAACCCGAACCTGTACACCCTTCAGGTTGCCCTGCGCTCAATCGTCGGAGCGGAGAACATCGACTGGTCCGTGCTGCTGTCGGCCTCGGTCATCTCGATCATCCCGATGGGGTTCGTGTTCATCCTCTTCCAGAAATACATCCTCAACGCCGATCTCAACAGCGGGCTGAAGGGCTGATCATGGTGGGTGGGCTGAGGAGGCGGATCGTCGGATCTCTCTTCGAGACCTGGAGCGGGCCGGAGGTTCGCACCGACGCCGAGCAGCCGCACCGCCGCCTCCAACACCTGGCTGAGGCGGCCACCTACTGGATGCTGCTGGAAGGGTGCGTCGACGACGCGGCCACCGGCGTCGCGCTGAGTGCGCTCGACTCGCTGGCGCGCCAGCAGGACGAGGGAACCGGGCTGTTCGTTGTCGGGGACAACGTTCTCTCCCCGCCGGATACGAGCTTCAGCATCAACGGCCTCACCCGCCTCGCGCTGGTGTTGCGCGCGGTGGACGCCTCGGGTGAACCGTGGGACGAGGTGAGTCGCCGGCTGGGCCGCATCGTCGCCTCGGTCGCCGAGGCACTGCGGTCCGGAGGTGTGCACACCCCCAACCACCGCTGGGAGATCGCCTCGGCGCTCGCACGATCCGGAGCGGTCCTCGGCGATCCCGCGCTCACCGCGCGCGCCGAGCAGTGGCTGGCCGAGGGCATCGACATCCAGGAGGACGGCCTCTATTCGGAACGAAGCCCGAACTACGCCGCCTACGTGAGCAATCCGAGCCTCACGGTCCTCGCCTCCCTGCTGAATCGGCCGGACCTTCTGGACGTGGTGCACCGCAACCTGCACGCGCAGGCCCTCCTCACGGCCGACGGCGGGTCTGTGCTCACCCTCCAGTCGCGCCGCCAGGACCAGGGAAGGGCGTTCAGCGTCGCCCCCTTCGAGTTCGGCTATCTCACCACCGCCGGCGCCTTCTGTTGCGGACTCTGCGCATCGATGGCGCAGCGGTGCGCGGTATCTGGCGGGGGAGACCCGGTGGAGATCGCGGCCGGGCTCCTCGACGGCTCGCTCGTCCAGGCGACGACGCCCCCGCCGCAGATCGTTCGCCCAGAGGGCTGGCACACTTTCACGGCCAGCGAGCTGGCCCTGTACGTGGGTAAGGATGAGGAGCTCGTCGTGCGCGCAGCCTCGGACGTGGCGGCCGTAGGCCGGGTCTGCTCGGGCGTCAACCACGAGCCTACGTTTGCCTCCTACCGGCGCGGAGGGCTCCACATCGCGGGGATGAGGCTGTCGCGGGCCTTCTTCGGTCTGAGCCCGTTCCGCGCCGACACGCTGGAGCGACACGGCGATCGCGTGACGCTCAACGAGACCGTCTCCGCGGGTTACTACCAGCCCCTCGGCGTGGCCGACCACAGGGGCGACGGGAGCTACGAGCTCGAGTTCGACGGACGCTTCGCGGCCAGCATGTCCTTCTCCCGCCGGGACGTGGACGCGGTGCAGCTCGCCACAACGGTCACCGTCGAGCGGATCCCCGACGGGCTACGGGTGGCGGTGGCATGCGTCGGGCCAGCGGTTCCGCTGAGCCTGGAACTCGCCCTCGGGCCTGGCTCCGAGGCGTTGACGGGCGCGACCGCCACCGTCGACCCAGGGCTCTGGACTGCGCTGGGCCCCGTGGAGGTGCGCACCCACGACGGCGTGGCGTGGTCTGTCGAGCCAGCGTCGGATTGCCTGAGCGCTGCAGCGTTCTACGAGCCAGGTGAGGCCGTGCGCTACTCAGGCGGCTCCGACGCCGTCACGGGACCGAGGCTGGCGGTCGCCTGGCGCTCGGATGGGCCACTGGAGTTGCGCATCCGCCGGGTGAGCTGAGAACACTCCAAACCAGACCCGCCCCTATCGATCTACGCGGGCGTTGCCGCCGCCCGCGAGCTTGAGGACCTCGGCTGCGGTCACCATCGAGGTGTCGCCGGGCGTGGTCATGGCGAGGGCGCCGTGGGCCGCGCCGAACTCGACGCAGGTGGAGAGCGGCTCGCCGGTGAGGAGGCCGTAGATCAGACCGGAGGCGAAAGAGTCTCCACCGCCGACCCGGTCGAGGATCTCCAGGCCTTCGCGGTGGGTGGCCTGCACCAGGCCGGTGTCGGCGGACCAGGCCACTGCGCCCCAGTCGTTGGTTGAGGCCGAGTGGACTGTGCGCAGGGTGGTGGCGATGACGCCCATGTTCGGGTAGGCCCCCGCGACCCGTTCGATCATGGCCTTGAAGCCCTCGATGGGCAGTTCCGCGAGGTTCTCGTCGACGCCCTCGACCTCGAAGCCGAGGGCTGCGGTGAAGTCCTCCTCGTTGCCGATCATCACATCGACGTACTCGGCCAGCTCGCGGTTGACCTCCTGGGCGCGGGCCTGGCCGCCGATGGTCTGCCACAGGCTGGGGCGGTAGTTGAGGTCGTAGGAGACGGCGGTGCCGTGCTTCTTCGCGGCCTTCACCGCGGCAAGCGCGGTCTCGGCGGACTGTTCGGAGAGTGCGGCGTAGATGCCTCCGGTGTGGAGCCAGCGCACGCCCTGCTCGCCGAAGAGGCGGTCGAAGTCGATCTGGTCCGGACGCAGCTGCGAGATGGCGGTGTGGCCGCGGTCGGAGACGCCCTTGGCGCCGCGCACGCCGAAGCCGCGTTCGGTGAAGTTGAGTCCGTTGCGGATGGTGCGGCCGACGCCGTCACTCTTCGCCCAGCTGATCCATCGGGCGTCGACGCCACCGGCGAGGATGAAGCCCTCGACGAGGTGGCCCACCTCGTCGTCGACGAGCGCGGTGACCGCAGCCGTCGGCAGGCCGAACACGCGGGAGAGGCCTCGGACGACGTTGTACTCGCCGCCGCCCTCCCAGGCCGTGAAGGAGCGGGCGGTGCGGATGCGCAGGTCGCCTGGGTCGAGGCGAAGCATCACCTCACCCAGGGAGACCGCCTGGTAGCGGCACTCGTCGGCGGGACGAAGGTTGAGGGTGGCCATGTCAGGCCTCCGTTCCGAACGAGGCAACCGCGGCTGAGGCCTCGGCGCAGAGACGTCGGATGGTGTCCATATCGCCGGCGTCAACCACATTGGCGGGAACCATCCAGGAGCCGCCGACCGCAGCGACGTTGGGCAGCGCGAGGTACGTGGCGAGGTTGTCTGCCGACACACCGCCGGTGGGAATGAACCGCACCTGCTGGAACGGGGCGCCCAGCGCCTTGATGGCGGCAGGTCCGCCGTAGATGTTGGCAGGGAAGAACTTGAGGGTGGTCAGGCCCAGGTCGAGCGCGGCCATGATCTCCGACGGTGTGACCGCGCCAGGGAAGACCGGCAGGCCGTGGTGTTGGGCGCGCTGAACGACCGCTGCGCTGAAGCCAGGGCTGACGATGAACTGCGCGCCGGCGTCGACGGCCTGGTCCACCTGGGCGACACTCAGGACGGTTCCGGCACCCACCAGCAGGTCGGAGTTGACACTCATGCGTCGGATCGCTTCAGGTGCCGCCTCCGTGCGGAACGTCACCTCGGCGATCGGGATGCCTCCCGCCACCAGGGCCTCGCCGAGCGCCTCCGCGCGGTCTGCCTGGTTGATCACCACCACCGGGATGATCCGATTGTCGGCCACGTGCATGAGCCCTCCTTGGCTTGCGTGGGTTGAAGTCTCCGTTAGGATAGCGCTTTCCCTTCGATTCCTCTAGTGTGGTTCCTGCCCGCTGAGGCGGGCGCCCCGCCCCATCCTCATCGTGGAGTTCCCATGAAGTTCGACACCGGGCCCGGTCGGCTCCTGTTGGTTGACGGCGAGGTCACCGTCGCCGAATACGTCTATGAACCGACGGAGGTCCAACTCGAGTCGCCGCGTCCCTATGCGCTCCTTCGGACGCGCGCCGGCGGCGACGTCACCGCCTACCGCCCCGCCGACCATGTCTGGCACAAGGGGCTTTCGCTGGCACTCCCCGTGGTGGGGCCCCACAACTTCTGGGGTGGCCCCACCTACGTCCACGGCCGTGGCTACGTGCAGCTGCCCAACAACGGCGCGCAGGTGCACCGATCCTTCGAGATCAGCACCGACGCCGGCCCTGCCCGTCTCGTCGAACAGCTGGACTGGGTGGCGCAGGACGGCTCGCTGGTGCTGACCGAGGAGCGCCGCCTCACGGCCCGTCTCATCGATGACGTCACCTGGGCGCTGACCTGGCACAGCGCGCTGACGAACGTCTCAGGCGAGGGGCTGGGCTTCGGCTCGCCGACGTCCAAGGGCAGGGAGAACGCCGGGTATTGCGGCATCTTCTGGCGCGGCCCCGCCACCTTCACCGGCGGCGAGATCCTGGCGCCGTCTGGGCCGGCGGGAGACGCAGCTCGAGGGGAACCGGGCCCATGGCTGGCCTTCGCGGCCTCGGACCGCTCCGCCGGTGTCCTCATGCTGGACGCGGCGGAGGACCCCAACCCCTGGTTCGCCCGCAGCGAGGAGTACGCGGGGCTCAATCCGGCCCCGTTCTTCTTCACGGAGACACCGCTGCCGCAGGGCAAGACGCTCGTGCTGTCCGCAGCGCTCGTCGTCGGTACCGCGGACGTGGCCGCCCATGCCGGAGGTGTGGGTGCGGATCTCGTCGCTGAACTCCGGGCCATCGGCCCGACCCCCACCTCCGAATCTGCGACATCCGAGTGAGCCAGACCCTTCGCCCCGCTCTCTGGGCTCCCGAGGTTTCAGGCTCGACGTGAGGGTACCCCGTGGTCGGCGCGGAAGTGGCGCCAGACGTTTTCGAAGAAGTCGTCGTCGCTGGGAATGGGACGCACGTCGCGCCAGGTGAACTCCGGCACGCCCTCGCCGGACCAGTCCACCTCCTGGGTCACACCGTCGAGGGCGCCGGCATCGAGGACGAACCGGAACTCCTCAGGCAGGGCGAGGTTCTGGTCCGGCCACGGGAGGTCACCCTCGGGGTCGGTGTAGAGCACGGAGCCGCGCGACCTGCCGCCGTGGTCCAGGTAGTCCCTCATGGCGTGGAGGTAGACGTATTGGCTCGTGAGGATGTCGTGGATGAGGAACAGCCGGTTCACGCTGCGCCTCGAGGATTCGTCGATCACCATGAGCCCCTCGTAGCCATCCAGCCACCGCGTGACCTGCTCGAGCGCCGCCAGCACGGATGCGCGCGACCGCACGAGGCCGGCGTTGCGGCTCATCAGCTCGGTGACCTCGGTGATGAGGCTCCCGGTGTTGTCCTCGGCCCCCGACCGGAAGCGGTCGACGGCGTCGGCCAGCAGCCGCGTCGCCCGCTCCAGGGCCCTGATGGCCACTGCCTCGAAGCCGTCGCTGCCGGGGAGATCCGCCCGGTGCGCGGCGATGTACTGGGCAGCGCGTGTCGCGCCGACCTGGCCGGAGTTGAGCGCTGCGCCCCCGGGACGGTAGACGCCGTGGGCGCCGGCTGCCTCGCCTACAGGGAACAGCCCGTCGATGACGGAGGAGTGCCACCAGTCGTCGACGGCGATGCCTCCGTTGTTGTGCTGGGCGCACACCGCGATCTCCAGCATGTCGGTCTCCAGGTCGACGCCAGGGTTGCGGCCCAGGTAGAACCGGTACGACGGGTCGTTCATGTGGCGGAGCCGCTGGATCGGGGTCGTGCCCGCCAGGTCGGCGGCGCCGGCCCGCTCCAGGTAGACGCGGGCCTGCTCGTCGAGGAGGGCCGCGTCGAGCTCCCCAGCCGGATTGCTGCGGAAATCGAGGAAGACCCGTCGGCCACGCGTGGCAGTCTCGCGGTACACCAGCAGGTCGATGATGCTGGAGCCGTCGCGCGCCTTGCGGATGTCGAACGGCCACTGGTAGCCCTTGAGGAACACGAGGCTGGCCAGCTGGTTCGGGTCGGCGATGACGTCGGCGAGGAACTCGCGCTCGTCGCCGCCGCCGGCGTCCGTGGACACGAACCGGGGCACAACCTGCATGTAGGTCCCGGACACGTTCCAGCGCGGTTTGATCGACGCCATGCCGAACTGCCACTCGGTGAGATTGTGGCCGCGGGCGCCGTTGCGCAGCGCGGCCCCCGCGCCGCCCCACTGGCCGTGGGGGAAGACCGAGTCGGCATACATGCCGGCCGGACCACCGGTGGCCTGGACGACGTTGGTGGCGCGGATCACCAGGAACCGCGAAGTCTCCCTCGCAAGCTGCTGGACGAGGGTGCCGGTCGGCTCCGGCGCGGGGACCTCGCCGCGGTTGGTCTCGACCGGCTCCTCCTCCTGGGCCTGATTACGGGTGGCTCCGACGTCGGTGCGCAGGAACAGCGCCCCGCGGATCTCGCCGTCCTCGACCAGCAGATCGATGAGCCGGCAGTTCCCGATCACCGGGATGCCGAGCGTGCGGATGCGTGACTCGAGGGACTCCACCATCGACTTGCTCGTGAACGGCCCGACCGAGGTGGCGCGCTGACGCGGGTCGTGATCTGTCTTGTACCCCACGAACTCGCCGGAGTGGTTGGCCGGAAACGGGACCCCGGCCTCGATGAGGTGGAAGAAACACCGCGCGCTGAGGGCCGCCTCGGCCAGCGCGTTGTCACCGTCCATGGACCCGCCGCTGAACAGCGTCTCCGCCATGGAGCGCACCGAGTCCGCTTCACCGCCGGACAGGGTCAGCTTGTAGTAGGTCTGCTTGTCGGAACCGGCGTTGCGCGACGCTCCGGCGCGGATCTTGTCGGCCACCATCACCACGTCCGGCGCGCCGAAGCCGGCAAGCCTTTCTGCGGCGCAGTACCCGGCCGAACCGGTGCCGATCACCAGGCTGGTGGTGGTGATGACGGGTATGCGCTCTGCGCCGAGGCTCAGGTGGGTCAGAGTGGGAGAGGTCACGCCAGGTCCTTCAGAGTCGGGGGAGGTGCATGCCGCCGTCGACGTGGATGACGTCTCCGGTGCTGTAGGGCATGGCGCCGGAGGCGAGAGCGGCGACGGTGCTCCCCACGTCCGAGGGCTTGCCCCACCGGGGCATCGGCGCGAGGCCCTGGGCGAACAGGGCGTCGTAGCGTTCGGTGACGCCTGCGGTCATGTCGGTGGCGATGACGCCGGGACGGACCTCGTAGACGGGGATGCCCTCGGGCGCGAGCCGGGCGGCCCAGAGCCGGGTGGCCATGGAGACGCCGGCCTTGGAGAGGCAGTACTCGCCTCGGTTGATCGACACGGTCGTGGCGGAGATCGAGGAGACGTTGATGATCGTGCCCCGAACAGGGGCACCGGCCTCGAAGGACTGCGTCAGCATCTGCCGGGCGACGGCCTGGGTCAGGAAGTAGGGTCCGCGAAGGTTGATCCCCATCACCCGGTCGTAGCTGTCCGGGGTGGCCTCCAGCAGGTCGCGGCGCTCCTCCGGTGCGACGCCGGCGTTGTTGACCAGCACGTCGATGCGTCCGAAGTGGGCGAGGATGTCGGCGACCAGGCCCGCGTGGCTGTCCAGGTCGTCGACGCGGCCCTGGAAGTACGCCGCGCTGTCCCGCCCGCCGAGCCCGTCGATGAGGCCGCCGGGTTCGGGACGGGTGGCGACCACTGCCACGCGGAAGTCCTGGGTGATGAGGGCCTGGGAAATGCCGAGGCCGATGCCCCTGCTGCCTCCCGTGACCACGGCGACACGATTCATGACCGCCATTCTTCCTGGAATCCGCCAGCTTGGCAAGCGTTTTCCCGCAATCGCGGCGGTGATCTACCAGTCGCCCCTTGCGGTAAGGACGGCGACATGTCAGGATTGGAGGAAAGCGTTTACCCAATGATGTCCAGACGCATAGAGAACAGGAACTGAGAGTGACGACGACTTTGAAGCCTCTGCCCGCCGAGACGGTGCAGGGACCCTCCCCCGTGCGCGAGATCGGCATCATCATGAACGGCGTCTCCGGCCGCATGGGCTACCGGCAGCACCTGGTGCGGTCGATCCTTGCCATCCGCGACCAGGGCGGAATCGAGATGCCGGACGGTTCCCGCGTCACGGTCCGGCCCATGCTCGTCGGGCGCAGCGAGTCCAAGCTCGCCGAGCTCGCAGCCAGGCACGGCATCGAGGACTACACCACCGACCTGGACGCGGCCCTGGCGGATCCGCGGTGGGAGATCTACTCGGACTTCCTGGTCACCAAGGCCCGCGGCGCAGCGCTCCGAAAGGCCATCGCCGCCGGGAAGACCATCTACACGGAGAAGCCCACGGCGGAGACCGCCGAGGAGGCCTTTGAACTGGCGAGGCTGGCCGTGGCCGCAGGCGTGAAGACCGGGGTGGTGCATGACAAGCTGTACCTGCCCGGCCTGCAGAAGCTCAAGCTCCTCATCGACTCCGGCTTCTTCGGCCGTATCCTCTCCGTGCGCGGGGAGTTCGGGTACTGGGTCTTCGAGGGCGACTGGCAGCCCGCTCAGCGCCCCAGCTGGAACTACCGGACCGAGGACGGCGGCGGCATCATCGTCGACATGTTCCCGCACTGGAATTACGTGCTGGAGAACCTCTTCGGTGAGGTCAAGAGCGTCTACACCCAGGCGTCGATCCACATCGCCGACCGTTGGGACGAGCACGGCGAGCACTACACGGCCACCGCCGAGGACGCGGCCTACGGCGTGTTCGAGCTGGAGGGCGGCGTCGTCGCCCAGATCAACTCCAGCTGGACCGTCCGGGTGAACCGCGACGAGCTGGTCGAGTTCCACGTCGACGGCACCCACGGCTCCGCCGTCGTCGGTCTCTTCGGTGCGAAGATGCAGCACCGCAACGCCACGCCGAAGCCGGTGTGGAACCCCGACCTGGCCGACGCGCACGACTACGCCGCGGACTGGGCCGAGGTGCCGACCAACGAGATCTTCACCAATGGCTTCCGCCAGCAGTGGGAGGAGTTCCTCACCAGCTACGTGGAGGGCACCGAGTACCCGTTCGACCTGCTGGCCGGCGCGCGCGGCGTGCGGTTGGCGGAGGCGGCGCTGCGCTCCGGTCGCGAGGGTCGCAAGGTCGTCCTCGACGAATCGCCGCTGGGCTGATCCGTGACCGCCGCGCACCCCCGCCTCTCGATCAACCAGGCCACCATCAAGCACGCCACTCTGCGTGACGCGCTGACCGTTACCGCCGGGTCCGGCATGCAGTCCATCGGCCTGTGGCGGGAGCCCGTGGCCGACGTCGGGCTGGCTGAGGCGGCCTCCATGCTGGCCGACTCCGGGTTGCGGATGTCGTCGTACTGCCGCGCGGGCTTCTTCACCGCGGTCTCCCGGCCCGAGCGGCGCGCGTCCCTGGACGACAACCGTCGCGCCATCGAGGAGACGGCAGCGCTCGCAGCGGCCGGGGCGCCGGGCTCGCGGGCAGTCCTCGTGCTCGTCGCGGGCGGGTTACCCGAGGGCTCGCGGGACCTCATCGGCGCGCGGGCCCGCGTGCGTGAGGCGCTCGAGGAACTCGCTCCCGACGCTGCGGCTGCCGGAGTGACGCTGGCCGTCGAGCCCCTGCATCCGATGTACGCGGCGGACCGCGCCGTCGTCTCGACGCTCGGGCAGTCCCTTGACCTGGTCGACGGGCTGTCGCCGCAGGTCGCCGGGGTGACGGTGGACACCTTCCACATCTGGTGGGACCCCGAGGTGCTCCCGCAGATCGAACGCGCCGGACGCGAGGGCCGGATCGCCGCCTATCAGGTGTGTGACTGGCGGGCGCCGCTGGAGGCCGACGTGCTGTTGTCCCGGCATCAGCCGGGGGCCGGCGTCATCGACTTCGAGACGCTGACCAGAGCCGTCGAGGCCACCGGATACGACGGCGACGTCGAGGTGGAGATCTTCAACGCTGCCATCTGGGGCACGGACTTCGAGGTCGTGGCACGCGACACGGTCGACTCGTTCGGCCGGTGGGTCGCCCCCCATCTGCAGCCCTAGACTCATGACTGTGAAGCCAGAGCAGCGCCGCTACGGTACGGCCACCCTCGTCGACGTCGCGCAGGCGGCCGGCGTCTCGCTGGCGACGGCGTCGCGGGTCCTGAACGGATCGACGCGGAAGGTCGCGGAGTCCTACCGCGAGCGCGTCCGGGAGGCGGCGGACAAGCTGGGCTACAGCGTCAACGTCTCCGCCCAGGCCGTCGCCAGTGGGGCCTCCGCCCTGATCGCGCTGCTGGTGGCTGACATCGCGGACCCGTACTTCGCCCAGGTCGCGGCCGGAGTCGCGCGCGGGGCGGACGAGGCGGGGTTCCTGGTCACCATCGCGACGACGGGGCGCGACCCGCAACGCGAGGCGGCGTTGCTACGCGTGCTGCGCGGCCAGCGGCCCCGAGGGGTGATCTTGGCGGCCTCGCGCATGGCGGTTCCCTTCGAGCCGGTGCAGCTGGAGGTGGACGCCATCCACGGCATGGGTGGCCGCGTCATCGCTCTCGGCCCCGGTGCCGCGGAGCTGCGCTCGGTGCTGATCGACAACTGGGGTGGCGCGCGGCAGCTCGGGCTGGCCCTCGCGGGGCGCGGCTACCGGCGCGCCGTGGTGCTGGCCGCGCCGCGCGGGCTGCTGACGACGGATCAGCGTCAGGCCGGCTTCACCGACGGGTTCACCGCCGGGGGAGGGCGCGTCGATCAGGTGTTCCGTGCCCCCTTCACGCGGGAGGGCGGCGCGCAGGCGATGCGCGAGGCGCTGGCCTCCGGGCTGGAACCCGGGACGCTGGTGTTCGCGCTGAGCGACGCGGTGGCGCTGGGCGCGGTCCGCGAGTTGCGCGACGAGGGCCGCGAGCTGGGCACGGACATCGCCATGGCCGGCTTCGACGACATTCCCGCATCCAGTGACCTCACGCCGCCGCTCACGTCGGTCCACATCCCCCTGGAGGAGGTGGGCTACCAGGCGGTCCGGGCGGCGATCGACCCGGACTGGGTCCCCTCGCCCCTCGCGCTGGAAGTCCACCTCCGCGACAGCACCCCGCCGGTCGCCGCAGACTGACCCCCTCCCAATCCCTGACGCGGGCTCCGTCCGTGCCCCCGGCTCAACCAGCCGACAGGGTTGCTGTTTCTCAGGCGGCTGGGGAGCGCAGGTTGACGTGGAGCGCGACCACGTCCATCGGCGGCATGTCGACCGTCACCTCCCCGTCGGCCACCACGAACGGGCCGTCCTCGCAACGATCCGCCATGGTGGGCGGTGAAGGCGAGGCGGCCGCGTCGCAGTAGGCGCCGTCGGGCAGGTTCGTGGTCAGGGTAGCCGTGACGGGCGTGCTGGTGTCATTGATCGCGATGAGGCCGCGGTCGCCTCGATCGAAGGCCACCGCGTAGCCCTCCTTCCACACGTTCTCGACGGGGGTGTCGCCCACCACCGCGACCCACTCAGCCAACCCCGCGACATCCCGGTGCTGGCACAACCACGCGCCATCCTCCGGATCCTCCGACGGCTCCGCGCACGCCACGTCGTCGACCCGGCCGTCCGTCTGCGGCGCCCCGGCGTCGCGGTCCGAGAAGGAGTAGCCGGAATAGACGACAGGGGTGCCGTAGTCGATGCCGAGGAGCAGAGCGGTGGCCACCCGGAACTGGTCCCCGTCCTTGGGCGTGAGTGTCTGCCCGTTGCGCTCGGTGTCGTGGTTGGTGACGAACGTGAACGCCTGCTCCGACGGGACCTCCCCGTCGCGCATATCCAAGGCGCGCGAGACAGCGCCGCCGGGCACCACGCCGGAGATGTCCTTGGCCACCTGGAACGCGAAGACGGCGCCGGCGTCGAGGTAGTCCTCCGGCTGGATCGGCTCGCCGCCCCCGCGGATGACCTCGGAGATGATCAGCGGCTCGCCGTCAAGCCTCCCGACGATGGCCTCCACATCGGTCGTGGACATGTGCTTGGCCGCGTCGATCCGGAAGCCTGCCACGCCTAAGGCGGTGAGGTCGTCGAGGTAGGCCGCGATCGTGTCGCGGACCTTCTCGCTGCCGGTGTCCAGGTCTGCGAGGTTGACCAGCTCGCACTCCTGCACCTGCTGCTGGTCCGAGTAGTTCTCGATGTCGCCTGAGACCGTCATGGGGCAGTCGTGGAAGTCCTCCTCCGAGTACAGCCCCGGGTAGTCGTAGTGCGTGAAGTCCGTGCCCGCGACACCAGTGCCCCCGTCGATCCCCGCCATGTGGTTGATCACGGCGTCGGCGATCACGTCCACGCCGGCCTCCCCGCACGCGGTGACCATCTCGGCGAACTCCTCGCGCGTGCCCAGCTTGGACTCGAGCTGGTAGCTGACCGGCTGGTAGGAGGTCCACCACTGCTCGCCCTCGATGTGCTCCTGGGCGGGGGAGAGCAGCACGAAGCCGAATTGGTGTGGGCCGAGCACGTCTGTGCACTCCTTGGCCACCGACCGCCACGGCCATTGGAAGAGCTGGACCCCGACGGTGGGGGTGGCCTCGACGGCGGGCTCGGGGGTCGCGGTGCAGGCGCCGAGGGCGGCGGCGCCGATGAGCAGGACCGGGGTGAGGACGCGTCGTCGCATGTCGGCCAGCGTAGGCGGTCGCGGGGATCGGGCGCCCCGTTCTGGCGTCGAACCTAGACTGGCCGCATGAGCAAGCTCGGCATGATCCTCAAGACCACGGGCGCCGCGGTCGCCACGACGGTGACGCTGGTGTCGGCGCTGCGCGAGAATCCGCAGATCGCCAAGAGCCTGGACAATCTGGTGGGCAAGCTGCAGTCGGCCACCGACCCGAACAACGCGAAGCTCCGCTTCGACGCCAAGATGGCGGCCATCGACACGGCCGCGGACGCCGTCGAGAGGGCGTTCCCCGAGGCCAAGGAGCCGCAGGGGTGGCGCCGGCACGCGCAGGCGCTGCGGGTGCGGGGCGAGCTGGCGTGGGGCGCCAACACGGGCGGAGTGCGCCGTAAGGCCATGAAGTCGCTGAACGCGGAGACGGCGGAGCTGCTCGAGCAGATCAACGTCCGGCTGGCCCAGCTGCAGAAGCAGCTCCCGCCTGAGGGCCCCCGCGCCAGCTGACCCCCGCGACCCGATACACCACCGACGGCCTGGAGCTAGCCCCGGGGGGTGCTTTGAGCCGATGGATGGGTTCGCGGGATGGGTCCCGCTCAGCCTGAGCGTGGTCATCTCCGCGAACCCATCCATCGGCTCAAACCCCCACCCGCCCCAAGCGCGGACCCCACTCCACCCCGGGCACACGCAGGCCCCGGTCCGTCAGGAGCGGACCGGGGCCTGCGTGGTGTGATCCCGGGGGTCAGGCCAGGACGCGGGGAGGATCAGGCGGGGGCGATGAGGAAGTCGCGCACCAGGGCGTCGAGATCGCAGTCAGCGCCCAGGAACTGGCGCAGCGTCTTGCGGGTGGGGCCGAAGGTCTCGAACTCCTCGATGGACAGGCCGTCCTCCTCGTAGGCGCGGTTGAAGTCCTCGATGCGCCGCAGCGACGCGATGATCTTCGGGTCCACCGGCACGTCGATGCGGCTCTCGGCCACGTAGTCGGAGTTGTTGATCCGCTTGGCCCACTTGAACGGCGGGGAAACCACCAGGTCACCGCCCACGAGCTCGCTGTACTGCAGCACGTTGCGGAACGCGGCCGACAGGACGCGCGACCGGAAGCCGCGCTCCTGGAAGATCTGGTAGGCCTTCTTGATGGCCGCGACGCCGGCCCACTCCATGTGGCCGGGGTCGATGAAGAGCTGGGTGCGCTCGGCTTCGGCCTTCATCCAGTCGTCGAGGCGACCCACCATGAGCGTGACCACGGGCCACATCTGGTCGATCGGCTTACCCTCCGCGACGCGCCGCTGCAGGCCCCGCTCGATCGCCTCGCCGGAGCGGACGACCTGGGCGACGGTGAACGACACGGTCACGTTCATGACGACGCCGCGGTAGGTGGCCTCCTCGATGGCCTCGATTCCCACCTTCGTGGCGGGAATCTTCACGATGATGTTGGGCGCCAGGTTGTGGAACTCCTCAGCCTGGTCGGCGAGGGCCTTGGCGTCGCGGTGGTGGCGGGGATCCGTCTGCACGGAGAGCCGGCCGTTGCGCCCCTTCGACTCCTCGAAGATCGGCAGCAGCAACTCGGCAGCCTCGATGGACATGTCCTTGATGGCCTGCCAGCCGATCTCAGACTCGCCCCACGTGGGGTGGGCGGCCGCGATGGCCTGGATCCGGGGGCCCCAGATGTCCTTGCGCTGCTTGATGGTGGTGTACCCGATCACGGGGTTGCAGGTGGCTCCGACGCCGCCGTAGGAGATGGACTGGCGCAGCTCCTCGAGGTCTGCCGAGTCGTTCCACAGGGCGGTAGGCGTAGTCCGGGCCGCGGTCAGGAGCGGTCCCTCGGTGTACTCGATGGTCATCGACATTTCCTTCTTGACGGTGGTGCGGTCTCGACGATGAGGCCTTGCACCCATTGGACACCCAATCGCTTTGTCCTGTCAAGCGTATGTCAGAACAAATATTGGGGCAAGTGCTGATCGGCGGACGACGCCCACGGTGCGGGATCGGCGGTCATGCCAGGACGGTCTGGTCGTAGGAGTACATGGAGGCCCGGTACACGTGCATGCCGAACTCCACGGCGCGGTGCTGCTCGTCGTAGGCGGTGCGCTGCATGGTGAGCAGAGCCGCCCCCGTCGGCTCGTTCAGCAGGCGCCCCTCGTCGGCCGTGGCCAGGCGCGCGCTGATCTGCTGCACGCCGACGGCCACCTTGACCCCCCTGGTGCGCAACAGCGCGTAGAGCCCGCCCGTCTCCAGTTCGTCCCTGGTGGGGGCGATGCCGGCGGGAAGCCAGTTGGTCAGGATGGCCAGGGGCTCATCGCGCAGCATTCGGAGCCGACGCATGCGGACCACCTCCGAGCCGACGGGGACGGTGAGCGCCGCCGCGACCCCGGGTGCCGCCTCCTCGATCGCCCACTCCAGCACGGTGGTGCGGGGGTCGACCCCGGACTTCTCAAGGTCGTCGTTGAGGGAGCTGAGCGCCATGGGGCGGTGCACCCGGGTGGGCGTGACCATCGTGCCGGCGCCGCGTCGCCGGACGATCAGCCCCTTGTTGGTCAGCGTCTCCATGGCGCGGCGGGCCGTGGGCCGCGACACCTTGAGCCGCTCGGCCATGGATACCTCGTCCTCGAGGCGTGTGCCGGGCTCGATCTCGCCGTTCTCGATCAGCCGGGTCAGCGGTTCCGCGATCTGGGCGTGGAGCGGCGTGGAGCTGGCGCGGTCGATCTCGATCTGCGCGATGTAGGGGGCACTTGGCGGCATGGTTCATCTCACGTTCTATTGAATGCAGTCTAGAGGCATTGTCAGGTCTTGGCGAGGACTTTGTCAGGATGAATTCCCGATGCCGGGTCCGGCAGGGCGTCGCCGAGCAGATTGTTCGTTTGTCTTGACAAATGACGAAGGGTCGTTACGATGGGAGGGCACCACCTCGAAGAAGCGGGTTATTGATGGGACTTTTCGGCACACGCACGGTCGATGTGCTGACCATGGGGCGTATCGGCGTGGACATCTATCCTCACCAGCACGGGGTCGGCCTTGAAGACGTGACGTCCTTCGGCAAATTCCTCGGCGGCAGCGCCACCAACGTCGCCGTCGCCGCCGCGCGCCTCCGTCGCTCGGCCGCCGTGGTCACGGCCGTCGGCGACGACCCCTTCGGCCGGTTCTGCCGCGCCGAGATGGGCCACCTCGGGGTGTTCGACGATTACGTCAAGGTCGACGGCGACCTCAACACGCCGGTCACCTTCTGCGAGATCTTTCCCCCGGACAACTTCCCCCTCTACTTCTACCGCCGCCCCACGGCGCCGGACCTGCGCCTCCGGCCGGAGGACCTGCCCTTCGACGCCATCGTCCAGGCCAAGGTGTTCTGGGTCACCGCGACCGGGCTGAGTCGCGAGCCCAGCCGGTCCACCCACATCGCCGCCCTGAAGGCCCGCGGGCGCCGGCCGTTCACCATCCTGGATCTCGACTACCGCGAGCAGTTCTGGTCCTCGCCAGAGGCTGCGCGTGAGGCGATCGCCGAGGCGCTGCCCTTTGTCGACATCGTCGTGGGCAACGCGGCCGAGTGTCTCGTCGCAGTCGGGGAATCCGACCCGGAGCGGGCCGCCGAGGCGCTGCTGGCGCGCGGAGTGGACCTGGCAGTGGTCAAGCGCGGCCCCGACGGCGTGCTCGCGATGGATGCCGATCGCGTGATCGAGGTCGAGGGCACTCCCATCGACGTGGTCAACGGCCTCGGCGCCGGCGACGCGTTCGGCGGCGCGCTGTGCTTCGGACTCATCAAGGAGTGGCCGCTCGTCGACACGCTCGTGGCCGCCTCGGCCGCCGGCGCCCTCGTCGCCACCCGCCTCGAATGCTCGACGGCGATGCCGAGCGAGCCCGAGCTCCTCGCGGCCGTGCGCCGCAACCCAGTCGCCACCAAGACCCGCCACCGCGTCAAGGAGAACTCATGACCGACCTCGTCCTGCCAGCCGGCTCCACCGCGTCGCCGCCCCTCTCCGTCGAGGTGAGCCCCGAATCGGCCGGGTGGGGATACTCCGGCCTCAGGATCGCGGTGCTGGGCGCCGGCGAGTCCTACGCGCTGTCCACCGGTGAGGCCGAGTATCTCGTCCTGCCGCTGGAGGGCGCCGCGACGCTCGCCGTCGGCGGGGCCACCTTCCAGCTCAAGGGTCGCTCGACCGTCTTCGGCGAGGTCACCGACTACCTCTACCTCCCCCGGGGCGCCGAGGCCACCATCACCTCCGTCGGCGGCGGCCGCTACGCGCTGCCCAGCGCCGTCGCCGACGCCACGCTCGACGTGCGCTACTGCCCGGCCGACGAGGCCGTCGTCGGCCTGCGGGGCGCGGGCACGATGTCGCGGCAGGTCACCAACTACGCGCTCAACAACACGCTGCAGACCAGCCGCCTGCTGGTGTGCGAGGTCATCACCCCCGGCGGCAACTGGTCCAGCTACCCCCCGCACAAGCACGACGAGACCACCGGCACCGAGCGCGAGCTCGAGGAGATCTACTACTTCGAGATCAAGGCCGACGAGCACGGCCCCGGCATGGCCTTCCACTCCACCTACGGCACGCCCGAGCGGCCCATCGACGTCGCGCTGCGGGTCAACAGCGGCGACACCGCACTGGTTCCGCACGGCTGGCACGGCCCGTGTGTCGCGGCACCGGGCTACGACCTGTATTACCTCAACGTGATGGCCGGCCCCGGTGGACCCGAGTGGTTGTCCGTGGACGACCCCTGCTACGGCTGGCTCCGCCAGACTTGGGACGACACAGACGTCGATCCCCGCCTCCCCTACGTACCCACCCGGCTCGACGCCTGAGAAAGCGAGTTACCCTCACATGACCACCATCCGCCTTTCGGTTGCGCAAGCCATCGTCCGGTACCTCGCGCACCAGTACACCGAGCGCGACGGCGTGGAGCAGCGCTTCATTCCTGGCATGTTCGGCATCTTCGGCCACGGCAACGTCGCCGGCATCGGCCAGGCCCTCCTGCAGCACGAGGTTGACCCCGCCTTCGACGAGCCCTTCGAGTACTGGATGGGCCGCAACGAGCAGGGCATGGTCCACGTGGCCGCCGCCTTCGCCAAGCAGACCGAGCGCCTGCAGACCCTCGCGGTCACGTCCTCGATCGGCCCCGGCGCCCTCAACATGGTCACCGGCGCCGCGCTGGCCACCACCAACCGCGTGCCCGTGCTGCTGTTCCCCTCGGACATCTTCGCCAACCGCATGCCGGACCCGGTGCTGCAGCAGGTGGAGGACCCCACTAACCCCGACGTGAGCGCCAACGACGCCTTCCGTCCGGTGTCGAAGTTCTGGGACCGGGTCAACCGCCCGGAGCAGCTCATGGTCTCCCTGCCGCGCGCCATGCGCGTGCTGACGGATCCGGCCGACACCGGCGCCGCCGTCGTCTGCATGCCCGAGGACGTCCAGGCCGAGGTCTACGACTGGCCCGAGGAGTTCTTCGCCAGGAAGGTGTGGCACATCGACCGCCGCGTCCCGGACCGCGCCGCCCTCGCCCGCGCCGTCGAGGCCATCCGCGCCGCCAAGCGCCCCCTCATCATCTCCGGCGGCGGCACCATCTACTCCGGTGCCACCGAGGAACTGCGCGCCTTCGCCACCGCCACCGGCATCCCGGTGGCCGACACGCAGGCCGGCAAGGGCGGCATCAACTGGGACCACGAGCGCGCCGTCGGCGGCGTGGGCTCCACCGGAGCCGGCTCGGCCAACGCGATCGCCGTCGAGGCGGACCTCATCATCGGCATCGGCACCCGCTACTCCGACTTCACCACCGGCTCGCAGACCCAGTTCAAGAACCCGGACGTCAGGTTCCTCAACATCAACGTCGGCTCCTTCGACGCGGCCAAGCAGGGCGCCCAGATGCTCGTGGCCGACGCCCGCGAGGCGCTGACCGCGCTCACCGAGGCACTCTCCGACTACCGCGTCGAGGATGCGTACTCCCAGAAGATCGCCGACGAGCGCGCCGCCTGGGCCGAGGCCACCGAGACGTGCTACCACCTGGGCCACGGACCGCTCCCGGCGCAGACCGAGGTGTTCGGCGCCCTCAACGAGATGATGGGCGACGACGACATCGTCATCAACGCCGCCGGCTCCATGCCTGGAGACCTGCAGTCCCTGTGGCGGGCCCGCACCCCCGGGCAGTACCACGTCGAATACGCCTTCTCGACCATGGGCTACGAGATCCCCGCGGCACTCGGCTGCAAGATGGCGTCCCCGGAGTCGGAGGTGGTGGCCATCGTCGGCGACGGCACGTACCAGATGCTGCCGATGGAGATCGCCACCATCATCCAGGAGCGCGCGAAGGTGATCTTCGTGCTGCTGCAGAACCACGGCTACGCGTCCATCGGCGGGCTGTCGGAGTCCCGCGGCTCGCAGCGGTTCGGAACCAAGTACCGCATGCGTTCCGCCGACGGCGGACGCAGCGACGAGCTGATCCCCGTCGACATCGCCGGCAACGCCCGCACCTGGGGCCTCGACGTCCTGGAGGTCCGCACCATCGCGGACTTCCGTGAGGCCTACGCCACCGCCGTCGCCTCCGACAAGGCGACGATGATCTACATCGAGACCGACCTGTACGGGCCCAACCCGCCCGGCACCAGCTGGTGGGACGTGCCCGTCACGGCCGCCTCCACGCTCGAATCCACCCAGAAGGCCTACGAGGAGTACGCGGAGGCCGTCAAGGCCCAGCGTCGCTTCTTCTGATCCCCACCCCCGAGAGGAAACTGATATGTCCATCACCATGCCCCATTGGATCGACGGCGCCGAGTACTTCGAGGAGGGTGTCGAGGTCCTGCCCATCGACAATCCCGCCACCGGCGAGGTCATCGGCGGAGTCGCCGAGGCCAGCATCGAACTCATCGACCGCGCCGTCGCGTCGGCCCGCACCGCCCAGAAGGCCTGGGGCCGGGCGTCGCTGGCCAAGCGCACCCGCGTCATGTTCAACTTCCGCCAGCTGCTCATCGAGCGCCAGGACGACCTCGCCGACGTCATTGTCCGTGAGGGTGGCAAGACCCGTGGCGACGCGCTCGGCGAGATCGCCCGCGGCCTGGAGATCGTGGAATTCGCCTGCGGCATCCAGAACGCGCTCAAGGGAGACCACACCATCGAGGCCGCCACCGGCGTCGACGTGCACACCATCCGCCAGGCCGTCGGTGTCGTCGGCGCCATCGTGCCCTTCAACTTCCCCATGATGGTGCCCATGTGGATGCACCCGATGGCTCTGGCCACCGGCAACGCCGTCATCCTCAAGCCGGCCACGCCCGTGCCCTCCGTGTCGCTCATGGTGGCCAAGCTGTACCAGGAGGCGGGCCTGCCCGACGGCCTGTTCCAGGTGGTGTGCGGCGACAAGCAGGTGGTCTCCCACATCCTTGACCACCCCGGCATCGATGCCGTCTCCTTCGTCGGCTCGACCCCGGTGGCCAAGATCGTGGCTGAGCGCTGCGCTGCCTCCGGCAAGCGGTTCCAGGCCCTCGGCGGCGCCAACAACCACGCCATCGTGATGCCCGACGCCAACCTGGACTTCGCGGCCCAGCACATTGTCTCCGGCGCCTTCGGCGCGGCCGGTCAGCGCTGCATGGCCCTGCCTGTCGTCGTGGCCGTGGGTGAGGCGCACGACGCCCTCATCGAGAAGGTCAAGGCCCGCGCCGAGGTCCTCAAGGTGGGCCCGGGCTCGGACCCGAAGAACGAGCTCGGCCCGGTCATCTCGTCGAAGTCCCGCGAGCGGATCCTGTCCTGGATCAACGACGCCGAAGCCAAGGGCGCCAACGTGGTGCTCGACGGTCGCGGCTTCAGCTCCGAGGTCGAGGGCACCGCGAACGGCAACTGGGTGGGCCCCACCATCGTGGACAACGTCCCGCTCGAGACGCAGCTGTACTGCGAGGAGGTCTTCGGGCCGGTGCTGGTGGTGGTGAAGACCGACACCTACGAGGAGGCCATCGAGATCGTCAACTCGAGCGCGTTCGGCAACGGCTCGGCGATCTTCACGGAGAACGGCCAGGTGGCCCGCCAGTTCCAGCTCGACGTCAACGCGGGCATGGTGGGCATCAACGTGCCCATCCCGGTTCCGGTCGGCTACTACTCGTTCGGCGGCTGGAAGAACTCGCTGCTGGGCGATCACAAGATCCACGGCCAGGAGGGCGTGAACTTCTACACCCGCACCAAGGTGATCACGACGCGGTGGGCCGGTTCCGGCAGCCACGGCAAGATCGGCCTGGACTTCGTCGCCACCAAGTAAGGCCGGCAACGGCACAACACACCCTGAGCACCGTCCGGGGCTGATCCCGGGGTGGGCACCGCTGCCCACCCCGGCCCGCCCGGACGGGCTCGTCACCATGGCGCGAAGCGCCAGGAAGGAACTCGTCATGGCCAAGCGCATCGGCGTCGGCGTCATCTCACTCGGCTGGATGGGCCGACTGCACACCCGCAGCTACAAGGCGCTCGCGGAGCGCTACCCGGAGCTGGGCCTGGCCTGCGACCTCGTCGCGGCCTGTGACCCGGTTGAGGCCACGCGCGACTGGGCCGTCGACGTGGCGGGCTTCCAGCGCGCCTACGCCGACTACCGCGATCTTCTCGCGGACCCGGAGGTGGAGGTGGTCTCCATCTGCGCGCCCAACTTCCTGCACCACGAGATCGCGCTGGCCGCCGCCGCGGCCGGCAAGCCGTTCTGGATCGAGAAGCCCATGGGCGTCAGCGCGACGGAGTCGCGTGAGATCGCCCAGGCCGCCGCCGGCGCGGGTCTGGCCACCGCCGTCGGCTTCAACTACCGGCACGTGCCGGCCATCCAGTACGCGCGCCAGTTGATCCGCGAGGGGAAGCTGGGGCGGGTGACGAACTGCCGCGTGTGGTTCATCGCCGACTACGCCTCCAGCCCCGACGGCCCGCTCACGTGGCGCTACGACCGGGCTCGGGCGGGCGCCGGCATCGTCGGCGACCTGCTCTCGCACGGCGCTGACCTGGCCCAGTATCTGGTGGGACGCATCTCGTCGGTCTCGGCGATGACGGACACGTTCATCAAGGAACGGCCCATCCCGATCGGCTCCGGCGGCGTCGGCCACTCGGGCTACACCGTCGGCGAGGAGAAGGGGCCGGTGGGCAACGAGGACTGGGTGGCCGTGCTGACCCGGTTCGACGGCGGCGTCGTGGGGGTCCTGGAGGCCAGCCGGGTGTCCGTGGGGCCGCGGGCCGAGTACATCGTCGAGGTCTACGGCACGGAGGGGTCGGTGCGCTGGAACTTCGAGTCTCTGAACCACCTCGACGTGTGTGTGGGTCGCGGCGAGGGCCCTGTCCAGGGCTACACCAGGGTCATGGCCGGCCCCGGCATGCCGGACTTCGACCGGTTCCAGCCCGGCGCGGGCACCTCGATGGGCTTCGACGACCTGAAGGCCGTCGAGGCAGCGAAATTCCTCATCTCCGTGACGACGGGGGAGCAGGTCGCCCCCTCGGCCGGCGATGGCTGGGCCGCGGCCGAGATCGACGAGGCGGTCGTGGCCTCGGCCGCAGACGGTCAGTGGCACGACGTGCCGACGGTCGAGGCGGTCACCACCTTCGGCCGCTGACCCCTCCCGATTTCCGCCCGCGTGGAAACCCCGACGTGGGCGCTCGGTGGTCTGGTGCGGTGAGCCGTGCGTCGAGGCCCGGGCGGCCGTTGTCCAAGGTCTCGCGCCTTGCCGCGGGCCCGTCTGCGGTTGGGTGTGGAGTCCGCCCGGGTCTCGTCTCCCGTCTCCCCGCACTGGTCTGCCTGTGGCGTGGTTGGGTCCGGGTTCTGCAACTTGCGATCAGGAGGGCGGTATCTGCGTATATGCACAGATACCGCCCTCCTGATCGCAAGTTGCAGACCGATGTGGGCGACTCGGCTGGCGTGCGTCTCAGGGAGCCGGTCGGGGAGTTCCCTGGGGCGCGTGAGAGACGGGAGCCCTACGCTCAGAGCTATGAAGCTCTTCCTCCGCCTGCTCGCCACGGCCGTTGCGACCGCCATCGCCGTGTGGCTCCTCCCCGGCATCACGCTGACCGCCGACACCACGGTCAACCAGGCCCTGACGCTCCTGGGGGTGGCTGTCATCCTCGGCGTGGTGAACGCCGTCGTGAGGCCCTTCGCGGCGGTTCTCGGCACGTGCCTCATCGTGCTGACATTCGGACTCTTCCTGCTCGTGATCAACGCGCTGATGCTGATGCTGACGTCCTGGGTGGCCGGGCAGGTGGGCTTGGGATTCCACGTCGACGGCTTCTGGACCGCCCTCATCGGGTCCTTCATCATCTCCGTCGTGTCGGCTGTCGTGACCTCTGCGCTCGGTGCAAACGATTCCACAAAGAGGCGCATGTAAGAACAAATAAATGTCGCGACAAACTGGCACCCCGGTAGTGACAGGGCGACAGGCGTAGTCCATACTGTGAATGTCCACACAAATTCACTGAGGAGTCATCATGGACATTCCTGCAACGATGCGCGCCGCGGTCCTCCGGGCTCCCGGTGAACCGCTCTCGATCGAGACCATCCCGACCCCCCGCCCGCGCGCCAACGAGGTCCTGCTCAAGGTGGCGGCCTGCGGCCTGTGTCACTCGGACCTCCACGTCCTCGGCGGCGCCATCGCGTTCCCCACCCCCTGCGTCCTCGGCCATGAGGTGTCGGGCGCCATCGTCGAGCTCGGCCCCGGCATGCTCACCGGCGAACTCCAGGTCGGTCAGAATGTGGCCGGCGCCTTCCTGATGCCCTGCGGCCAGTGCAAGGCCTGCCGCGCCGGCCGCGACGACCTCTGCTACCCGTTCTTCCAGCTCAACCGGCTCAAGGGCGTCCTGTACGACGGCGAGACCCGGCTCTCGGACATGGACGGCAACCCCATCTGGATGTACTCCATGGGCGGCCTGGCGGAGTACTGCGTGGTTCCTGCCACCTCCGTGACGCCTATTCCCGACAACCTCTCGCCGAAGAACACGGCCATCCTCGGCTGCGCGGCCATGACTGCCTACGGCGCCGTACGGCGCGGTGCGGACCTGCGGTTCGGTGAGACCGTCGCCGTCGTCGCCACCGGTGGTGTGGGCTCCATGATCCTCAAGTTCGCCAAGGTCATGGGCGCCCGTCAGGTCATCGCGCTCGATGTCGACGACGACAAGCTCGCGGCGGCCAAGGTCATGGGCGCCACGCACACGGTCAACCTCAAGAACACCGACGCGCGGGAGGCCGTGATGGAGATCACCGACGGCTACGGCGTCGACGTGGCGTTCGAGGCGCTGGGCCGCCCCCAGACCTGGAATACCGCGCTGGACATCCTGTCCGACGGCGGCCGCATGGTTCCGATCGGCCTGGGCGCCGGAGTGCAGTCGGCCGAGGTGCAGATCAACCGCACCGTGCGCCGCAGCCAGTCCATCATCGGCTCCTACGGAGCGCGTACCCGCGTGGACCTCCCGGCGGTGGTGGACATGGCGGCGCGGGGCCTCATCGAGGTCGACGACGTGGTCAACCAGGTCTTCAGCCTCGACGACGTCAACCTGGGCTACCAGAAGCTCCGTGAGGGCACGATGTCGGGTCGCGGCATCGTGGACATGAGCCTCTGACCCGAGCACGCGACAGGGGCGGTCACCACGGCGGTGACCGCCCCTGTCGGCGTTTCGGGATGGTGCGTCAGGCGAGAGCCTTGAGGGCCTCGAACGACCTGGCCGCGTTGGTAATGGGGCCGCCGTCGGCCGGGGGCTCCTCGTCGAGCATGATGTCCTGCTCGAGCACCCAATAGCCGTCGAAGCCGGCGTCGTCGAGGAGGCGCACGATGGTGGCGAAGTCGATGTCGCCCTCACCGATGGGGACGAACATGCCGCCCTTGATGCCCTCGGACCAGGTGATCTCGCCGGGAAGCAGCTTGGCCGCCATGTCCATGCGCACGTCCTTGGCGTGGACGATGCCCACCCGGTCCGCGTACTTGCGCACGAGCGCGACGACGTCGGCGCCGCCGCACGCGAGGTGGCCGGTGTCGAGGCAGAGGCCGACAGTGGAGTTGTCGAGGACGCGCTCCACCTCGTCGACGTTCTGCACCATGGTGCCCCAGTGCGGATGCAGGACGGCGGTGACGCCCTTGGCCTTGCAGACGTCACTGATCCGGCTGAGGTTGGTAAACAGCGTCTGCCAGCCCTCCTCGTCGAGTTCGGGGCGTGCGTCGTAGCCGTCCTGGCCGGAGTCGGCCGCCAGGACGAGGAACTCGCCGCCCGCGATCTCGAAGGCGCGCAGTTCGGCCTCGACCATCGGGATGGGGTCGAAGTCGGGATCGTGCATGACGGCCAGGAAGAACGCGCCGACAGGCTTGAGGCCGAACTCGGACACGACGGCGGCGCGCTCCTCGGCGTCGACAGGCAGCCAGCCCTGGGGGCCGAACTCGGTGGCGGTGAGGCCGATCTCCTTCATCTCGGTGAGAACGCGCTCGGGGGACATCTGGTAGCCCCAGCCCGGTACCTCACACACGCCCCAGCTGATGGGGGCTCCGGCAATCTTCATGTGCAGCTCCTTCGCGGCAAGCCGCCTCGCGCGGCTCGATGGAACCATTATGTCCTGCCAAAGGGCTGAGTGGAGGGCGCCCCCCCGCAATGTCTGCGGCCGGGGTGTGGGTTGAGCCGGACACGGCTCTCGCGGTGAGGAGTTGAGCCGGACACGGCACTCGCGGTGAGGAGTTGAGCCGGACACGGCTCTCGCGGTGAGGAGTTGAGCCGGACACGGCACTCGACGCGGGCGACGGTGAATTTGCACGTTCAAGCCGCCACGAGTGCCGCATCAGGCTCATGCGGGTCGTGAAGCGTGTGTCAGGCTCGAGGACCGCTTGCGAGAGCCGTGTCAGGCTCAACCCGGGCACGCAACAGCCGTGTCCGGCTCAACGGCATAACCCGCACCGCGCAAAGCGGACCCCGGCTTGTGGCGCTCGCCTCCAATGTGCTGACATTGATACCGCCGCGACACAGCTGCGGCCTTACCCCCAGGAGCACACATGATTCGCTTCGCGATCATCGGGGCCGGACGCATCGGCCAGGTCCACGCACGCGCCATCGCGTCCCACCCGCAGGCGACGCTGTCGTTGGTCTACGACGCGTTCGAGGCGCCCGCCAAGTCGCTCGCCGATGCGTACGGGGCGCGCTACACCCTCGAGGTCGAGGATGTCTACGGCGCCGACGACGTCGACGCGGTCATCATCGGCTCGCCCACCGCCATGCACGTGGAGCAGATCCTGGGGGCCGTCAAGGGCGGCAAGCGGGTCATGTCCGAGAAGCCCGTGGCGCTGGAACTCGACGAGGCGCAACGCTGCCTGGACGAGCTGGGCGCCGAGGCCACCCGCGTCATGCTGGGCTTCAACCGGCGCTTCGACCCCTCCTTCGCCGAGGTGAACGCCCGGGTGGTGGCCGGCGAGATCGGCCCGCTGCAGCAGTTGACCGTCACCTCACGCGACCCCCAGGGCCCCCCGGCCAGCTACGTGGCAGGCTCGGGCGGCATCTTCAAGGACATGACCATCCACGACTTCGACATGGTGCGATTCTTCCTCGGCGACATCGTCGAGGTCAGCGCCTTCGGCACCAACGCCGACGAGGAGATCAAGGCCGCCGGTGACTTCGACCAGGCCATGGTGCTGCTCCGCAACGCCGACGGCGCCCTGGCCACCATCGTCAACTCGCGCACCTGCGCCTACGGATACGACCAGCGCCTGGAGGCCTTCGGGGCCGACGGCGCACTCTCGGCGGACAACCTCACCGCGACCTCCGTGCGCGCCGCCAGCGCCACGCAGACCGACGCGCGGGGACCCGTCCTCAACTTCTTCCTCCAGCGGTACGAGGCGGCCTACCGCGACGAACTGAGCGCCTTCATCGACGCGGTGGTGGCCGACGGCGACGTGTCGCCCAACGTCGTCGACGGCGTCGAGGCGCTCAAGCTCGCGGAGGCAGCGACCATCAGCGCCCGCGAGGGGCGCGCCGTCAGGCTCTAGTCGGTCTCGTCGGTGGACGTGACGTAGTCCGCCCACTGCTCGATCTTCCATCCGTCAGTGGTCGACCCGTTGAGGACGATCCACTGGGTGTTGTGCAGCGGCTGGGCGTTCTCGAACCCGATCGACGGGTCCTGCGAGATCGCCCAGACGCGCAGCGCCGCGCCATGGCTCACCAGCGCCACCACGTCGTCGCCGGCCCGCTCCATGGCCGCGACGGCGTTGGTGAACCGCGTCATGAACTGGCGCGCCGTCTCACCGCCCTCGAGGCCCTCGTCGAGGTTGTCCGGGGCCCACCTGTTGAGCATGCCCACGTAGACACTCCAGTCCGTGTTCATCTCCTCGATCCCGGCGGCGATCTCGTGGATGCCGTCGGCGATCACCAGGTCCAGCTCCCGTGCCTTCGCCAGCGGAGTGGCCGTCTGCTGCGCCCGCGTCAGCGTGGACGCATAGAGCGCATCGATCCGCTCGTGCGCGAGGGCCTCGACGAGCGTCTCAGCCTGCGTCAGCCCGTTCTTGTTGAGTGGTGCCCCCGGGAAGGCGGTGTCCAGCTGGCGGTTGACGTTGCTCTCGGTCTCCCCGTGACGGATCAGGATCAGGCGCATGGGTCCACCGTACCGGGAGCATGCGACAGGGGCGGAGCCCGAAGGCCCCGCCCCAGTCCGGGTGTTGACTTCGACTAGCGGTTCTTGCGCTCGTCGATGATGACCGCCACCACGATGATGGCGCCCTTGACGACCATCTGCATGAAGGGGGAGACGTTCATGAGGTCGAGGCCGTTGTTGATGACGCCGATGATCAGGGCGCCGACGACGACGCCCCACACGACACCGATGCCGCCGTTGAAGGACACGCCGCCGATCACGGCCGCGGTGATGGCGTCGAGCTCGAGCATGACGCCCAGGGTGGGCTGGCCGGAGCCGATGCGTGCGGCCAGGATCATGCCGGCGAGGCCGGCGAGCATGCCGATCAGGGTGTAGATGAGGAACTGCACCCTGCCGATGCTGATGCCCGAGACGCGGGCGGCCTGCTCGTTGCCGCCGATGGCGTAGGTGTGCCGGCCGAAGCGGGTCCGGTTGAGGATCACCCAGATCACGCCCGCGACGATGATGAAGATGATCATCGGGACGGGAACGCCCAGGATGTTGCCCTGGCCCATCCAGTTGAACCCGGGGGCGAGGTTGGAGACGGGGCGTCCGCCGGTGTAGATGTTGGCCATGCCGCGTGCTGCGGTCATCATGCCGAGGGTGGCGACGAAGGGCGGGATGCGGAAGTAGGCGACGAGGGTGCCGACGATGGCCCCGATGATCGCGCCGACGAGGAGGCCGACGATCACGGAGACGAAGATGGGCATCGGGGGGAGGCCGGGGAACATCGCGGTGTCGCTCTGGACCTGGGCGAGGCTGGCGGAGACAACGGCCACCAGTGCGACGGTGGAGCCGACCGAGAGGTCGATGCCCTTGGTGATGATGGCGAACATCATGCCGAGGGCGACGATGCCGATGGGGGCCACCTGCACGACGACGTTGATGAGGTTCTGGGACCTCAGGAACGTGCCGCCGGTGACGATGGCGAGGATCACCATGAAGGAGATCAGGATCAGAAGGATGGCGTACTTCTTGATGGCCGCCGTCGTGTTGAACTTCGGTTTGGCTTCTACTGTGGTGTCAGACATTGGTGGTGGTTCCTTCCTACGCGGCCGCGGTGCCGCCGGTGGCGAGTTGCATGATGGACTCCTGGTTGGCTTCCGCGCGGGAGAGCTCACCGGAGATGCGGCCTTCGTGCATGACGATGACGCGGTCGCTCATCCCGAGGATCTCGGGCAGTTCGGAGGAGACCATGATGATGGCCTTGCCCTGTTGCGCGAGCTGCGACATGAGGCGGTGGATCTCACTTTTGGCGCCCACATCGATTCCTCGGGTGGGCTCGTCGATCATGAGGATCTCAGGGACGGTGAGCAGCCAGCGCGAGATGAGCGCCTTCTGCTGGTTGCCGCCGGAGAGGTTCTTGATCAGCTGCTCGAGCGTGGGGGTCTTGATCCGCAGCGCCTGGCGCTGGGCCTCGCTGTCCTTGCGGATCTGGGCCATGTTGAGGAAGCCCTTGGGGGAGTACTTCGGCAGCGCGGCGATGGTGATGTTGTCGCGCACCGACAGCACACCCATGATGCCGTTGTGCTTGCGGTCCTCGGTGAGCATGCCGATGCCGGCGGCGATGGCGTCCTTCGGTTCCCGGACCTTGAGTTGTTTGCCTTCGACGAAGATCTCGCCGCTGTCGGCGGGGGCGATGCCGAAGATGGTCTCGAGGACCTCGGTGCGTCCTGCGCCCATGAGGCCGGCGAAGCCGAGGATCTCACCGCGGCGCACCTCGAAATTGACGTCGCGGACGAGCCTGCCGCGGTTGAGGTTGCGGACCGAGAGCACCACGTCGCCGATCTCGGCGTCGAGCTTGGGGAACAGGCTGGTGAGCTCGCGACCGACCATGAGCTGGATCAGCTTGTTGCGGTCCAGTTCCTTGGCGGGCAGGGAGACGACGTGCTTGCCGTCGCGGAAGACGGTGATGTCGTCGGAGATCCTGAAGACCTCGTCCATCTTGTGGGTAATGTAGACGATCGCCACGCCGAAGTCGGTGAGCCGCCTGATCATCTTGTGGAGGTGCTCGACCTCCCGCTCGGGGATGGCCGAGGTGGGCTCGTCCATGATGATGATCTTGGCGTCGTAGCTGATGGCCTTGGCGATCTCCACCATCTGCTGGCGGGCCACCGTGAGGTCCTTCATCTTGGCGCGTGGGTCGATTTTGATGTCCCACTCGTCGAAGAGTTCCTTCGTCTTGCGGATGATCAGTTTGGGGTCCAGCAGCCCGAACCTGCCGCGCTGCTCCCGGCCGAGCCAGATGTTCTCGGCCACCATCATCTCCGGGACGGGAGAGAGCTCCTGGTGGATCATGGAGATCCCGTGCTCGAGGCCGTCCTTGGTGTCCTTGAACGTGACCATGTCGCCGGCGAGTTCGACGGTGCCGGCGTCGGGGGTGTACATGCCGATCAGGCACTTCATCAGGGTGGACTTGCCCGCGCCGTTCTCTCCCATGAGCGAGTGGACCGTGCCGCTGCGAACGTCCAGCTGTACGCCGTCCAGGGCCACCACGCCCGGGAAGGTCTTGCGGATATCGCGCATCCGCAGAATCACTTCTTGCATTTCCTATCCTCCCTGTTGAAGGGGGTGGCCGGGGCGAACATCGCACCCGGCCACCTCGTCTTCAATTACTTGAAGTCGGCCATGTTGTCGGGGGTGACAAGCTGGTACGGCACGTCGATGACGGCCGGGACCTCTTCGCCGTTGTACATCATGATGATGGCGTCCACGCCACCCGCACCCTGGCCAGCGGCATCCTGGAACACCGTCACCTCGAGCTCACCGGCTTCCATGGCGGCCAGCGCGTCAGCGGTGGCGTCGACGCCACCCACGAGCACGTCGTCGAGCGTGCCGGCATTCTTCAGGGCCTGGATGGCGCCCAGCGCCATCTCGTCGTTGTTGGCGCAGATGATATCGATCTCGTCACCGGACTGGATCCAGTTCTCGGCGATGGCAAGGCCCTTCTCGCGGTACCAGTTGCCGGCCTGCTCACGCACGACCTCCATGTCCGGGTACTTCGCGACGACGTCCTTGCAGCCCTGGGTACGCAGGCGGGCGGCTTCGTTGGCCGGGTCGCCCTGGATGATGCCGACCTTGCCCTTGCCACCGGCGAGCTCCGCCAGCGCTTCCATCTCGAGCACGCCGGAGACCAGCGAGTCCGAGCCGACGTAGGGGACACCGGCCGGAAGATCGCCCGGGCGGCGGTTCACGTAAGCCAGCGGGGTTTCGGCGTCCACAGCCTTCTGGGTCATGGGGCCCGCAGCATCGGTGTCCACCGGGATCACGATGATGCCGTCGACGCCCTGGGAGATGAAGTTCTCCACCTGGCCGAGCTGAACGTCAGCCTTCTCCTGTGCTGACACGATAGTGACCTCGACGCCGGCCTCCTTGGCGCGGGCCTCGATGCCGTCGGCGACCTTCTGGAGGAACTGGTCCAGGATCGGGAAGGTGACGCCGATCTTGAGGACCTCGCCGTCCTTGGGCTTGACGACCTCGCTGGGGGCGAAGGTCACGGTGGCACCGGCCGACGCGGCCGGTGCGCTGGACTCGCCAGCGGGCGCGGAGGACGTAGGGGTGCTCGCGGTGGTGCCGCAGGCACTCAAGGCGAGGGCGCCGGCGGCCAACAGGCCGACGAGCTTGATTCCTTGCTTCATTGCAGTCTCTCTTCCGAGGTGGGTGCGGGTGTCTGGTGACTCCGCAGGGAGGGAGTGTCGCATCCTTGCGACACAGTCATCATGACGACAGGGGTACATCTATGTCAAGACAAAGGAGGAGATGTTATCGGTTTGTTGCGAACTCCGACTCGAGCCGCTCGCGCATCCGGACGTGGATGGCGTCCGCGTCCTCCTCCCAGCCGAACACGCAGACCGACAGCCGTGCGTCGTACTGGATCTCGCGGAGGTAGCCGAAGACCTCGTCCCACGGAACCTCGCCGTTGCCGATCTCGTTGTGCTGGTGAATGCGCGCATCAACGCCCGGAGGGTTGATGATGTAGCGGTTGCCGACGTTGGCCAGGTGGTTCCAGACGTCGCCGATGTGGATGTGGCGTAGGCGGTCTCCCGCATACTCCATCAGCTCGCGCGGGTTGCTCTTACCCGAGGACAGGTGGAAGAGGTGGGGAAGGCAGAACTGGTAGTTGAACCAGTCCTTGTTGACGCCTCGCACCACCTGGACCGCCCGGTCGTTTGTCTCTACAAAGTCGTACGGGTGAGCCTCGACGACGCACTCGATGCCGCGCTTCTCGAAGTCCGGCGCGAGCTCCTCGATTGAGCGGTAGAACTGGTGCTCGCTCGTGAGTGCCCGGTTCGGGTCGCCGGAGAACTCGGTGGCCATCATCGGCACCTCGAGCTCCTCGGCGATCTCCAGAAGCCGGCGCCAGTTGCGCACCTGCGCCTGGCGCTCCTGCTCGTCGGGCGAGGCCCAATTGAACACGGGGTTGAAGGTCTCGATCTTGACACCGGTGGCCTTCATGGACTTCTTGACGCGCGCGATCTCGGCGTTGTCGACCTTGGGGTAGTGGTGCCACTCGTGGAAGTCGGCCCGGGGGGACAGCTCGATGAAGCTGTAACCCAGATCGGCCGCCTTCTCGCACTCCTGGGCGACAGTGAGGTGGGGGTGGTACATGGAGGGGTCGAGCAGGATCTTGACCATGACGGCTTCCTTGGCGTTCTGGGCGGAGGGTGGGCTGGGGGAGGTAGCACTTTCCCGGGCTCGTCGTCGTGCTCGATCATGCCGACCGGTCACCGGATCAGACCCGGGAAAGTGCTTCAGGTATGTCAGGCGTAGAGGGCGGGACGCTCGATCATGGAGATCGGCACCTCGCCGTCCTCCGTCAGGGCCTTGACGCCGGCGTCGCACACGGCGGCGGCGGCGTAGCCGTCCCACGACGAGGAGCCGGTGTGCTGGTCCTGCGACACCGCGGAGATCCACTCCTGGACTTCGGTGACGAAAGCCTGGCCGAAGCGCTGGTTGTGGTCCATCGTGAGCCGGTTGTGGCGACCGAGCTTGTCGGCGCGGTGCACCAGTTCCTGGTCGCCCAGCCGGACGACGCCCTGCTCCGCCACCAGCTCGCACTGGATGTCGTAGCCGTACTGGCAGTTGACGAACACCTCGTCGTCGACGCGGACACCGGACTCGGTGGTGAGGATGAGCACCAGCGGATCCTGCAGGTGCTCGAAGCGCAGGGAGGTCTTCTTCGGCTTGTCGACTCGCGCGGAGACGAACTCCTCGCCCAGTAGCCACCGCATGGTGTCGATCTCGTGGATGGCGGTGTCGTTGATGGCCATGTCCCACGTGTACATCTCGGGCACGGTGGGGTTGCGGTGGGCGTTGTGCACCATGAGGGCCTCGCCCACCTCGCCGTCGTCGAGGATCTTCTTCATCTCGCGGTACGAGGCGTCGAAGCGGCGCATGAAGCCGACGGTGACCAGCTTCTTGCCGGCCTTCTGCTCAGCCTCCATGATCTCGACGCACTCGGCCGCGGTGGGGGCCAGGGGCTTCTCGCAGAACACGTACTTGCCGGCTTCGATGGCCGCGATGACGTCGGGCTTGTGGGCCGGGCCGTAGCTGGCGATCATGATGGCGTCCACGTCGGGCGAGGCGATCAGCTCGGCGCTGGTGGCGAAGGCCGTGCCGCCGATCTGCTCGGCCACCGCGGCCGCATTGTCCGGGTTGACGTCGCTGACGGCCACCACGCGGCCGCCGGAGATGACGGTGTGGATCCGCTCGATGTGGGCCTTGCCCATGCCGCCGGGGCCGATCATTCCAATACGAAGGGTCATGTGTTGTCCTTGGGGATCAGAGGAGGCCGAGGCCGCAGGAGGCCAGGAACTCGCGGGTCTTGATGGCGTTGGGGAGCGGGTAGCCGGGGTCGCAGCCGAACATGTCCTGCTCGGTGATGACGTAGAGCTCCTTGTTGAGGTCCGCGAGGGCCTCGACAAGGGTCGGCATGTCGGGCTCGCCCTCCGGCGGTGCGACGGAGCAGCCGGCCTTGACGGCCTTGACGAACGGCCAGTCCTCGTCGTGGGCCTGCTTGACCAGCTTGGGGTCCATGGCCTTGATGTGCACGTAGCTGATGCGCTCCGGGTAGTCCTTGATGAGCGCGATGTTGTCTGCCATGCCGTAGACGATGTGGCCGGTGTCCAGGCAGAAGCCGACGTACTCGGGATCCGTGGCCTGGAAGATGCGGTCGATGTCCTCGCGGGTCTCGATGTGCGAGTCGCCGTGGGGGTGCAGCACCATCTTGAGGCCGTAGTCCTCCTTCATCATGCGGCCGAGGCGATTCGCGTTGTTGATGTAGAGGTCCCAGGCGGCGCCGTCGAGGTGGCGGTCGTCGGTGAAGTCACCGGTGATCTCGTCGCGGAACATGGGGGGCAGGTGCACCACGTACTCGGCGCCGACGGCGGCGTGGGTCTCGCCCACGGCACGGAAGGTCTTCTCGGTCTCGGCCCAGGCCTCCTCCTTGTGCAGGATCCCCCACGCGGTGCCGGCGACGACGCGGAAGCCGCGCTTGCCCATCTCCTCCATGAGGCGCTTGGGGTCGGTGGGGAAGTAGCCGAACGGCCCGGTCTCCATGACGGAGAAGCCGGCCTCTGCCATCTCGTCGAGCGCCTTCTCCCACGGGATCTGGTCCGGGTGCTCGGGGAACCAGACTCCCCACTGGTCGGGGCAGACACCGACGGTCAACTTGGAGTAGCGGGGATCAGTGTTACGGCTCTTGTCGACAGCCATCGTCATCCTTTCGGGGTTGCTCATCCTTGAGCTTGTGCTCAGTCTAAGCATGGCTGCTTTGTACTGTCAATGGGGGTCGGTGTAGGGAATTCTGTGTCGCGACTAGCGGTCTGACGACGCCACTTGTCCGGACAAGCGGGACGGCATGGTCAACGCCCTCGCGCCACCAGGCTGTCCATGGTCGCGACGTCGAAGCCGGGCCGCTCGGGGCGGTTGGTCATCAAGGTCCACGCGACTCCGACGGTGGGGTTGATCCAGAACTCGGTGCCGGACCATCCTGCATGCCCGAAGACGCCGTCGGCGGCCCCCCAGCCGGGGAGCTTGAAGGTGAAGCCGTACTCGTCGCCGTCGTCCTGGGGGAGTGGCTCGTGCACCGGGACGCCGACGGTGAGCGGCGCGCGCATCAGGTCCAGCGTCGCTGGGCGCACGACGGCGCCGTCTCCCCGCAGGAGGGAGATCGCCACCGTGAGCAGGTCCTCCGCGCGCGCGATGACGCCGGCGCCGGGGTGGTGCTGGGCGGCGAAGGTGGCCATGTCGAACGCCTCGAGCCCGAGCACGGGGGGCGGGTCCGCGGCCTCGTCGAGGGTGAACCTGGTGCCGAGGTTTTCGTTGAGAGCGGCGAGCCCGGCCTCCCACGTCGAGCCGCCGGCGTGCTCGATCAGCGCCGCGATGCCCTCGAAGGCGAGTGAGGAGTAGCGGCGCAGCGAGCCGACGGGGGTGTCGCGGCCGGCGGCGACGAGGGACTCACGCAGGGGCCGCGGGTCGTCCAGCTCCGGCTCGGTGATGCCGGAGGTGTGCGAGGCGAGGTGGCGGAGGGCGACGACGTCGTCGCGGCCCGCGCCGAACCCGGGGAGGGCATCGGTCAGGGGAGTGTCGAGCGTCAGCGTGCCGCGCTCGAGTTCGCGGGCGGCGATGAGGCCGACGAGGGGCTTGGTGATGGAGAACAGTCGGTAGTGGTCGTCGATTCGGGCCTCGCGGTTTCCGGTGCGCCCGAACGACTGCAGGGCCACGACGCCCTCACGCGTGGCGACCCCCAGCACGGCGGTCGGGAGGCCCCCCTCGCGGACGAGGGCCGAGACGTACTCGAAGGCCGCGTCGAGGCCGGGGGAGTGGGAGGTGGTCGTCATTGGTTCGCCTCGTCGGGGTGTGAAGGGACAGCGCTTGCCCTCCTGGCATCGTAGGGCGCGATCCGCACTCAGGGCGGAGGGGCCGCACGTCACGTCACGCGGGGCCGTCTCTTGGAAACGATTCCACGCTCGCCACGGGACTATAGGCGTCCGACTAGGATCTTTGTCCGCTCAAGCTCGCGGACCTGTGTCCATTTCGTTACGTCTCGGCTATTGCGAAACGTTTCAAAGGGTGTTAGCTTGTGGGAAGGCGCTTTCCAGGCGTGATTGGCGTCCAGTTGCCGGTCATGCGCAGCCAAGAACGACGACGTTCCGAACCCGAGAGGACACAACCGATGTTCCCCAAGAAGCACACACTCGTGGCGCTGATCGCCAGCGCGGCCCTAGCCCTGACGGCCTGTGGTGGCGGCGAGACCGCCCCTGAGGTCACCGCCTCCTTCGATCCCAACGAGGCGGTGTCGCTCACGTTCACGTGGTGGGGCAACGACGACCGGGCAGCCCGGTACGAGAAGTTGATCGCAGCGTTCAACGAGGAGTACCCCAACATCGAGATCAACGGCACGTTCACGGACTTCCCCTCCTACTGGGAGAAGAAGCAGACCGAGGCTGCAGGCGGGGGACTGCCGGACGTGTGGCAGTTCTCCGACAGCTACCTCCGTCAGTATGCCGAGCCGGGCTATCTGCTGGACCTCGGCACCGTGTCCGAGTACATCGACATGGGCACCTTCGACGATGGGCTCAAGGGCACCGGTCAGCTTGAGGGCGTCCAGTACTCGCTCCCCACCGGCTACAGCACGTGGGCGAATTTCGTCAACGACGGACTGATCGCCGAGCACGGGCTGGAGATGCCCGAGGGCGGCACCACCTTTGCCGAGTTCACCGACTGGATGGCCGGCGTCACCGAGAAGACGGGCGGAACCGTGTACGGCGGCACCGACGTCACGCAGCGGATCCAGACCTTCGAGTTGTCTCTGCGCGCCGAGGGCAAGAACCTCTACACCGAGGACGGCGAGCTTGGGTTCACCAAGGAGGAGCTGAAGGCCTTCTGGGAGTCCGGTCAGGCCGTCCGCGACGGCATCGGCGTCCCCCAGAACAAGCTGGAAGAGATCGCGCCCAAGTCCGGCTTCGGCGCCAACCTCACCGTCAGTGAGACCAGTTGGAGCAACTTCCTGGGCGGCTACCTGGCTGATTCGGGCGCCGAATCGATCTCGATGATCGCGCCTCCCACCGCAGTGGAGGGGTCGAAGGACCTCTACCGCCAGGCAGGCCTGCAGATGGCCATCTCGGAGAACACCGAGCACCCGGAGGCCGCCGCGCTCTTCCTGGACTTCGTTGTCAACAGCGCCGAAGCCGGCGAGATCTTCGGCACCACCCTGGGCTTCCCTGCCTCCAGCAGCAAGCTCGAAGGCGCCGTGCTGGAGGGACCCGATAAGCAGGTGGCTGATTTCCTCGCCTCCGTTGAGGACCGCGTCGGCGACGCCCCGCCGGTGCCAGTTGTCGGCTACGGCGCCCTGGAGCAGAAGTTCTGGGATCTGGGCAAGGCGCTCGGGCTCGGTGCCGTGACCGTCGACGAGGCTGTTGACCAGTTCTTCGCCGAGACCGATGTCATCCTCGGCTGAGCCGCGGAAACGGACCTGACACCATGACCATCGCACCCAAGAGTGCGGCCACGATCACCGCGGGCCCGGTTCGCCGGGCCCGCGGTGGGGGGCCCGTCACCGCAGGAGAGCACGCGGCGTCCGCGCCCCGCCGCAGGAGGGCCCTGCAGCGCCGCGAGGACGCGGCCGGCTATCTCTTCCTCACCCCGTGGCTGGTGGGCTTCTTCCTGTTGACGGCCGGCCCCATGATCTACTCGTTGTACCTCGCGTTCACGAACTACAGCATCTTCGGCACCACGGAGTTCATCGGCCTGGGCAACTTCGAGCGCATGCTCAACGACGAGGTGTGGTGGGGGTCGGTGCGCATCACGCTGATCTACGTGCTCGTGGGAACCCCGATCAAACTCGCTGCAGCCCTTGGCGTGGCCATGCTGCTCAACTACCGCAGCCGCGGCACCGGCTTCTTCCGCTCGGCGTTCTACGCGCCGTCGCTCATCGGGGCATCCGTCAGCATCGCCATCGTGTGGCGTGCCATGTTCTCGACGGGCGGGCCGGTGGACAGCTCGCTCAGCATCTTCGGCATCAACATCGGCGGTTGGGTGGGTGTCCCGGCGCTGATCCTGCCCATGATGATCCTGCTGGCCGTGTGGCAGTTCGGGGCGCCGATGGTCATCTTCCTGGCCGGGCTCAAGCAGGTGCCCGCCGAACTGTACGAGGCGGCCTCCGTCGACGGCGCGGGACCGTTCCGCAAGTTCGTCAGCGTGACGCTGCCGATGCTCTCGCCGGTCATCTTCTTCAACCTGCTCCTCGAAATGATCCACGCCTTCCAGATCTTTGCCTCGGCCTACATCATCGGCTCGGGCACCGGCGGGCCTGCGGGAGCCACCAACTTCTACACCGTCTACCTCTATACGCGGGCCTTCACCAACAGCCAGATGGGTTACGCCTCGGCGATGGCCTGGGTGCTGCTGGCCGCCGTCGGTGTGATCGCCTTCGTCATGTTCCGCACCTCCAACCAGTGGGTGCACTACTCGGGAGACAAGCGATGACCGCCTCCACCTCCGCCCCTCAGCGGGGCGCCCTCGTGGGGCCGCGGCCCCGCGGCATGCGCAGCAGGCGCACATGGGCCACCGTCGGATGGGTAGCGGCCATGGTGCTCCTCACCGCAGTGGTCCTGTACCCGCTTGCCTGGATGTTCTCGGCCTCGTTCAAGCCCACGGCCGAGTTCGGCGCCAACCAGTCGTTCCTGCCGGAGAATGCCACCATTCAGAACTACTTCAAGGTCCTTGAAGGCATCGGCGGGGTGCCGCTGTGGCGGTTCTTCGCCAACTCGTTCATCCTGGCCACATTCTCGGTGGTGGGCATCGTGATCTCCGCGTCGCTGGCGGCCTACGCGTTCGCGCGCGTCAGGTTCCGGGGAAGCGGCGTCTGGTTCGCCATCATGATCGGCACCCTGCTGCTGCCGTTCCACGTGCTGATCATCCCGCAGTACATGCTGTTTCGGCGGCTCGACCTGATCGACACCTTCGTTCCGCTGCTGCTTGGCAAGTTCCTGGCCGTGGAGGCGTTCTTCGTCTTCCTCATCGTCCAGTTCATCAGGGCGCTTCCCCGCGACATGGATGAGGCGGCGCGCATCGACGGCTGCGGCCACTGGCGGATCTTCTGGCTGATCATCCTTCCGCTGATCAAGCCGGCCCTGGTGTCGGCGTCGATCTTCGCATTCATCTGGAGCTGGAACGACTTCCTCGGGCCGCTGCTCTACCTGAACTCGCCGGAGAACTACCCGCTGCCGCTGGCTCTGCGGGTGTTCAACGACCAGACGTCGACGTCGGACTACGGCGCGACGGTCGCGGTGTCGGTCCTGGCGTTGCTGCCCATCCTGCTGTTCTTCATCATCTTCCAGCGGTTCCTCGTGGAGGGCGTCTCGACGCAGGGGCTGAAGGGATGAGGCGACGGTCGCGGTTCGCGGTACAGGAGCCTGCCGACGGCAGCGTGCTCCGGTGGCCGGGTGCCACGGCCAAGTTCGCGCTGCTCGGCGAGGTGCTGTGGGTGGGCATCCTGATGGCGGTGGCGTGCCTGCCGGTGGTCACCTGGCCAGCGGCCTTCGCAGCGGGCACCTCGCACCTGCGTCGGTTTCTGCGCGGTGAGTCCTCGACGGTGGCGGAGTTCGTCGACGACGTGCGCCGCGCGATACCAGGCGGGGTCGTCGTCGGGTTTGCCTCGCTGGTGGCAGGCGCCCTGGTGGCGCTCGACCTCGGGATCGCGGCGGGAGGGGGTCTGCCCGGTGCGATCCCGATCGCCGTCGTCGTGAGTGCCCTGGCTATTGTTGCCGTCGTCCTCGTGCTCACGGCTACGGTGTCCTGGGCGGCCGGCAGCCGCTGGCGGGTATTGCTGGCGGATGCTTCCCGTCGCCTGGCGAGGCACCCGATCACCGCGCTCATGACCGTTGTCGCACTGGGGCTCGCCGCAGTCATCGTCTGGCAGTACCTGCTGCTGATCGTGCCGGCGTTGGGCATGCTGGCGTTCGCCGTCGTGGCGATCCACGAGCGGCACCTCGCCACCTAATCCGGGTTCGACGTGCGCCCCATCGTCACGCTCGGAGTCGAGTTCGACCCTAGGTCTGACACTTGGCCTCCGGGGCGGGGGCTATGGGAGGTGGGGGACGTCTCCCCGCAGGCCCGTCGAGGTGACGATCATGTCCGGCTGGCCGCCGCTGTGGGTGATCGACCGGTCGTCGCCGTGGACCGTCAGCTGGGTGCGGTGGTGCCGCAGCGCCTTGGCGACCCGCGGGCGGTAGCCCTCGAGATCGAACCACCTCGCCGCGACCTCCCGGTCCGTGGTCAGCGCGGCGAACGGGATCCCCACCGACTCGGCCGCGGCTCGGCTCAGGTGGTGCGTCCGCACGTGGTCCGGGTGGCCGTACCCGCCGTCGTCGTCGTAGCTGACGACGAGGTCCGTTCCCATCTTGCGCAGGAACGCCGCGATGTCGGCCGTCGCCTCCGACTCGTCGGCCGAGGTCAGGGACCGCTCGTCGGCCTCGTCGCCAGGACCCGCGACGCCTTCCGAGATCCATTGCATGCCTGAGTCGAGGTAGCGCCGCGGCTCGTCCGAGGCGCGGGCCGGCGGCATGCCGAGGTAGGCGTGGGCGTGGACCCCAAGCGAGTCGAGCGCGCCTGCCAATTCGGCCTCTCGCCGCTGCTCCAACGCCGGGGTGCCGGCCAGATGAGACAGCGGACCCGGCACCACTGCGCCCATTTCGCCGCGGGTGCACGTGAGGACCGAGACCTTCAGCCCCTCGTCGACCAGATGCGCGATGAGGGCGCCGGAGGCGAGCGTCTCGTCGTCGGGGTGGGCGTGGATGAAGGTGACGTGTTTGACTGCGCCGTTGGCGATGGCGCGACGGTAGGCCTGCAGCGTCCGGTCCGCGACGTGAGCCCACGTCATCGATTCGGCGCGCTCGCGGGCGGTGGCACCCATGCGGGCGCGGCGCTCGGGGTCGCGGAGGAGGCGGAGGAGTGCGGCGGCCCAGTCCTCGGGGTCATGCGTGGGGACCAGGTCCCCGGTGTGGCCGTTGCAGATCGCCTCGGTGAGCCCACCCGCCGCCGCGGCGAGCGTCGGAATGCCGGAGGCCGATGCCTCGAGCGCCACCAGCCCGAACGTCTCGGAGTGTGAGGGGACCAGCATGACTGAAGCGTGGCGAACCATCTGCGCGAACGACTCGCGGCCCTGCCCGGGCAGGAACGTCACCCAATCACGCACGCCGAGCTCGTCGACGAGCCCGTGCAGTTCCGCCTCGTAGGCCGCGAAGTCCGCAGACACCTGACCCACGATCACCAGGTCGGGGCGCTCGTCCTCCGGCAGGAGAGCCAGAGTCCGGATCGCGATGTCCGGCCCCTTGAGCGGCTGCAGGCGCGCGGCGAACAGGAGATACCCGGGCGCCACGCCCGGCGCGGGTGTCCATCCCTCACCAGGCTCGGCCGGGTGGAACAGCTCGATGTCGACGCCGGGCCGCACGATCATCACCTGCTCGGGATCCGCCTGGCAGCGGCCGATCACGACGGCCGCCTCGTGCCGCGACACCGCCAGGATGAGGTCGGACTGCGTGGCGCAGTACACCTCGCCGTCGATCCGGGCCGGGGACTCCGGCGGCTCGCCGTCGCGGAGCGAGGAGTTGGGGTGGGCCGCCACCGAGTGGAAGGTCATCAGGTGCGGGATGCCGGCCTCGCGGGCCAGCGGGATCGCCGCGACACCCGACATCCAGTGGTGGCTGTGCACCAGGTCGAACCGGTCCAGCGAACCCAGATTCCCGCGGAACTCGTCGATGTACTGATCGATCTCGCTCTTGGGCAGCGGCCTGGCCGGACCGGCGGTGATGTGGTGCACGGTGAGGCCGGCATCGAGGATGTCGGTGTCGGGCTGGCTGGCGGACGAGCGCCGGGTGAAGAACTCCACGTGTGCACCGGCCTGCTGCAGCGCCGTGGCCAGCGCCCGGATCAAGACGTTCATGCCTCCCGCATCGGCGGTCCCGGCCCGCTCCGCGGGTGACGTGTGGAGCGAAATGAAGGCGACGCGCATGGACGGGACGGTACACGAGACGCCGCACGCGGTGTTCCAGGACCGGCCCCGGCTGGCAGGATTGGGCGCATGACTCAGCCTGTGCATCTCGTAGTGGTCGGCGTGGCCGGGACCGGCAAGACGACCATCGGCGTGGCCCTGGCCGAGCACTTCGGGCTGCCGTTCGCCGAGGGCGACGACTTCCACAGCCAGGCCAACCGCGACACGATGGCGGCCGGACAAGCGCTCACGGACGAGGACCGCTGGCCCTGGCTGGCGTCGCTGCGCGACTGGATGTCCGAGCAGGCGGCCGCGGGCCGTTCGTCGGTGGTGGCGTGCTCTGCCCTACGCGAGGCCTACCGCGACGTCCTCCGCGGGGCGGACGGCGACGTCTTCTTCGTTCACCTGGTGTTGCCGGAGGAGGAGAACCTCGAGCGGCTGGCGTCGCGGCAGGGGCACTTCATGAAGCCCGTGATGCTCGATTCGCAGCGCGCCACGCTGGAGGTGTTCCAGGAGGGCGAGGACGGCGTCGAGGTGGTCAATGTCGGCGACCCGGGTCAGGTGGTCGCGGACATCGCCGACGTCGTCGTGGACCGCTTCGGCGGGCGCCTCAGCCGGCAGGGTGATTCCCCGCCGCGACAGTGAACGCCGTCACCCGCCCGTCCACCTCGGCCTCGTAGTCGCCCGCGAAGCCCTCGACGGCGACCTCGCCGCGCTCGTCGGCCTCCACCGTCGTCTCGGCCACCCACCACTCGTCCCTGATCAGTGCACGCAGCGCCTCGAACGACGGCTTGGGGGACCCGTCGGCGCGCACCAGCCCGATGGGCGCGCCGAGCCAGGCTCCCGCGTCGGTGATGCCCCAGTACGTGATGGACTCCACCGCCGGATGCGCGACGAGGGTGCGGTAATGCCGCGACACCTCGTCAGCCTGTCGAGCCTCACCCTCCCCCGTCGACGGCCAGGACGGGACCTGGTGGTCGTTGAGGTCGACGATGTCCGCAGGCATGACGTCGCCAGAGACAAGGCTGGTCTCGGTCATCTGCAGCGGAAGCCCGAACCGGGCGAACCGGCTCAGCACCTCCAGCGTCCGATCCTCCCCCCAGTAGCCCTGGTGCATGTGGCTCTGCAGCCCGATCGCGTCGATCCTGATGCCCCCGGCCAGGCACTCCTCGATCAGCGCCTCGTAGCGGGCCGACATGTTGAAGTCGTTGAGCACCAGCCGCACCGACGGGTCGGCCCGGCGGGCCGTGTCGAATGCCAGCCGCACCATCTCCAGCCGGCCGATCTCGCGAGCCAGCGCCGTGACGGCGTTCTCCTCGGCGGTGAACTCAGGAAGGATCACCACCTCGTTGATGGCGTCCCACTGGTCCACCAGACCGGCGAAGTCGGTCACCTCGCGGGTCACCCGCTCCTCGATCCGGCGGCGCACCTCCTCGTTCGGCCGCCCCAGCAGCCACTCGGGCGCCAGGGTGTGCCAGACGAGGGGGTGCCCCTTGACGGTCACCCCGCGCTCCTGGAACCAGCGCGCCGCCGCCTGGAGCCGACGGGTGTCGGGCGCACCCTCCGACGGTTCGAACGTGCGCCAGTAGAAGGGGAGCGTCACCGTGTTGAACAGCTCCAGCCACTGACCGGCCAGCGCCTCGGCCATCGCCGTCGGCGCCTGGCCGAACCCGGTGGACGGGGCCCGGTCCTCGCCGTTGGCGAGACCGATGAAGTCGAACCCGATGTTGCCGAACCCGAACGCGTGCCGCGTCTGTCGCACGGTCACCCGCCTCCCGGCGGCGCCGGCACCGAGGGCCGGCCGGGCTCTTCCCATGCGGTGGCCGTAGACCGTCCTGTCGGCTGCCGCGGCGACCACGGTCACGACAGGACCACGCGAACAGGCGTGTCCAGCACGCGCCCCTCTCCCACGACGCGACGTTGGCCCGTCACCTCGACGCTCAGGGCGGGCAGGCGATCCTCCGAAGACCAGCCGACGGACAGCTGCACCTCGCCGGGCTCGACGATCCGAGCCATGTCGACGCCCGTGAACGACAGCCGGTCCGCGTGCACCGCGAACGTCACCCGGGCGGACGTGCCCGCCGCCAGCTGCACCTTGCGGAAGCCGATCAGTTGCTTCAGCGGGCGCACGACCTCGGCCCACGGGTCGCTGAGGTAGAGCTGCACCACGTCGGCGCCGTCGCGATCCCCGGTGTTGGTGACCGTGACGGACACCTCGACGGACCCCTCGGCCGTCATCGTCGCCGACGACACCTCCGCGTCCGTGTACTCGAAGCTCGTGTACCCGATCCCGTACCCGAACGGGAACCGCGGGATGGGGTCCAGGTTGGAGATGCCGTTGGAGAACCATGCCAGGGGCGCGGCGAGGTAGGTGCCGGGCTGGCCGCCGTGGTGCGCGGGGAGCCCGATGGGGAGCCGTCCCGACGGGTTGACCGCGCCGGTGAGCACGCCCGCCAGCGCGTCGGCTCCCTCGACGCCCGGCATGAACGCCTGGAGGACGGCCGCGCAACGGTCGGCGTACTCACCGATGGCATACGGGCGGCCGGTGACCAGCACCAGCACAGTCGGGGTGCCGGTGGCCAGGACGGCCTCCACCAGCTCGCCCTGCCTGCCGGGCAGGCGCAGGTCCACCGCGTCGCAACCCTCGCCGGAGGTGCCGTCGCCGAACATGCCGGCTATGTCGCCCACCGTCAACACGGCCACGTCCGCAGCCGCGGCCGCCTCCACGGCCGCCGCGAGCTCCTCGTCGGTGCCGTGCATGAAGCCCGTGCCCCGTGTGAAGGTGACGGCGTCACCCAGCGCGGCCGTGAGGGCGTCGTCGAGCCCCCGGATGGGGATCCCGGTCTCAGTCCCGGTCTTGGCCAGCACGTGGTTGGGGAAGGAGTAGCACCCCATGAAGCTGCGCACATCCGCCCAGGTGGGGCCGATCACGGCCACGCGGCGGCCGGTGTCCAGCGGAAGCACCCCGTCGTTCGAGAGGAGCACGATCGACTCCTCGGCCACCCGGCGGGCGAGGTCGCGGTTACGGGGCGAGTCCAGGTCCACGGAGGGATCGACGGCGGGCTCCCAGCCCTCGTCGAGCAGCCCGAGCTCCAGCTTCTGGCGCAGTACGCGCCGCGCCGAGCGGCGCACATCGTCCTCGCTGAGCATCCCCCGCGAGATGGCCTCCTCGATGGCCCAGTACGCCCCGGTCGAGGGCAACTCGATGTCCAGCCCGGCCCGCAGGGCGAGCGCGGCGGCGGTGGCGTCGTCGGGCGCGATCCGGTGCATCCGGGTGAGGAACGCGATGCTCCAGTAGTCCGAGACGACGGTGCCCTCGAAGCCCCAGCGGTCGCGCAGCACCCCGGTGAGGAGCTCGGCCGACGCCGCGGCCGGCTGGCCGTCGACGTCGCAGTAGGAGTTCATGATCGAGCGCGCGCCACCGAGCCGCACCGCCATCTCGAACGGCGGCAGCATGACGTCCTCGAGCTCGCGGCGGCCCATCGACACCGGCGCGTGGTTGCGCCCGGCGCGCCCGGCCGAGTACCCGACGAAGTGCTTCGGCGTGGCGACGACGCCTGCGGACTGCAGGCCCCTCACGTAAGCGGTGCCCAGGGACCCCACCAGGTAGGGGTCCTCGCCGCAGGTCTCCTCGACGCGGCCCCAGCGGTAGTCGCGAACCACGTCGAGCAGCGGGGAGAGCCCCTGCTGCACGCCGACGGAGGCAAGGTCCGAGCCGATGGCCGCGGCCATCTCCTCGATCAGCTCGGGTCGCCACGTTGCTCCCCAGGCGATGGAGGCCGGATAGACGGTGGCACCGAGGGCGGTGAAGCCGGTGAGGCACTCCTCGTGCGCGACGGCGGGGATACCGAACGCGTTGGCGGCCACGACGTCGGCCTGCATCCGGCGAAGTTTCGTGGCGCCGTCGGCCACGCTCACCGGGTCGGTGCCGTAGACGCGGGTGAGGTGCCCGAGGCCGCCATCGACGGCCGTCTCCCACGGAGGCAGTTCCTGCGTGAACTCGCTCTCCATGGGGGCCACGTCGTGGGAGGCGGGGTCGTGGTGGTCCGGGTCCGGAGCCGGCGCCTCGGTCTGGCCGGGGAGCCAGTAGGAGCCGAGCTGATGGGCGAGGTCCGCCAGCGACATGTCGGCCAGGAGCGCGTCGAGACGGGAGTCGAGGGGGAGGCTGGGGTCGGTCCAGGTCATGGAGGAAGTCATTTCTGTTGGATCAGCCCTTGACCGCGCCTTGGAGGCCACCGACGATGCGGCGCTGCATGGTGAGGAAGAAGACCATGGCGGGGATCATGGACAGGGTGGTGAAGGCGAACACCCCGGCGGTGTCGGAGGAGTGCTCGGTGGAGAAGTCGGCCACACCCAGCGGCAGCGTGCGCATGTCACCTTGGAGGAGCAGCAGGGGCAGCAGGTAGGCGTTCCAGGAGCCGACGAAGGCCAGCACGCCGACGGTGACGAGGCCGGCCCCGGACAGCGGCACCATGATGCGCGTGAAGATGCTGACCCGGCTGGCGCCGTCGATCATCGCGGCCTCCTCGAGCTCGGCCGGGATGGCCTGCAGGAAGGGGCGCAGGATGACGATGGTCATGGGCAGCGCGAACGCGGCCTGGGGGAGCGCGACGCCCCACCACGTGTTGCTCATGCCGAGGTCCTTGCTGATGATGATGAACAGCGGGATCACGGCCACGGTCGCGGGGAACAGCAGGCCCAGGACGAAGATCATGTAGACCTTCTCGCGGCCGGGGAAGCGGTAGCGCGAGAGCGGGTAGGCGGCCATCAGGCCGAAGACCACCACGATCGCTGTGGTGAGCAGCGCGATGACCAGCGAGTTGAGGCCGTAGCGCCAGAAGCTCGAGTTGCTCAGCACGCCGAGGTAGTTGCCCCAGACCCACGGGTCCGGGAAGCCCGCCGGGCTCTCCGCGAGCTGCGCGTTGCTGCGGAAGCCGCCGAGGACCGAGTACAGAACCGGACCGATGGAGAAGCCGGCCACGATGAGGGCCACGAGGTAGACGAGCGGGTTGGCGCTCACCCGGGGGCGGCGCGGCGCTGTCTCGGCGGCCGGGGCGGCTGCGGTGGCGGTCATCGGCGAACCTTTCGCTTGTCGTTGTCGGCGGTGTCGCGGCTGAGGATGAAGCGCTGGTACAACAGCGCCATGGTGAGCGCCACCACGAACAGCACCACGGACGCGGCACCGGCGATGCCGTAGTTGCTCCTGCGGGTGCCCTCGGTGATGAGGAAGGTGGCCATCGTGGTGGTGGAGTTGGCGGGCCCACCTCCGGTGAGGATCCACACCATGTCGAACAGTTGCAGCGAGCCCACCATGGACAGGAAGGCCCAGGTGCGCAGCGTCGGGCCGAGCAGCGGGATGGTGATGTGGCGCTGGGTCTGCCACCACGAGGCGCCGTCGATCTGGGCCGCCTCGTCGAGTTCCTGCGGGACGCCCTGCAGGCCGGCGAGGAACAGGATGATCGCGAACCCGAGGTACTTCCAGGTGAGCACGATCATCACCGTCCACAGGGCCAGGTCCGGCGTGCCGAGGAACCCCTGCGCGGGGCCCTGGATGCCGACGGCGGCGAGGATGGAGTCGATGACGCCGTAGCGGGGCTGCAGGAGCTGGAACCACACCACGCTCGCGATGACCTCGGCGAGGATGTAGGGGACGAAGACGATGGTGCGCAGCAGCCCCTGGAACCTCATCTTTCGGTTGAGGAGCAGCGCGACGGCGATGCCGAGCGGCAGCTGGATGGCGATGGACGCCACGACGATGAAGAGGTTGTGCCCGAGCGCCCCGAGGAACACGTCGTTGCTCAGGACGGAGGCGTAGTTGCGGAGTCCGACGAAGTCGGCGAGGGGCCCGAAGCCCTTCCAGCGGTAGACGGAGAACTGGACGGCGCGCAGCATCGGCCAGACGACGAACATGAAGAACAGCGTGAGGGCGGGCAACACGAAGACGGCGATCTCGAGGCCCATCTTCCAGTTGACGGGCCGCTTCCGACCGGGGGAGAGCGGGCGCCGGTCGCGCCCGCTCTCGTCGGTGGTGACCCGGACCGCCGCCGCCTGCTCAGAGGTGGCGTTGGTCATGGATTACTTCTCCGCGTCCGCAGCGGCCTGGGTGGCGTCGACGATCTCCTGCGGAGTCGCCTGGCCGGCGAAGGCCAGGGCGATCTCGTCGTTCATGGCGCCGCCGATGGAGGTGCCGAAGGCCGTGTCGAAGTAGAGCTGGACGTAGCCTGCCGCGTCGCGGACCTCGAGGAGCTTGGCCAGCGCGGGATCAGCGACGAACTCGGAGGCCGTGGGGTTGGTGGGCAGCCCCATGTCGAGCTCGGCGAAGCCCTTCTGGACCTCGTCGGAGAGGAGGTACTCGACGAATTCGACGGCCTCGTCGGGCGCGTCGGCCGGGACGCCCCAGGCGTCGCCGCCGCCGAGCGCGGCGCTCTGGTCGCCCTCGCCGCCGTCGACCTCAGGGAAGGCGAACCAGCCGGTGGCGTCGCCGAGGCCCTGCTCGTCCTCGGTCAGGCCCTGCATGACGCCGGGCTCCCAGTGGCCCGCCAGCTCCATGGCGACCTTGCGCGTGGCGAGGAGGCCGGAGGCGCTGGTCGGGCCGGACTGTGCGGGTGTGGTGAGGAAGCCGGGGTTGAACGGCTCCTTGGCCACCAGGTCGGCCAGGTCCTCGCCGGCGCGCACGAAGCACTCGTCGGAGAAGTCGAGGCTCGTCACGGCGCCGGACAGAACGTCCTGCGAGCACTCCCGCAGCGCGGTGTAGTACCAGTAGTGCGCGGCGGGCCACTTGTCGCCGGCGCCCACGGAGATCGGGTCGATGCCGGCGGCCTTGAGCTTGTCGATCGCGTCGTAGAGATCGTCCATGGTGGTGGGGGCCTCGGTGATGCCGGCCTGCTCGAACAGTTCCGTGTTGTACCAGAAGCCCACCACGCCGAGCGAGAAGGGCAGCGCGTAGGTCTTGCCGTCCACCTGCCAGCCGTTGACGGCGCCGCCGAGCTTGTCGATGGTGTCGGCGGCCGACTCCGACAGGTCCTTGACCAGCCCGGCCTCCACCTTGTCGGCCAGCTCGCCGCCGCCGCGCTCCATGTAGATGTCAGGCATGTCGCCGCTCTGCCAGGCGGCCTCGATCTTGGTGCCCATGTCCTCGTGCTGCATGGCCTCGACGGTGATGGTGACGCCAGGATTGGCCGCCTCGAAGTCTGCGGCCACCTTGTCGTAGTAGTCCTTGCCGGCACCCGTGTTGGAGTTGTGCCACCAGGTGAGCGCCACATCGCCGCCGGCGGCGGCGGACGAGGCCCCTGTGGTGGGCTCGTTGGTGGTGCCGCCGCAGGCGGACAGGGCCAGCGCCGCGCTCGCGACGAGTGCCGCGATCTTGGGGAGCTTGTGGGTCATCATTGATCCTCCGGTAGTTGCGTCGCGAAAAATTTCACGAAAGCTTGGCTAACGTCACCGATTCTAAGCGCACATGTATTTAGTCTGCAAGTGCTACGAAACATTGGTTACCGCTTCGTTAGGTTCGATGTGAAACTTTTCGCTATGCTGCTGCCGTGTCGGTGAAGAGTGCACCCAAGGCGGTGCGGTTGCAGGACGTGGCGCTGAGGGCAGGCGTGTCCAGCGCGACGGCGTCGAAAGCTCTCAACGACCGGGGCGGGGTGTCGAAGGCGACGAGGGCCAAGGTGCTGGCCGCCGTCGAGGAGTTGGGTTACCAGCCCGTGTCCGGCGAGTCGATGCCGTACCCACAGATCGCGCTCGTGGCCGACGACCTCACCACCACCTACACGTTGGAGATCCTCAAAGGCGCCATCTCGACCGCTATGGAGCAGGGCGTGGCGCTGGGCACCTTCTACCTGCCCGAGGCCAGGCCGTCGGGAGTGCCGGTCCCGCTGGACGACGCCTGGCTCGATCTGATCAAGGCCAAGGGATATCTGGGTGTCATCGTCCTGACGGCCCGATTGTCGGATCACCAGCTCGCAAAGACGCGCGAGATCGGGCTGCCGCTGGTGGCCATCGACCCGGCCAACGCGCTCCCTGCCGACGTGATGAGCATCGGGGCGACGAACTGGAACGGCGGCGTCGAGGCCGCGCAGCACCTCGTCGGCCTGGGCCATCGTCGGATCGGGTTCGTACAGGGTCCGCCCGAATCGGTGCCGGCCACCGAGCGACTTCAGGGGTACGTCTCGGCCCTCCACATGAACGGCCTAACGCTGGACTCGAGCCTTGTCGTCGCGGGTGGATATACCCACGAGCTGGGGATGAAGGCCGGGCGCGAGCTGTTGTCGCGGCCCGTGGGGGAGCGCCCCACGGCGATCGTCGCGCCGTGCGACCCGGCCGCGATGGGCGTCTGTGAGGCGGCGCGCCAGCTCGGGATCCAGGTGCCCGCAGAGCTCAGTGTCGTCGGCTTCGACGACACGGTCCTGGCCGGCCTTGCCGTGCCGGGGCTCACGACGGTGCATCAGCCGCTTCAGGGGATGGGCGCGGCCGCGGTGCGGCGGCTCCTCGACGTGTCCACCGGCCGTCCCGTCGAGCCGGGGCACGTCCGGCTTGCCACGAGGCTCGTGATCCGGCACTCCACGGCTCCGGTTGCGCAAGGCTAGGCTGGCTGGGGGCCTGGTTGAGTTGGGCCGTGAGAGAAGGAGTCGGCGATGAAGACGTTCACTTTGGGCAGCACTGATCTGGTGGTGCCTGCCGTGGTCACAGGCGTGATGCGGATCCAGGACAAGACCGACGACGAGGTGCGCGCCCTCTACGGGGCGTCGCGCGACGCGGGTATCGACTTCTTCGATCACGCCGACATCTACGGCGACGCCCCCTACCACGGCTGCGAGCGGCGCTTCGCGGAGGCGCTGCAGCTCACCCCGGCAGAGCGTGAGGAGATCACGCTCCAGACGAAGGCGGGCATCGTCAAGGACGGGCCCTACTTCGACTTCTCCTACAAGCACCTGGTCGTGCAGGTGGAAGGGTCGCTTCGGGCGCTGGACACCGACTACATCGATGTCCTGCTCCTGCACCGCCCGGATGCGTTGGTGGAGCCGGAGGAGGTGGCCCGCGCGTTCGACCACTTGGCGGTCGCGGGCAAGGTGCTGCACTTCGGTGTCTCCAATCACACGCCCGGTCAGGTCGATCTCCTCAAGCGCTACGTGACGCAGCCACTCGTCGCCAACCAGCTGCAGCTGTCGATCACTCACGCGCCGATCGTGGCTCAGGGTGTCGCGGCGAACATGGCCGCGCTCGATCAGTCCGTCAGCCGCGACCTGGGCATCCTCGACTACTGCCGCCTCAACGACATCACGGTCCAGGCGTGGTCGCCGTTCCAGGCCGGGTTCTTCACCGGCGTGTTCCTGGGCAACCCGGACCACCCCGAGCTCAACGCCGTCATCGACCGTCTGGCGGCGAAGTATGACGTGCGGCCCGAGGGCATCGCGACGGCGTGGATCACCAGGCATCCGGCGAACATGCAGGTGGTGCTCGGCACCACGACCCCGGAGCGCGTGACGTGGGCGGCGGCCGGCGCAGACGTCCAGTTGACGCGGCCGGAATGGTACGAGCTGTATCGCGCGGCGGGGTACCTCGTCCCGTGACATGTGAACGAGGCGCCCGACCTGCGACAGCAGATCGGGCGCCCCGTAGCGTTTCAGCGGTGCAGCGGCGGGAAGGGGGGCACGATGGGGCCGCCAGGCGATGGGTCTCCCTCGTCGTCGTTCACTGCCGCGCTCCACGGTTGGGCGGCGCCGAGCGGGTCGATCCGTTCGCCCGCGGCGTTGACGGGGTTGCCGTCCTCGTCGACCCGTCGACCCTCGTGATCCACGCGGTTGCCGAACTCGTCGCGCCAGAAGCCGTCGGCGTCGGCCTCGTGCTCGATATCACCGCCGACGAGGCCACCGGGTGCCACAGCGTCCACCTCGGAAGGGCTCGGCGGGCTCGACGGCGAGTCTGGTGAATCCGGGGAATCGGGTGAGTCCGGCGACTCGGCCGCGGGTGCATACGGGTCGGGGGCGACGGCGCTGACGCCGGCGTCCGGCCGTGACTCGGGGTCCGGGAAAGCTGTGGCCGGCGCTGCGACGAAATCGTCGTTCGAGCTGGTCATGTTGTCACTCCTTTATCGATGGTCGGCGTCGGGGACGGGGTTGCCATATGGATCCAGGCGGCGGCCGTGCTCGTCGCGAGGAACGTCATCGACGGTGTCGTCATGGGCGCGAGGAGAATCGGGGTCGAGATCCCGGTTGAGCTCGTCGCGGTCCGCGTCAAGGCGCGGATCATGGGTGTCGACGGCGTCGGGGTCACCGTGCCGGATCTCGTCCGGCTGCGCGTCGAGGTCGGTCGCGTCATCGGTGCGATGGGACGTGCGGACGCGAGGGTCTAGTTCATCGGCCTTGCGTAGCTGTTCGTCCCGCTCCCGGGCGACCTGGTCCAGGGCCTCGCGGCTGTGCCGGGCTTCGTCGTCGCGCAGTTCGGCCTCCTCCGCCGCCAGAGCAGCACGCTCCTCAGCTTCCTCGGCCTTCCTGCGCAGCACCTCGGCCCGCTCTCCTTCGCTGATCGCGTCGTGGCGCACCGCCTCGGCTTTGGCGGCGAGATCCTCGGCGCGTTCCTCACGGGCGGCGACGAGCCGATCCTGCTCGTGAGCGCGCGCCCGGAGCTGGTCTGCACGTTCCATGTTGGCGCTCCGCTTGCCTCGCGACGCCGCAGCGATGATCCCGATGATCAGGGCCAGTACAACGAGCGCGATGAGCACCCACACCCATAGTGGCCATTCAGGCATGGTCATCCTCCTCCTGTGTCAGCTTGCTTGGTTTCTCCACACTAGACACAGGGCGGGTCCATGGCCAGGGATCTGAAAGATCGCTTCTGTCGGTCATATTCCACCGGGAAGCGAGACATGGTCGGACAGTGGTGATTGGCGGATGACAGACCGTCCATGGGAAACCACTGGCGGACCCGCCCGTCGACCCGCTGGTCTGGTCCTTCCCGGGCGATGTCCACGTGGGCGACATGCGATTTGCTGAACACCGTGGCGGGCGTGCTAATCTTTGCCGTCGGGTCGTAAGGCCCACTGCGCGAGTGGCGGAATGGCAGACGCGCTGGCTTCAGGTGCCAGTGTCCTTCGGGACGTGGAGGTTCAACTCCTCTCTCGCGCACAAAAAGTGCCTCTGACTAGGGCAAATACCGGGAATCGGCGAGAGGTGAAAACCTCTCGTCGATTCTCTGTTTCTGGGGTGTAGCGCCTTTGGCAAGGGGTGATACCTGGGGAAATGGTGCACGTTGCGTTGGAGGAGGGGAGCCTCGCCTTGTTGGTGAGGGCTCATTCCCCACGGTTCCCGACTGTGGTGATAATGCCGGATCCAGGGTCCGCTCGCCTCTGTGGCGCGAGTCGTGACACGATCCTGAAGGTCCACAAACTGGATGCCGAGCCGAACGGTGGGAGCGCTGCCGGCGGTGGTGGGCCGATTGAGGCTCCGACTGGAGATCACTCCAGGGGCCAGGTGAAGTTCCTGCGCAAGTACGCCGCGTTCACGCTGCCCGTGATCGACGAATCACTCCTCGACCCGCCCGACGAGAGCACCCGCAGCATGCTACTGGAACTCCTCGAACGCCACTGCGACGCCGTCTCCACCGTGTTCTGCACCCAGCGCGCGAAGAAGGACTGGCACCACAGACTCGGCTCCGGCATCCACGCCCCCGGCCCCCAACCCCACTCCCCGGGCTACTCAACCGCGAAAGCCAACGGCGCTCAGACGGTCAGATACTCCGGCAGCCGGGTCGCCGGCGGCGTGCACGATGTTGTCGACGCCATGCGGCGATGGCCGTGACCGCGATGGCGACTTCGCCGGTGGAGTCGGCGGTGTGCGGCGCGCCGAGGCCGCGGACTAATATCGGCCACTTGAGTCGGCGTCCGGAGGACTCGGCGCCTCCGCCCGAGCCGCAGGGGGCCGACGGATTGACTTGCTGATTCGGGCAACTGGGGTTTCGAGGGCTGGTGGTACCCCGTGATCATTCGTGGGGTTGAAATGCGAAGCATGTTTCATGAATACTGTAACATTCGAAGGGGACATCCCTGCTAACGAGGACCTTCACCCACTTGATGGAAGGCCATGCCTGACTATTTCCGCGCTGTCGCACTCGATTTCGACGGCACTCTGACAGACGGTGAGCGACCCGCCCCGGCCGTGCTCGCTGCCCTCGGCGAGGCGCGAGCCGGCGGGCGCCGCCTCGTGTTGGTCACCGGCCGCACACTGCGTCACCTGCGGGCGGGCTTCGCCGATGTGGACAACTGGTTCGACGCAATCGTCGCCGAAAACGGCGCGGTGCTTCACACCCAGGAGGGGTCGCAGGTGCTGGCTCAGCCGATCGATCCCGCGTTGGCCGACGCGCTCGCCCGCCGCGGGGTCCAGGTCGACCGCGGGCAGGTACTCCTAGGCTGCTCGGCGACCCACGACCACCTGGTTCTGGAGGAGGTCCGTCGACTCGGAGCCGACTACCAACTCACGCGGAACCGGGGCGCCCTGATGATCGTGCCAGCCGGCGTCACCAAGGGAACCGGACTGGACGCCGCCCTCGACAACCTGGGCCTGTCCCGGCACTCCACGATCGCCATTGGCGACGCCGAGAACGACCACACCATGCTCTCGCGCTGCGAGATTGGCGTCGCCGTCGCCAACGCCGTCGAGTCCCTCAAGCGCCGCGCCGATATCGTCACGCTTGCCCCGGACGGCAAAGGGGTGATCGAGATCCTGCGGGGTGACGTCATGGCCGGGCGCTCCCACGTGCATCCCGAACGCTGGCAGATCGCGCTCGGAACCTACCTCGACGGCACACCCGCCACCATTCCGGCCTCCCAGGTCAACATTCTTGTGACGGGCGGCACCCGTGCCGGGAAGTCCTATCTGGCCGGGCTCATCGCCGAGCAGCTCATCCGTCTCGCCTACGCCGTGGTCGTCATCGATGTCGAGGGCGACCACACAAGTCTGGCCGACCTGCCTAACGTCGTTCATCTGGGTGGGTACGAGCCCGGACCTGGAACTGGGCTCGTACGCACGCTGTTGAGTCACCATGGCACAAGCATCGTCGCCGACCTGTCCCAGCTCACCGGGGAAGAGACGCAGATGGTACCAGGAGAAACCGCCCCGGCTCGCCGACCTGCGCAGCGACCGCGGCCTGCCCCACTGGGTGCTGATCGACGAGGCCCACGAGTCTCTCGGCCAAGAGAGTCAGAACTCACGCCTGTTCGCACCGGACCGCAAGGGCCACTGCCTCATCACCTACCACCCCACCGAACTCAGTGCTGAGGCTCGGAACAGCATCGACATCCTTGTGTCACTGCAGCCAACTACCCTCGATGCGGAAGACGTGGTCGTCGCCGCCACAACGGCGTTTTGCGGGCTCTTGGTCAACGACGTCCTCGCAGCATTCTCCGTCCTCCCCGCAGGGGCCGGCCTGCTCGTGCGCGCCAGCGAGCCCGGAGTACTGCGCCCCTTCATAGTCGGCCACCGGCGTACCATTCACGAGCGCCACTGGCACAAGTACGCGACGGCGGACCTGCCGGTCCATCGGCGGTTCGTGTTTCGCGGCAGCCGAGAGTCAACTTCCGGTCACGAGGCAGCGAACCTACGCGACTTCCACACTGAGCTGGACGGCTGCGAGGCCGATGTCATCGCTTTCCACGCCGGGGCCCATGACTTCTCCCGCTGGATCCGGGGCGTATTCGGTGATGAACGTCTCGCCGCCGATGTCGAGCAGGTCGAGACCGAACTGAACACCGCCCGCCGCGAGAACGTCGAGGCCTCCAGGCGTCGGCTCCTGGACGCACTCGAGCACCGCTTCCCCGGCTGAGGCATGCTCAGCGAGGGGGGTGCGCCGGCCGTGGCTCGCCGAGCCACGGGACCCCCGACGGCAGATGCATTGCAGGGATTGGCCCCGGAAGGTTTCGAAGAGGATTCTGCTGGGCGGCTGCGGCCTACTTCACCGTGAGCGAGAGGACCATCCCTCAATGTTCTCGGGTTAACCAGAGGTGCTGTTTAACCAGAGGTGCTGTCGGTTTTCGGGGCCTTGGTCGAGTAGCAGTCGCTGGGCACACAGGAGTAGAGCTGACCAGGTGTGCGAGGCTGAAGGCCAGCAGCGAGCTGATGGCTCGGGCTCCTCATCGTCGATCACCTCTGTGCGGTGCGGCCAGTTGTTCGGCCAGGGTCTCCAGAGCCAAGCCCCTTGATGCCTTGACCAGCACGACGTCCGCAGGACTCAGCCAGGCGGCGGCAGCGGCGGAGGCGGCGGCCCTGTCCGATGCCACGATGGTCTCGACGCCACCGGCTCCGGAGACCAGGTCGTCGGCATGGGCGCCGATCGCGATCAGCCGGTCCACGCCGAGCGCTGCGGCAAGCGCCCCGACCTCGATGTGGGCGGCGGCGGCGCCGGGGCCGAGTTCCAGCATGTCGCCCAGCACCGCGAGAAGGCGCCCGCCGGGTCTACGCAGGGAGGCGAGGGTGCGCAGTGCCGCAGTCATGGACTCGGGATTGGCGTTGTAGGCGTCGTTGATTACGAGCGCCCCGTCCGGACGAGCGCTGAGTTCCATCCGCCAGCGCGAGCGGGCGGTCGCGCTGCCAAGAGCCTGGGCAACCATGGGAACGTCCAGGCCCTGCCCCAGCGCTGCCGCCGCTGCGGCCAGCGCATTGCCCACCTGATGGGCTCCGGTCACCTGCAACGCCACTGGTGCACATCCGCTGGCTGCGCCGCTGGCGTGGAGCATGAAGGTGGGCCGTTGCCTGTCAGCGGCCCCGACCTCCTCGGCCCAGACCCGCAGGTCGCCCCACCCGGGCGCAGCACCGACGGCGAAGGTGGCGATCCGGGCGCTGGTGCGTCCGGCCATCGCTGAGACGAGCGGATCGTCGGCGTTCAGGACCGCCCAGCCTTCTGCGGGCAGCGCCTCCACGAGTTCGCCCTTTGCCTTCGCGATCGCCGAGACCGACCCGAACTGGCCGAGGTGAGCGTGGCCGACGTTGAGCACAATGCCGACGTGAGGCGTCACGATCGCGCACAAGGAGGCGATGTGGCCTCTGCGGCGGGCGCCCATCTCGCTGACCAGGAACCGTGTGGCCGCATCCAGCCGGGTGCCCGTCAGCGGCACCCCGAGCTCGTTGTTCAATGAGCCGACAGGGGCGACCGTGGGGCCGGCGGTCGCCAGCACCTGGGCCAGCAAGTCCTTAGTACTGGTCTTGCCTGACGACCCGGTGATGCCGACGGTGACCAGCCCCGCTGCGACGGCTTCCTCCACAAGTGCCCTTGCCAGGGCCGTCAGCCCGGCCAGGGGGTCAGGCACCACAAGTTGCGGGACCGCCATGGGGCGTTCCTTGCGCACGAGGACGGCCGCGGCGCCAGCCGCGACCGCACCCGCTACGAAGTCGTGACCATCGGCCCGCTCCCCCGGCAGAGCGATAAAGAGGGCGCCGGGGGAGCATGCGCGTGAGTCGATAACCACGTCGGGTCCGACGAGAGAGCCAGGGTCGCCGACGAGCCTGGCCCCCGAAAGCTGGGCCAACCGGCCGGCGGTCAGTACATGCATGCGATCAAGTATTCACGAATTCGGTTGCGTAATGTCAAATCGGTTCACCACAATCACCCTCTCGCGGCTGACATGTCTGAAGATCGTCGCTGACTTGACGTGAAGACACTTCTCGTGTTTCATGGGACGCGAAGGGGAGTAATCCTCGCTCCGCATCGTCAATACGGTCCCGCCGCGGGATCCGGTGCGCAGGGCCGACAAGGCCGATGAGACCTTCACGAATTTCGTGGAGGTCTTTGTCATGAATGTTCCTTGGTGGGCGTGGTTCGCGGTCTTGGGTGTGATCCTGGTGATGCTTGCCGTGGACCTGATCGCCCACCGCACGGCCCACGTGATCGGGGTGCGGGAAGCCGCCCTCTGGTCGGTTGTGTGGGTGACGATCGGTGTCGCGTTCGGTGTGCTGGTGTGGGCGCTGTGGGGGGCGGAGTTCGGGCAGCAGTATTTCGCCGGTTATCTGATCGAGAAATCCCTCGCCGTCGACAACGTGTTCATCTGGGCGATCATCTTCGCCGCCTTCGCGGTCCCCCGCGAGCTTCAACACCGGGTGCTGTTCCTCGGCGTCCTCGGTGCGCTGGTCTTCCGCGGGATCTTCATTGCCGCAGGCGCCGCGCTGATCGAGAACTTCTCGTGGGTCCTATATGTCTTCGCGGCGTTCCTCATCTACACCGGCTGGCGGATGTTCCGCTCACGCAACGAGCACGTCCATCCTGAGAAGTCCCGCATCCTCAAGGTGTTCCGCAGGTTCGTGCCGATGACAGACGCGTACCACGGGCAGAAGTTCCTGGTCCGCAAGGCGGGGGTTGTGGTGGCGACGCCGCTGCTGGCGGTGCTGGTGCTGGTGGAGATCACTGACATTATCTTCGCGGTGGACTCGATCCCGGCGATCTTCGCCGTGACCAGCGAACCGTTCCTGGTGTTCACCGCCAACGCGTTCGCGATCCTGGGACTGCGGGCGATGTACTTCCTCCTCGCGGACCTGATCCATCGGTTCGTCTACCTCAAGATCGGACTCTCGTTCGTCCTGATCTGGGTGGGCATCAAGATGCTGCTCCTAGATGTGCTCTACATTCCCACGACAATCAGCCTCGCCGTCGTCGCGACCATCATCACTGTGTCTATCGTCGCAAGCCTCCGCGCCACCCGCGGCCAAGGCCGACGCGAAGTGCAGGCCGAGGCGGCAGGGGCGTTCCGGATCGCCACCGACGAGGAACTTGCCGCCGTCGAGCCGCTCTTCCGCCGCCGTGCACTTGTGCCCGCTGGGAGCCGGAACGATCGCTCCGTCGACTGACCGGGACACCTGCCGCTGCGATCGAGAAGCCACACCCGCGGCGACCCGACACACCATCCCTCAGCCAGTCTGAGAAGGCAAACCCGCCGGCTCTGAGAACTGGTTGGCCGAACCGTCGACGACACTCCACCGCCCAGTACCAGACGCCACGACCGGAGCACGGCTCACCCGCCGCGCTCCGCCGATAGCCGCATCACCCGCCCGCACCGAAGGGAACGCTCATGAACTTGTTCGACCTCCTCAGCGGCCTGGCTTCCCAGGCTCTCAATAAGACCCCGGCCCCAGCGCAGGCTCCCGGCAACGAGCCCCGAGACTGGAAGAGCAGGCTGCGGGGTACCGTGAACACGCTCATCGGCAACGCGCCAGCCCCCACGGCAGCGGCATCCGCGCAGCCGCCGGTCGCACCGCCCGCCGCGACCCAGGCAGCACCCTCGAGTTCGGTTGGACTGACCCCACCGCCGCCGGATCACCACACGGCCGAGCGTGCCGCGGTGGCTCGCTACGAGTACCTGCTCCGCACCGCCGAACCCACCCAGCTGGAGCGGATCCATGCAGACGTGTTCGCACGCCTCACTCCCGCAGAGCGCGGCCAGCTCCACACGCGCCTTGGCATCGAATTACCTCGTGGCGAGCAGCCGCGCACATCGCAACCGGCCGACCTTGCCCGCACCGCCACCCGCGCCGAAGCCGCTCGGCCCGGCTTACTGGCCGGGATCCTCGCCCGCACCCCTCGACCCGGCGCCGCCATGACCGGGCAGAGGGTCGGGGTGGCCGCTGCCGGTGCGACAGGAGGGCTCCTGATCGCCGTCGCGGGGGGCGCGGCCATCAGCGCCGTCGCCGCCCCGCTCCTCGCCGAAGCCCTGACCGCGGGTGTCGATTTTGATGCCCTTGCCGGCTCGATCGACCTGGAAGGCTTCACCGGCGGTCTCGAGGACCTCACCGCCGGGGCCGCTGACCTGGCCGGCGGGGCAAGCGATATTGCTGCGGGGGCAACCGAGCAGGTCGCCGGATTAGGAGAGGACATCACTGGCTTCGGGGAGCAGCTCTCCAACCTTGAGATTCCCGGCTGGGGAAGACTCTTCGGGAGTTGAGCGGCGCCAACCAGGCCCAGCACGTCAATCGCTGGCCGGGCAACAGACACCCACCGAGTCGCTCGTTGAGCCAGTGGTCCAGCGGATTGCCCCGACGAGAGCACCCGCAGCATGCTCGTGGTACTCCTCGAGCGCCGCTATGACGCCGTCTGAACCGTGTTCTGCACCCAGTACGCGAAGAAGGACTGGCACCACGGGCTCGGCTCCGGTGTCCACGCTGCCGCGATCATGAACCGCGTCGTCCACAACACCATCAGGATCGAGACCGGCGGCACCAACATGCGCGAACACACCGCCACCGCATGAGCCACAGCCGGTGAGCGTCACCCGACCACCGGTGGCGCTCACCGGCACTACCCCACAGCGCCCAACCCCACTGCCCAGTGGCGCTGGGACGGAGCGGGCCACGGATCAGGGGAGATCAGCTTGAATCGCGGCGTTCCAGGACTGCAGCGAACGCACCCCCGGGGTTCCTTGGCGCAGGGATTCGACGCCCTGCACGCACGCCGCGAGGGCCTGGGTCGTGGTGACGCAAGGCACGCCGGCGCGGATGGTCGCGCCGCGAATCTCCCAGCCGTCCTGTCGGGGGCTGCCATGGAGCGAGTGGCCGTGCGGCGTGTTGACCACGAGGTCGATCTCGCCTGCCGCGATGGCCTGCACCACCGTCAGCTCACCGTTGGGACCTGGACCTTGCGACGCTTTCCGGAGCACAGTGACCGCAACATCGTGGCGACGCAGCACCTGTGCCGTGCCCTCGGTGGCCAGGATCCGGAACCCGAGGTCGGCGAGCCTCTTGATCGGGAAGATCGCGTGCCGCTTGTCGCGATTCGCCACCGAGACGAACACCGTCCCAGTCGTGGGAAGAGCGGAGAACGACGCGGCCTGGCTCTTGGCAAAGGCGGGGCCAAAGGCCGCATCGAGCCCCATGACCTCGCCTGTGGATCTCATCTCCGGGCCGAGCAGCGGATCGACGCCGACGCCCTCGGGGCTGCGGAACCGGTTGAAGGGCAACACGGCTTCCTTCACGGCGATCGGTGCCGACGCGAGCGCCGTCGCGCCGTCTCCCCCGGATCGGAGCATTCCCTCTGAGCGGAGTTCGGCGATCATCGCGCCGAGTGAGATGCGGGCTGCGGCCTTGGCCAGCGGCGTGCCGGTGGCTTTCGAGACGAAGGGCACGGTCCGCGATGACCGCGGGTTGGCCTCAAGCACGTAGAGCACATCGCCGAGCAGCGCGTACTGAATGTTGATCAGGCCCTTCACCCCGATCCGTTTGGCGATGATCTCGGTGGAGCTGCGAATCTGGTCGATGGTCTCGGTACCGAGGGTAATCGGAGGAAGGGTGCACGCCGAGTCGCCGGAGTGGATGCCGGCCTCCTCGATGTGTTCCATCACGCCGCCGATGTAGAGCTCCGCCCCGTCGAAGAGCGCATCGATGTCGATCTCGATCGCGTCGTCGAGAAACCGGTCCACGAGCACGGGGTGCGAGGGGTCGATCTCGGTTGCGCGTTGGATGTAGCTCACCAGTGAGGCGTCGTCGTAGACGATCTCCATGCCGCGCCCGCCCAGCACGTAGCTGGGACGAACCAGCACGGGGTAACCGATCGTGTGGGCGACCGCCAGCGCCTGTCCGGCGGAGACGGCCGTGCCGTGCTGGGGGGACAGCAGGCCCGCGGCGCTGAGGAGGGCGCCGAATTCTCCGCGATCCTCCGCCAGGTGGATGGCCTCTGGCGACGTGCCCACGATGTGGACTCCGCGGTCTTTGAGCGCCTGTGCGAGCTTGAGCGGCGTCTGCCCGCCCAGCTGCACGAGGACGCCCGCCACGGGCCCGGCCGCGAGCTCGGCATGGACCACCTCCAGCACGTCCTCCAGCGTCAGGGGTTCGAAGTACAGCCGGTCGGTGGTGTCGTAGTCGGTCGAGACCGTCTCGGGGTTGCAGTTGACCATCACCGTCTCGTAGCCGGCGTCCCGCAACGCCATGGCCGCGTGCACGCACGAGTAGTCGAACTCGATGCCTTGCCCGATTCGGTTGGGACCGCTGCCCAGGATAATGACGGCGGGCCGGGCGCGGGGCTCGACCTCGGTCTCCTCGTCGTAGCTGGAGTAGTGGTACGGCGTCCGGGCCGCGAACTCGGCGGCACAGGTGTCGACCGTCTTGTACACGGGCCGGATGCCGAACGCCCAGCGGAGGCCACGGACAACGTCAGGGCTGAGATTGCGCAGGTCGGCGATCTGATCGTCGGAGAGGCCGTGTCGCTTGGAGAGCCGCATGAGCCCGCCCGTCAGCTCTGGGGCCGAGCACACCTGGTCGGCCGTCTCGCGGATCAGCTGCAGCTGGTCGACGAACCACGGATCGATCCGGGTTGCTTCTACCACCTGTGCCGAGGTGGCGCCGGCACGAAGCGCCTGCATGATGAGGGCGAGGCGGTGGTCGTGCGGTCGGGCGATGCGGCGCAGCAGCTCGTCCACGCTCTCGATGATCGGGCGAGTGAAGTCGAAGAGAGCCGCCGGGTCCTCCAGCGAGCGCAGAGCCTTGCCGAGTGCTTCGGTGAAGCTTCGGCCGATGGCCATGGCCTCGCCCACTGACTTCATGTGCGTGGTGAGGGTGCTGTCAGCGGTTGGGAACTTCTCGAACGCGAAGCGCGGGCACTTGACCACGACGTAATCCAGCGACGGTTCGAACGAGGCGGGCGTCTCGCCGGTGATGTCGTTGGGGATCTCGTCGAGGGTGTAGCCCACCGCCACCTTCGCTGCGATCTTCGCGATCGGGAAGCCGGTGGCCTTCGAGGCCAGCGCCGAGGATCGGGAGACCCGCGGGTTCATCTCCACCACTATCAGCCGCCCGTCGACAGGGTTGAGTGCGAACTGGACGTTGCAGCCGCCAGTTTCGACGCCGACCGCCCTGGTCACCGCGATGGCCACGTCGCGCATGGCCTGGTACTCCCTGTCTGTGAGCGTCATGGCGGGGGCCACTGTGATGGAGTCCCCGGTGTGCACGCCCATGGGGTCTAGGTTCTCGATGGAGCACACGATCACGACGTTGTCCGATCCGTCGCGCATGACTTCGAGTTCGAACTCTTTCCAGCCGATGATCGACTCCTCGATCAGCACCTCGGTGACCGGCGACGCCGAAAGTCCTGCCCCGGCGATCCGGATCAGTTCCTCCTGGTTGTAGGCGATGCCGGAGCCGAGCCCGCCCATGGTGAAGCTCGGCCGGACCACGATGGGGTATCCGAGGATCCCCGCGGCGGCAAGGACTTCGTCCATGACCTGGCAGATTCGCGAGCGTGCCACACCGGCGTCAGCGCCGGGCACCTTGAGTGAGGTGACGATCTGGTTGAACTCCAGCCTGTTCTCCGCCTTTTCGATGGCGTCGACGGAGGCGCCGATGAGTTCGACACCGTAGCGGTCGAGCACCCCGTTCTTGAACAGGGTCATGGCGGCGTTGAGTGCGGTCTGGCCTCCAAGCGTCGCGAGCAGCGCGTCGGGGCGCTCCGCGGCGATGATCTGTTCGAGGTACTCGGGCCTGATCGGTTCTATGTAAGTTGCGTCGGCGTACTCGGGGTCCGTCATGATGGTGGCCGGGTTGGAGTTGACCAGGATCACCCGGAACCCCTCCTCGCGCAACACGCGGCAGGCCTGCGTGCCGGAGTAGTCGAACTCGCACGCCTGCCCGATGACGATCGGCCCGGAGCCGATCACCATGATCGAGGAGATGTCGGTGCGACGGGGCATCAGGCGTCCCTTCCTGCCATGACGTCGACGAAGCGGTCGAACAGGTAGTCGGCGTCGTGCGGTCCGGCGGCTGCCTCCGGGTGATACTGAACAGCGAAGGCAGTCAGTCGGCCGGAAGAGTCACGCAACTCCAGGCCCTCGACCACATCGTCGTTGAGACAGACGTGGGAAACTCGTGCGGTTCCCCAGCGGGTGGACACGGACTGGCCCAGAGGGGCATCGACGGCGAAGCCGTGGTTCTGGGCGGTGATCTCCACCGTGCCCCTGGCCAGGTCCATCACCGGCTGGTTGATGCCGCGATGGCCGTACTTCAGCTTGTAGGTGCCGAAGCCGAGTGCGCGACCGAAGATCTGGTTGCCGAAGCAGATCCCGAAGTAGGGCAGCCCCGCATCCAGAATCTCGGTGAGAAGGTCCACCGCACGCCCGGCTGCCGCCGGGTCGCCGGGCCCGTTGGAGAAGAAGACTCCATCGGGACCCACTGCGGTGATGTCGTCGAGGGTGCTCGCAGCAGGCAGGACGTGCACCTCGATTCCTCGCTGGGCGAGCCGGGTGGCAGTCATGTCCTTGATGCCGAGATCGATCGCGGCGACTGTGAAGCGCTTCCTGCCCACTGCCGGGACGACCTGCTTCGAAGCCACTGTGACATCGGCCACGAGGTCCGCCCCCAGCATGGGCTGCGTCTCCAACACCCGCGCAAGCAGTTGTTGGGGGTCGGTCTCGATCGTGGAGACGCCCACCCGCATCGCGCCGTTGTCACGGATGTGGCGCGTCAGCGCCCGCGTGTCGAGGTCGGCGATGCCGACGATCCCTTGCCGCCGCAGTTCGTCGTCCAGGGAGCCGTTGGCGCGCCAACTCGAGTGGATCCGTGAAGGGTCGCGGACCACGTAACCGGCCACCCAGATCCTGCGCGACTCATTGTCCTGCTCGTTCCATCCGGTGTTGCCGATGTGGGGAGCCGTCGCGATCAGGACCTGGCGGTGGTAGCTGGGATCGGTGAGAGTCTCCTGGTAGCCCGTCATGCCTGTGGAGAAGACGGCCTCCCCGAAAGTCTCTCCAGCGGCACCGAACGACGTGCCGCAGAAGAACCGCCCGTCCTCCAAGACCAGCAGTGCTGGCATCGGAAAACGAGCGGTCCCTGCGTAAGCCTCGCTGGAGCTGCCCTGAGCAGGGGGGGCGCTCATGCGATCTGTTCCAGGAGGCTGGTCTCAACGTCGTACAGGAAGCCTCCGACCCTAATCCGGTCAGAGAGCAACGGGTGCTGCCGCAGCAGTGCGACATCGGCGTGTATCCGGCCATGCTGGTCCGGGTCCGCCCCGATGGGCAGGGTGCCGAGGTCCGCACCGGTCGTCTCCGACACGCGCCGACGGATCGCATCGTCGTCCCCGCTGGCCATGGCACAGCGGGTGTGTTGGACGATCAGGATGCGGTCCACGTTGAGAAGGTGTGCGGCCAACACGCATCCGGTGAGCGCGTCCACTGTGACATGGCCCCCAGGCGTGCGCATGATCTTGGCCTCGCCCAGTGTCAGGCCCAGCATCTCCAAGGGCTCCAGGCGTGAGTCCATGCATGTCACGATGGCGATCCCTGCGTGTGCGATGCCGTCGAAGGGGCGGGGTCCGGACCTCGCGTAGCGCTGGTTCGCAGCGATGAGATCGCCGAAGAAGTCCTCGTCCATGGTCAGAATAATAGCGACTTGACACGCGAATTGCAATTCCGGAAACTAGGAGCAGTAGCAAGTCCAGTGCGAGGCGGGGGCAGACCGACCGCAACGCCCGATCGCGAGAGATGGGGGCATGGGTAAGTCAACTCTTCGCCCTGTTCGGCGTCCCGCGAGTCACATTCGCTTCACCAGCCCCGCTCACCATCGCCACGAAGTCGGCGACCCTGACGCCGCGCTCCAGGTTGTGGCGCAGGTGGGTGTCGGGAGCCAGGCGATACTCATTTCGCCGTCCCGACTTTTCCTTGATCACGTAACCCTGCGTCACCAACTCACCGACGATCTGCTGCACGGCGCGTTCAGTGATACCCACCTGCTGCGCGATGTCTCGCATCCGCGCAGTAGGGGTTCTGGCCAGGGCCACGAGGACGTGGCCGTAATTGGAGAGAAAGGTCCAGTCGCCAGGTGCCATAGTGGAGCATGATACCCGATTCTTCATTCACGAAATAGAGAGGTACCAATGATCAATCCCCTTGCCGAGGCGATCCACCTGGACCAGGATCCGTACGGTCTTGACCGGCTCCTGGAAGCCGACATCGACATCCTCACACAACTGCATGAGCAGGTGCTCCACGAGTGGGGAGCCGGCGCGCTCGCCACGCTTATGCGGCAAGTGCAGGACTCTGCGGCACGGGCCGCCGATGGCGGCGACCCCGAGGAGCCTGGCCGGATCGTCGGGGCACTGACCGCTACTCAGGCGCTTCAACTCGCGCAGGCCCTGACCGTTCACTTCCACCTGATCAACCTCAGCGAGGAGCGGTACCGCTCCAGGCTCATTCGCGGGACACACTCCGAGGTGGCGGGCACTGCGCCGGACGTGTGGCCGGCGGTGGCTGCACTCGGCCCCGCGGCGGCTCGGGTGAAGAACCTCCGCATCCATCCGGTGCTGACCGCACACCCCACGGAAGCTCGCAGGCGCGCTGTCTCCTCAGCCCTACACCGGATCGCCGAACAACTGGACCGCTACGACGATCCGAGCTCCGGCTCACAAGAGCGGGATTTTGCTCAGCGCCGGATGCTGGAGGAGATCGACATCCTCAGCCGAACCTCCCCCCTGCGCACCGCACCACCACAACCCTCGGACGAGGTTCGCACCGTGATGTCCGTGTTCGACCAGACGCTGTTTCAAGCGGTGCCACGGTTGTACCGCACTGTCGAGTCCGCGATCGCCGACGGGGAGCCGGGCCGGTGTCGCCCGTCGGTTCCCGGCTTCCTGCGGTTCGGTTCCTGGGTGGGCGGTGACCGTGACGGTAACCCGTTCGTCACAGCCGAGGTCACCCGGCAGACCATGACCATCCAGGCGGAATGTATCCTTACGGCGCTCACCACCGCGGCGGAACGCGTCGCCCGCACCCTCACGATGAGCGAGGAGGCCAGCCCCCCGTCGCCCGAGCTGGCCAATGCGCTGGCCCGTGATGCGGTCACGGCGCCGGAGATCTTCCAATCGATCCGCAAGTCCTCTCCGGGAGAACCGCACCGGCAGAAACTGCTCTTTGTCGCCACCAGGCTCACCGCCACGCGGGAGGGCCGGATCGATCTTGCCTACCGCGAGCCCGTTGAGCTGGTGGCTGACCTCACGATGGTCCAGACCTCCCTGGAGCGGGCGGGAGACACGCGGGCGGCTTTCGGAGAACTCCAGCATCTGGTGTGGCTGGCCGAGACTTTCGGCTTTCACTTGGCCGACCTAGAGGTGCGCCAACACAGCGATGTCCACCGGGCGGTACTCGACGAACTGCTGGGGCAGCTCGACTGGGACCCAGAAGCGCCCGCTGGCCCCACCCGGCTGCAACTACTCGACTCGCTCGCGGTCAACGGGTGGCCGGCCCACGTCCGCGCGCTCAGCGACGCCACCCGAGAAGTGCTCGACACGCTTCGGGTCATGTCCTGGATTCAGGAGCGCTGGGGGACCCAGTCCTGTGGCCGTCACGTGGTGAGCTTCACCCAGCACGCTCAGCACCTCGTCGCAGTGCGCGCACTTGCCCGCCTCGCGGTAGGGGAGGGCGACCTCAGATTGGACGTGGTGCCGCTGTTCGAAACCGGAGCCGACCTGCACGGGGCCGTCGGCGTCCTTGAGGACTGGCTCACGCTGGAGAGCACCCGCAGCTGGCTCGACGACGTGGACCGGCACGTCGAGGTGATGGTCGGCTACTCGGACTCGGCCAAGGACGTCGGACCGGCCAGCGCGACCCTGACTCTCTACCGGGCGCAGACCGAGATCGTGGAGTGGGCACAGCGCAACGACATCCAGCTCACGCTGTTCCACGGCCGAGGCGGATCCCTGGGCCGTGGTGGAGGCCCTGTCCACCGGGCCATCCTGGCCCAGCCGCCGGGCTCGGTCTCCGGCCGGTTCAAGGTCACCGAGCAGGGCGAGGTCATCTTCGCGCGATACGCGGACGTGACCCTGGCCCAGGCGCACCTGGAACGACTCACGTCGGCGGTGCTGCTCGCAGACACCGACGACGTGGTGCACCGCAACCGTGCCGCCGCTGAGGAATTCGACGATGTCGCGACGACCGTGGAGCGGACTTCCCGCGAGACCTACCTCAGCTTTGTGCGCATGCCTGGTTTCGCCGACGTCGTCGCTGAGTCGAGCCCGCTTGAGGAGTTGGGCCGGCTGCGGCTCGGGTCCCGCCCGGCGCGGCGAAGCGGCGCCGAGAAGGGTAGGGATCTCCGTGACTTCCGGGCCATCCCCTGGGTGTTCGCCTGGTCCCAAATCAGGGCAAACGTGCCCGGCTGGTTCGGGCTGGGCTCAGGACTCGCCGCTGTGGGAGACCTCCACCGGTTGCGCGCGGCCTACAGTCAATGGCCGCTGTTCGCCAGTATGATCGACATCGCCGAGATGAGCCTCGCGAAGGCGAACCCGCGCCTGGCGAAGTCGTTCCTCGCGCTCGGCGGGCACGAGGGCGTCACAAGCGCGGTGCTGGAGGAGTTCGAAATGACGCGCAGCCTGGTGCTGGCGATCCTCGAACAGGAGGAGTTGCTGGAGCGCAAGCCCCGGCTCGGTACGCGGATTGCTCTGCGGGCCCCGTCCATCGACGCGCTCAGCCACCTCCAGTTGCGCGCACTGCGCGTCATGCGCGAGGCTGCTCCAGGAGACGACGCCCCCTCGCAGGAGGACCCGGATCTGTGGACTCGGGTCCTGTTGACCACCGTGAACGGAGCAGCGGCCGGGCTGCAGAACACTGGATAGCCGAAGCGGTAACAGGCGCTGCGCTGCTCTCCGCCTTCTCCAACTGGCATCGATCCCACTGAGGGCTCCTCGCCGCCCGGGTCCGGGGCGCTCTCATTGCGGCTGCTCCCACGGGCGAGTTCCTCGAGGTCGTCCGGAGAGGGAGTATCCCGAAGCGGGTCCGACCTCAGTACGGCGCAAGCCCGTGGGATCGGCCATCTGGCGGGACTCGACGTACTTCCTTTCTATGCACCTCACACCGGGAGACAGACTTGTCCATAGAGAATCTCGCCGCTGACAGCCCCGTCGAGACTGATCCCTCCTGGCATGTGATCAGTGTGGAGGACGCTCTGGCGCGGACGGGCTCCCAGGCCTCCGGGATTTCGACGGCGGTGGCCGAGAAGCGCTTGGAGCGCTTCGGCACCAACGAACTGGTAGACCGTGGCGGCAAGCCGGCCTGGAAGATCCTGTGGGAGCAGTTCACCTCGGTGATGGTGCTGATCCTCATCGCGGCCACGGTCTTGTCGCTCATCCTCGGCAAGTTCTTGGAGGCCGGTGCCATCGGCGGGATCGTGCTTCTGTTCGCGCTGCTCGGCTTCTTCCAGGAGTACCGCGCGGAGAAGGCGATCGCCGCGCTTCGCCAGATGACGGTCCCCACCGTGCGGGTGCTGCGCGACGGCGTCACGGTCTCAGTGCCGGCCAGGCAGCTGGTGCCGGGCGACGTTATCCAACTGGACGCAGGCACCGTTGTCCCCGCCGATCTACGACTCGTGGAGGTGGTCTCCCTGAGGATCCAGGAGGCTGCCCTGACCGGCGAGTCCGAGGCCGTGGACAAGAACACCGCACCACTGGCCGGTGCAGACCTTCCCGTCGGGGATCGCATCAACATGGCATTCTCCGGCACCGAGGTCACCTACGGCCGCGGAGTGGGCCTGGTCATCGCCACCGGCATGGGCACGCAGCTGGGCAGAATCGCCGACCTGCTCCAAGGGGTCACGACGGAGCAGACCCCGCTCCAGGCGCGCCTCGACCATGTCGGCAAACAGTTGGCCGTCCTGGGCGTGGTCACCGCCGGTGTGGTTGCGCTCCTTGGCGCGCTAGCCGGCGAGACGTGGAGCAACCTCGTTCTCACCGCCATCTCGGTGGCAGTTGCGGTCATCCCAGAGGGTCTACCGGCCGTCGTGACTTTCACGCTGGCTGTGGGTGCACAGCGGATGTTGCGGCGCAACGCGCTGGTGCGCAAACTGCCTGCGGTAGAGACGCTGGGCTCGGTCACCACCATCTGCTCGGACAAGACGGGCACCCTCACCCAGAACAAGATGACGGTCTCGGCGCTCGTCCTGCCCGACGGCGCCTGGACTCCGGGTGGCGGCTCGCCGTCGGATGCGGCCCTTGTCGCCTTGGCGGCCGGGGCGCTGTGCAACAATGCCGAACTTCGCCACGTCGACGGTGAGGGGATCGAGACAATCGGCGACCCCACTGAGGCCTGCCTGCTCGAGGCCGCCCAGGCCGGTGGGATCGACGTCGCGTCGTTGCGCACGGTCATGGCGAGGATCGGGGAGTTGCCGTTCGATTCCGAGCGCAAACGCATGAGCACCCGGCACGCGGCGCTGGCCGGGCGGGTGCCTGAACTCGCACAGCTGCCACAGGACCTTGATCTCATCTTCGTCAAGGGAGCCGTCGACGGGCTCGTCACGCGCGCCACGGGAGTGTTCGCGGACGGCGCCATCCGGACCTTCGACGATGCGGCACGCGACTGGGTCGAGGACACTAACAAGGACCTGGCCTCCCGTGGCCAGCGGGTGCTGGGCCTCGCCGTGCGGCTCGTTCCTCCGGGCAGCACGCCGGCCGACCCTGAGACCGACCTCGTCCTGCTGGGTGTCGTCGGCATCATCGATCCCCCGCGGCCCGAGGTGGCCGCTGCCGTTGCCATCTGCCAGGGCGCGGGCATCCGGCCGGTCATGATCACAGGCGACCACCCCCTGACCGCGCAGGCAATCGCCCGCGAGCTCGGTATCGGGCGCGACGGGGGCGTGCTGACCGGCGTCGAGCTGGACCGCCTTGACGCCGAGGAGTTCGATCACGCCAGCAGGACGGTGAACGTGTTCGCCCGCGTCTCGCCCGAGCACAAGCTCCGCCTGGTTGACTCGCTGCAGCGTCACGGCCAGATCGTGGCCATGACGGGCGACGGCGTCAACGACGCACCCGCGCTGAAGAAGTCCGACATCGGCGTGGCCATGGGCATCACCGGCACCGACGTCTCGAAGGAGGCCTCGGACATGGTGCTGCGCGACGACAACTTCGCCACCATCATCGCCGCCGTCGAGGAGGGCAGGGTCATCTACGACAACCTGCGCCGGTTCGTCTCGTTCGCCGTGGCCGGAAACCTCGGCAAGATCATCGTCATGGTCGGATGGCCCATCCCGTTCCTCCTCCTCCCCTTCGATGGGACGGCGGCCGTGGCCCTGCTCCCGCTGCAGCTGCTCTGGCTCAACCTCATGACCGACGGCTTGCTGGGCCTCGCGATGGGCAAGGAGCCTGCCGAGTCCACGGTGATGCGCAGGCCTCCGCATGTGCCAGGCGGGAGTCTCTGGACGGGTGGCCTGGGCCGCCGGACCGTGTGGATCGGCTTGGTCATCGGCTTCGTGGCGCTGGGGATCGGTCTCTGGTACCACGAAACCGGCAACCCGGCGTGGCAGTCGATGCTGTTCACCACCCTGGCGTTCCTGCAGATCGGGCAGGCCTTCGCCACCCGGTCCCACCACGACTCGCTCACCACGATCGGGTGGCGCTCCAACACGCTGCTGCTGTGGATCGCCGCACTGGTCCTGGCACTGCAGTTGGCAGCGCTCTACACGCCGCTGGGCGTTTTCCTGAGGCTGGAGCCGCTGGGCGCGGTCGATCTGATGATCGCAGCGGCCACCGGCGTCGGATTGCTGGTGCTGATCGAGAGCGTGAAGGCCGTCGATCGTCGCAGGGGTGTTGGTATCAGCATCGGACGCCACTGAGGCCGGGCTGGTGCAGCGGGCGAGGATCAGGTACCCGTCGTTCCTCACGATCCAGTGTGTCGGTTGCGGTCATCCCGCTCCCTTCCATCGGCATAGAAGGTTGGCGCCAAACTTGTGTACCTCAACCCTCATGGTCGGCCAACCCGGCCAGCAACAGCATCCGAGAGAACGTGTCGGACGTGGCCCGCGGCTGATCCATCACATCCTGGCCGTGGCCGAGCGCCCATCGGGCGATTTCGTACTCGCGTCTGGATAGCCGGTATGTCCTCACCGAGAACGATCAGTGCTACCCCTGAGGAGTCGACGAGCCGGAGGGCAGGCGGCGGCGAGTTGCTCTTCGACGAGGAGACCAGCGCCTGTCGGCTATTCCATCGGATTATCCAGAGAATCCGATGTCATGAGCGTTGACTGCCCGACGGCGACATCAGCTCGTCACCTGCGACGACGCGCCGCTGCCGCCGTGCGGGTGGAGCCACAACCGCCGCGGCCAGAGTTTCGCGCGGGGTGTGAACCTGCCGACCTCGGTCAAGTCGCGGAGGGCGAGGAGGGGGAGGGCCCCTTGTAGAGGACTCGCTTGTCAGGTTCTTTGCGGCGTTGGGGATGCCCCTCCGCTCGGTAGCGCCTGGGTTCGGGTTATGTCGACGGGGGTGCTGGGTGGTTCAGGGCCCGAGGAGTGCGAGGGGGACGACGGCGATGCCGTCGGGGCGGCGGTAGGCGTGTCTGCGGGTGTGGATGATCATCTGGTCGACGAGGCAGTCGCCGAGTTGTTGGTCGAGCCAGTTGAGGTGCTTGACGTTGGCGGGTCTGATGGTGTCGGTGAGTTTGACCTCGATCGCGATTGTGGATCGGTCTGCCGCTTCTACGATCAGGTCGATTTCGTGGTGGGTGTTCTTGGTGCGAAGGTGCCCGATGCGGGCGTCGGCTGCTTCGGCGTAGACCCGCACACCGATTGGGCGGTCAACGACTCGAAATGCGTGTGCTGTCATCGGAAACCATCACAGGTATGATGTATCTGTATCTGATTCTGTCGAACGTGAGGTGATGATGGACACTGCGATGCTTCCTGACCTGCTGCGCTACGACGACTTGGCCGCGCAGGGGCTCACCCGACATGGTCTTGACCGGCTGATCGAGTCGGGGGAGTTTGAGCGCATCGCCCCGGGTCTATTCCTGCGGGCGGGGCTCACGGATGACACGACCGCCGCGTGGATGGCGGTCGCCGCGAAGAAACCCGACGCGACGTTGTGCCTGCTCACCGCGCTGTCGCTGCACGAGCTGACAGATGAGATCCCCGCCCGCAGTGACATCGCCATCCCGCGCGGCACGCAGCCGGTCACCCTCCAGCATGCGCCGATTGCCTGGCACCGCTTCGATCCCGACACCTTCGGCATCGGGCGCCTCGAGTATGAGTTGCCGCTCGGGCTGTCCATCGGCCTGTTCTCGGGGGAGCGCACCCTGATCGACCTGTTCCGGCTGCGGCACGTATGGGGCAGCGACCTCGCCATCGGTGCGCTCAAGCGGTGGGTGCGTGGCAGGGGGAACAGTCCCGGCGCGCTACTGGCGCTGGCTGACTCCTTCCCGAAGGCGCGTCCCGCGGTTCAGTCGGCGCTGGAAGTGCTGCTGTGACCCCGAGCCCGCAGCACGGCACACCGGCGGGCGACGCGAGCATCGCCATCCGCAGGCTCGCCCGACAGGCCGGCGGAGACGTTCAGGAGCTGATGACCCTGTATGCCCTCGAAGGGTTGCTGGCGCGCATCGCACTCTCGGAGCACCGCGATGACTTCGTGCTGAAGGGCGGCGTCCTGCTGGCCGCGTTCGCTGCGCGCCGCCCGACCAAAGACATCGACCTGCAAGCCACCAGGCTTATCGGCGACCCAGAGGAGGTCGCCGAGCGCGTTCGCATCATCGCGGCGTTGGAGGTCGACGACGGGCTCGCGTTCGACCTGGCCAGCGTCACAGCGATGACGATCCGTGAGGAAGACGAGTACGCGGGAGTGCGGGTCAAGCTCACCGCGACGCTGGGCACCGCACGGCTTACTGTCGGGATCGACGTGAACTTCGGCGACCCGATCTGGCCCGCACCTCGTCTTGTAGACCTCCCCCCGCGTCCTGCCCCTCGGGCTCCCGCCGGTGACGCTGCTGGGCTACCCGCTGACGATGGTGCTCGCGGAGAAGGTCGTCACCGCAATCGACCGCGGTATCGCCAACACCCGCTGGCGTGACTTCGCGGACGTGTACGTGTTGACCCGACTTCATCCGGTCGGCGCGGCCGAGTTTCGAGCGTCGGTGAAGACCGTGGCCGAGTACCGGAACGTGGCGTCCACGCCTCTTCTGCCCGCGCTCGCGCCGATGGGCGATTGGGCCCAGCAGAGGTGGCGCGCATGGCGCACACGATCCCACCGCGAGCATGAACTTCCCGCGGCGTTCGCCGACGTGCTCGCAGCGGTCGCAGGCTTCGCCGACCCCGTGCTGTCGGAGACGGCAGTGGGACAATGGAACCCTTCCGCGAAGTCCTGGGAGTGAATCGGCAGGTGCTGCTCACGCCGTGACCGACCACCGTGACCTCATCGAGATACTCCGCAGCACCGGCCAGCGCGTCACCGGCGCCGCCGACCTCATCCTCCAGGCCACTCAGCCCGGTGCCACCATCACCGATACCGCCCTCGATGCTCTCGAAAGCGCCATCCGAGTCCAGACCGACCACTCGCGTTGGGAGACGGGCTCCGCCGAAAAGGCCATCGCCCAGGAACGCCGGCTGTCGGCGCGCCGATGCTCGTCCCCTCCGTGGCCCGCTGACCATGAAGACCGTGATCCACGCGCTCGCTGCGATCACCACGACAACGTCGAAAGTTCGAACTGAAGAACACCCAGCGTGGAGCCCGAGTAGTGGCCGATGAAGCCCGAGAGCCGGCGGCCGAACACGCTGTCGTGCCGCGCCTCGAGGATCACCCTCTGGCCCCGGCCGCCTATGCTGGAGCGCAGTCCTGGACGCGAGATCCGCGAGGTTGCAAGGTTCAGTGCGATTCCCCACGCATTCCCCACGACAAGGTGACGAAATGTCAATTGAAGGCCATAAGGCCTTGCCAGGGGGCTATTGTCGGCTGACGGAAGAGAGCTTCAACTCCTCTCTCGCGCACAAAAGTGCCTCTGATTAGGGCAAATGTAGGGAATCGGCGGGAGGCGAAAGCCTCTCGCCGATTCTCTGTCTCTGGGGCTGGGTCTTCTTGTGGCAAGGGCTGATGCCGGTGGAGTGGTCCGGGTGGCTGTCGGGGGGAGGGGTTTCTTGCGGGGTTGGTGGGGCTGATTCCCCACGGGTTCCCCATGGGGAATCGTGGTCTCCTGAGGCTGTGGAGGGCTCGCCTGTGTCCCGTCTCTGGGTTGTGTCCGCTGACGGGTGCCGGGGGTGGCCGTCGTGATCGGGCGGGTGTGGCTGGTGTGCGGGCTTCGTGTGACTTTCGGCCGGAGTTTCGGCTTGTGGGGCTGCGGGTGGTCTGGGGTGTCTGTGATAATTCGGCTTGTCGTTCTCGCTGGGGTGCGGTGTGGTCGGCGCGTTGCAGCGTCGGTTTCGGGCCTGTCGACAGCTCTTCGTCCCCGGCTTGCCACGCCCATGCGGGGCTGTGAAGTGCCCCGCGGCCGAGCCCTGAGTACGCTGGGCGCCGTGTCGATTCCATCAGCGCCGGAGCCCATTCCAGCACCCTCCTCGGCTGCGGTCGGCAGCGGAGTCGACGCAGACGACCTGGCCGTGACATTGCGGGTCTTGCGCATCATCCACGAGCTCGACGAGGCCCACCCCGACTTCGTGGCCGTCCGACAGGCGACCAGCAGCATGTTCAAGGCGGTCAAGCGCCACCGCCGAGGCGTCAGGCGAGCGGCGATCCAGGACAACGACAAGGCGATCGTCGCCGGGACAGCCACGGGGGCACCCGACCGCATCGATGACGAGACGCGGGGGCTGGCGCTCACGTCAGGCGTCGAGGCGCCGACGGCCGGGACGCTCATGAAGGCCCGGCCCTGCTACATATGCAAGCAGCGGTACACGCTGGTGGACGCGTTCTACCATCAGCTCTGCCCCGCGTGTGCGGCCATGAGTCACACCAAGCGCGGGGCGCGGACGGATCTGGTCGGCAAGCGAGCGCTGCTGACCGGCGGTCGGGCCAAGATCGGCATGCACATCGCGCTCCGGCTGCTGCGCGATGGCGCCCACACCACGATCACGACACGGTTCCCGCGTGACGCGGTGCGACGTTTCGCGGCGATGCCTGACGCCGCCGACTGGCTGCATCGACTGCATGTGGTCGGCATCGACCTGCGTGATCCGTCCCAGGTCATCGCATTGGCCGACGCGGTGGCCGCCCGGGGCCCGCTGGACATCCTGATCAACAACGCGGCGCAGACCGTCCGACGCTCGGCCGGTTCGTACGCGCCCCTCGTCGACGCCGAGTCGATCCCGGTCCCGGACGGACTGTGGCCCGAAGGCCAAGGCCCAGAACTCCTGACGTTCGGGCACACACGAGACCTGCATCCTTTGGCGCTGGCCGAGTCGGTCAAGGCGCACCCGCTGCTGGCGGCGGCGGACGCCGCGGTCACCGGCTCTGCCGCCACTCACGCGGATGCCGAGGCCGCGGCCCGCCACGCCCAGCGCCTGACAGACATGGCTCTGGCTCCGGGCTCGTCGTCGCTGGCGCGTCTGGCCGATGGCTCAGCGATCGACGCGGGAGGGCTCGTTCCCGACCTTCACGACTCGAACAGCTGGGTCCAGGGCGTCGGCGAGGTGGACGCGCTCGAGATGCTCGAGGTGCAGCTCTGCAACGAGACGGCGCCGTTCATCCTCATCAGCCGCCTGCGGCCGCGCCTGGCAGAGGCGGCGAGAAGCGTGGCGAGTGGTCCGGCCCGGGCGTACGTGGTCAACGTGTCAGCGATGGAGGGGGTCTTCGCGCGCGGCTACAAGGGTCCCGGCCATCCGCACACCAACATGGCGAAGGCGGCGGTCAACATGCTGACCCGGACGAGCGCGCGGGAGCTGTTCGAGTCCGACGGCATCCTGATGACCAGCGTCGACACCGGCTGGATCACCGACGAGCGCCCGCACCCCACGAAAGTTCGGCTCGCCGAGGAGGGCTTCCATGCGCCCTTGGATCTGGTCGACGGTGCCGCTCGGGTCTACGACCCGATCGTCCGCGGGCAGGCCGGCGACGACCTGTTCGGCGTCTTCCTGAAGGACTACGCGCCCTCAGGTTGGTAGGCCACGCTCGACAAGAACTCGCCACCCCTCCGAACTGGAGGACTTCTACGTGGGCACCGCGGAGTTCCCCTTCGGGTTCATGACCCAGTACAAGCCATCGATGCTGGTCGGCGACGACAACCACCAGTCGCTCGCCGCCGGATTCCCGATCGGAAAGCGGTTCAAGTCGGCCACGGTGGTCCGGGTCAGTGACTCCAATCCCGTGCACCTGGGCCACCTGGCGCAGGCTGACGGCCGGTGGCGCATCTACGTCTTCGCCGACAGCCCGCCCGCGGGGCAGGCCTCGAAGCTCGCCGACTTCGCCGGGTGGTTAGGCTCATCGCCGGATTCGCCGCTGGCGTGGACGCCGGAAGGCGCCGACGAGGACGCCTGGTTCGACGTGAAGGTGGTCTACCAGCAGGACCACACCAACGTGGCACTGATGGAGCGCCCGCGGTGTTCAAGCCCCGGGTCGGCATGTTCGACCTGGTCCACCTGGAGAAGGTCTATGGGGTCGACCTCGCTCACCCCTTTCGTCAGGCCCCGCCCCGGGTTGGGCTCCCGGTCCGTTCCTTGACGACAGTGGTGAGCGGGCCGCCGGCGGGCGCCGTCGGCGCCCGCCCCGGTCGAAAGGAACTCCAATTGTGACTTCTTGAGTGCGCGATGAGTGATGGTCTGCGGATGCTGCCCACGAAGGCGTGGCAGGCCCTTTGTCGGGCCCGATGAGAGACGCAATGCGCGAACCGTTCGACCGCAAGATGGATGCCGCGTACTGGCGCACAGCCGAGCGGCGTCTGGTTGGGCTGGACATCTGGACGCCGCTCAGCCCAGCACCCGCAACGACACGGCGACCATGTCTCCGTCGTCGAGATCCTCCGCATGCCTGACGGCCTTCTTCACCGGCAGAACGAAGGTGCCGCGGCTGGCATCCGGGAACACGGAGGTGTGCCAGGTGGTGCCACCGACCGTGACCTCGACCCGCACCGATCCGAACCCCCGAGGCGGCCCCGACGTCATCCGGATGACCTCCGCCAGGTCGCCGGGCACGGTGACGAAACGCCATGCGTCCTGGGCGGGCCATCGCCAGAGCTCAGCGGTGAACGTGTGCTGCTCCAAGGCGACTCACCCTCCCCGGTCGGACGCTGTCCTCCAACGCGGACTCCGCATCATCGGACGCCGACCCGCGGGATGGCCGATCCGTTCGCCCTTCCCAGTCGGAACAGCTTCCACCCCACCATCGCGAACCAGGTCGGCAGCAACAACCCGTAGATCATGTACATGGCGCCCAGGATCCCGGCCAAGGAGACGGCGTTGGTGGCCGCGATCAGGGTCCTCCACGATGGGTCTGGGCGCGTCATGTTCACGACCACGATTGTCTCAGCCCGCGGATCGCGACGGGGGAAGGGCTCTATCGTGCGTCGCCGTCGTGCCGGGCGGTTCTGTCTGAGGCGTGGCTCTCGGACCCCACCCGTCTGGTGCCGTGGACTGGTCGCCACCCTCGGGCCGTCAGGGCGCCTGGAGGACGAGCTTGAGCTGTTCGACGGCCCAGCCCAGGTCGGAGGCTTGAATCGTGAGCGGCGGTGCGATGCGGATGGTCTGGCCGTGTGTGTCCTTGACCAGCACGCCGCGAGCCAGCAGCCTCTGTGCGACCTCGCGGCCGGTGCCGCGCGACGGTTCGACGTCGACCCCTGCCCACAGGCCGGCCACCCGCACCTCGGTCAGGCCGTGGCCCAGCAGCTCGTCGAGCAGACCCTTGAGATGATGCCCCAGCGTCGTCGCACGTTCCTGGAACTCGCCGGTGCGGAGCAGCTCCACCACGCGCAACCCGACCGCCGCGGCGAGCGGATTGCCGCCGAAGGTCGAGCCGTGCTCGCCGGGACGGAACACGCCGAGGACGTCGCGGTTGCCGACGACGGCCGACACCGGCAGGATGCCGCCGCCCAGTGCCTTGCCCAGCAGGTAGAGGTCGGGGACGACGCCCTCGCGGTCGCACGCGAACGTCGTCCCGACGCGACCGAGGCCGGACTGGATCTCGTCGGCGATGAGGAGCACGTTGTGCTCGGTACAGAGCTCGCGGACGGCCCGCAGATAACCCTCCGGTGGGATGATGACGCCGGCCTCACCCTGGATGGGCTCGATGAGCACGGCGGCGGTGTTGTCGTCGATTGCTGCCTCGATCGCGGCGGCGTCCCCGTACGGCACGGTGACGAAGCCGGGCGTGAACGGCCCGAACCCCTCCCTGGTGACGGGGTCATCGCTGAACCCGACGATGGTGGTGGTGCGGCCGTGGAAGTTGCCCGCCGCCACGATGATCCGTGCGGCGTCGGCAGGGACTCCTTTGACCCGGTAGGCCCAGGCGCGCGCGGTCTTGATGCCGGTCTCGACGGCCTCTGCGCCGGTGTTCATCGGCAGGACGAGGTCCTTGCGGCACAGCTCGGCCAGGGCGGTGGCGAAGGCACCGAGCCGGTCGTTGTGGAACGCCCGGCTGGTCAGGGTGAGCCGGCCGATCTGATCGACGGCCGCCTTCACCAGCTCGGGGTGGCGGTGCCCGAAGTTCAGCGCCGAGTAGGCAGACAGCAGGTCGAGGTAGCGCCTACCGTCGACATCGGTCACCCAGACGTCCTCCGCGGTCGACACGACCACCGGAAGCGGGTCGTAGTTGCGCGCCACGTGCTCAGCCTCCTGGTGGATGAAGCGCGCCGTCGTCGTGCTCATGGTGTTCTTCCTCTCAGTTCCAGGGTGCAGCACTTGATCCCGCCGCCGCCGAGGTGCAGCTCGGACACGTCGACGGGCACGGGATGGTAGCCGCGCTCGCGCAGTTGGGCGTCGAAGCTGGTGGCGGGCGGCGAGAGGACCACGTTGCGGCCGTCGCTGACCGCGTTCAACTCGAGGCTCGCGGGTTCGGCGGCGGGCACGCGGATCGCGTCGGGGAAACGCTCGAGGAGGTCGGACTGGCCGCGCTCGTCGAAGGCCGACGGCAGGTAGGCGATGTTCGCACGCTCCACACCGCCGAGGCCCTGCACTGGATCGAGGACGCAGATGGCGGTGTCGAGGTGGTAGTACGTCGGGTTGACCAGCCGCAGCGAGATGACCTCGAGCCCGAACACACTGGCGATCTCGGTGTGGCTGTCCAGCTGGGATCGGAAGCCGTAGCCGGCGAGGATCGTCTCGCCCACCAGCAGCAGGTCGCCCTCGCCCTCCTGCGTCGCGACCGGCTGGACGACCTCGAACCCGTGGTCCGCGAACCACTCCCTGAACGGGCGTTCCTCACCCCGACGCTCGCCGACGCTGAACCTCGCGCCCATGGCCACGCCGTCGATGACGAGTCCGCTGTTGGCCGTGTAGACCATGTCGTTGAGGCCCGGGATCGGATCGATGAGTTCGACCTCGTGACCCAGTCCCAGGTATGTGTCGTGGAGCGCCTGCCACTGCCGCACAGCCCTAGCCGTATCGGTCGGATGCGCCCGGTGCATCCAGGGATTGATCTCGTAGCTCACCGTGAAGAAGTCCGGCCGGCACATCAGGTACCGGCGACGCTGCTGGATCCGCTCTTGAGAAGACATCGCCCTCCTCCACCGAGTGCGGACGGCGGACGCTGTCCTTGGACCCGGCGGCACTTCGACCCGCGGCCGAACCGCGAGGAAGAGGCGACACGAGTACGCCTGTCTCCAGTATCCATCCATCGGGCGCCGCCCAATCTCGACGCCCCGAACCCCATAGAGTCCCAGGCGTCGAGGAGCCGGTCGGGGAGTCGGATCAGGTGAGCTGCAGGAAGGCTACGAGTTCGGCGATGGTGGTCTCGGCTTCATCGAGCGTCGGCATTTCGGCGAACACCCTGAGCACCGGTTCGGTGCCGGAGAACCGCACGACGAGCCAGCCACCGTTGGCGAAATGGACCTTGCAACCGTCGAGGTAGCTGGTGTGGTCGACCGCGAGCGTGAAGGCGGGGAGCTCGCGTCGATCGAACAGGGTGGCCATGAGCTCGGCGCGCCGCGCGGGGGTGAATGAGTACGCGTTCTCCACCATGTGGGCGTCGCCGTAGCGGGCGACGACGTCGGTCCACAGGTCGCTGAGCCTCCGGTTGCTGGCAGCCAGCATCTCGACCAGCAGCGAGCCGGCGTAGACGCCGTCCTTGCCGGCGATGTGACCCCGCACAGTGAGGCCTCCCGAGGACTCACCGCCGATCACTGCATCGGTCTCGGCCATCTTGGAGCTGATGTGCTTGAAGCCGACGGGGACCTCGTAGCACTGCTGACCATGGGCGGCGGCCACGCGGTCGAGCAGGTGGGTGGTGGCGATGTTGCGCACCACGGGACCGGTCCAGCCCTTGCCGGTGAGCAGGTACTCGTAGAGCAGGACCATGATCTGGTTGGCCGAGAGGAAGTTGCCCCGGTCGTCGATGATGCCGAGCCGGTCCGCATCACCGTCGGTTGCGATGCCGAGATCGGCGCCCCGCTCGATCACCGTCTGCCTCAGCTGATGGAGGGTCTCGAGCTTGGGGGAGGGGAGGCGCCCGCCGAACATGGTGTCGTGGCGGGAGTTGATCACCTCGACGTCGCAGCGGGCCGTCATCAGCACCGTCTGCATGCACGTCTGCGCCACGCCGAACATCGGGTCGAGCACCACTCGGAGGTGGCGGTGGCGGATCGTGTCCACGTCGAGCTGTTCGAGGATGGCGTCGATGTACCAGTTCATCGAGAACTGCACGGTCACCAGAGGGTGGGTGCGCACTTCGTACTCCGGCACCGATCGCACATCGTCGGAGGAGAGGGCGTTGACCTGCTCCTGCAGGGAGCTGGTCACGTCGACGTCGGCGTCGCGCCCACCCTCGACGAACACCTTGATGCCGTTGTAGACCGCCGGGTTGTGGGAGGCGGTGACCGCCATGCCGTAGACGCAGCCCTTGTTGCGGACCGTCCACATGATCATCGGTGTCGGTGCAGGCCGATCCACCACCGTCACCGGGATCCCATTGGCCACCAGGACCTCGGTTACCCACCAGGCGGCATCGCAGGAGAGGAATCGGCGGTCGTAGCCGACCACGGTTCCCCGATCAGCGACCCCCTCGGCGTTCATGCGATTGGCCAGCCCTTGAGCGAGCAGCCGGACATTCTCCTTGGTGAAGCCGTCGGCGATGATGGCGCGCCAGCCCCCCGTCCCGAATTCGATCATGACTGCAAGCTATCGGAGTCGTCCTCTCGGCAGAGCCATGGATGCAGACACCCTGAGCGTTTGATCAGCAGTTCTGTTCAAACACCCTGTGTGACCAGCCGTGTTGAGCAGTTTGCGCGGCCAGGCTGCGCGGAGCGCGCTTCCGTCCCAGCGCGATCCTAGGATGTCGGACATGAGCGAGATCTTGCCGATGAAGGCCGTTGTCCTCTCCCGCGGACTCGGGACCCGGATGCGCCGAGCCGCCGACGTCACCCTTGACGAGGACCAGCAGAAGGCCGCAGACCTCGGCCTCAAGGCGATGATGCCGGTAGGTCACGGCGATCCTGACGGAAGCGGGGGCCCGGCGGCCAGACCGTTCATCGACCACGTGATCAGCGAGCTTGCCGATGCAGGCCTCACCGACATCTGCCTGGTCATCGGACCCGAGCACGGGCTCGTCCGCGAGTACTACGCCACCCAGCAGCTCCAGCGGGTCAGGATCTCATTCGCCGTCCAGACCGAGGCGCTCGGCACCGCGGATGCGGTCCGGGCGGCACGCGAGTTCGCCGGGGACGATCGATTCGTCATGGTCAACGCCGACAACTTCTATCCCGCAGATGCGCTGCGCGCACTCGTGACGGCCCCCGGGACCGCGGCCGTCGGTTTCGACGCGGCCGCGATGATCGAGAAGTCCAACATCCCCACCGACCGGATAGCCGCCTTCGCGATCCTTCACGCCGATACCGAGGGTCACCTGATCGACCTCATTGAGAAGCCCACCCCCGACGTCGTGGAGCGCTTCGGCCCGCACGCGCGGATCTCGATGAACTGTTTCCTGTTCGGCCCGAGCATCTTCACCGCATGCGACGCGATCGGCCCTTCCGCCCGTGGCGAGTATGAGATCGTCGACGCGGTGCGCTGGCTGGTGTCCGCCGGTGAGCCGGTCACCGTCGTGCCGGTGGCCGAGGGCGTGCTCGACATGTCGGGGCGCACCGACGTTCCGCTCGTCGCCGCGGCACTCGCCCGCCGCAGCGTGACCCTGTGAGCGGCTGGTTCGCTCCCGGACGGATCGAGGTACTGGGTAAACACACCGATTACGCCGGCGGGCAGGTGCTGGTGTGCTCAGTCGACCGCGGCGTCACCGCGACCGTAGATCCGGGGACCCGCGGCATCCAGGCACGCAGCACGGCGCGCGACGACATGGTCATCCTGGAACCTGGCTCGGCCGTCGCCCTGCCCGCCGGGCACTGGGGCCACTATCTCAACGTCGTGGTCGACCGCCTCGGCGCTAACTTCGGGCCCCTGCGCCCCGCGCGCCTCGACATCGAATCCGACCTGCCCCTGGCCAGCGGCATGAGCAGTTCCTCCGCGCTGGTCGTTGCCACGGCCATGGCGCTGGCCCACTTCAACGGGTTCGACCGGTCCGACGCCTGGACCGCCGCGGTCAGAGACGACATCGAGCTGGCGGGCTACCTGGCCTGCGTCGAGAACGGCCGCTCCTTCGGCCCGCTCGCCGGGCGAGCCGGGGTCGGGACGTTCGGGGGGTCCGAGGACCACACCGCGATGCTGTGCAGTCAACGCGATCACCTTGGCCAGTTCGCGTTCAACCCCGCCGGACTGGTAGAACGCGTTCGCCTCGCAGACGACCTCACCTTCGTCGTGGCGGTCAGCGGGGTCACTGCGGAGAAGACGGGAGCCGCGAAAGACGCCTACAACCAGGCCTCGCTCGCAGTCGACGAGGTGCTCGCCCGCTGGAACTCCGCCACCGGCCGCCGCGACCCGAACCTCGCGGCCGCCGTCGCCTCCGACCCGGGCGCGGCGTCCGCCATGGAGGCACTCGTCGGGGGCGAGCCACTGCTGCTCGCACGGCTTCGCCAGTTCGTGGCGGAATCCACCTGGATCGTTCCGGGAGCCGTCGCAGCGCTGCGGGTCGACGACCGGTCCGCGCTCGGTGAACTGGTCGCGGCCTCCCAGCGCTGGGCCGGAGAGGGGCTGGGCAACCAGATCCCTGAAACGGAGTCACTCGTCCGGGGCGCCCGACGACTCGGCGCGGTGGCGGCATCCGCCTTCGGCGCCGGCTTCGGGGGCAGCGTGTGGGCCCTCGTGGAACGCGCTGGGGCGGAGGACTTCGCCGACGACTGGCTCACCGCATACGCCCGGGCCCACCCGGAAGCCGCAACCCACGCCACGACACTCGCGACCCGACCATCCGGGCCGGCGCACCCGTTGGGGGAGTGAGCCAACGAATCACCGACCGATCGGCATGCGCGATCTTCCTCCCCGGATGGTGGAGCTGCCCCGAGCGCCTCGCACTGCGGGACCTCCGGCGGCTGGGCTATAGTCGTCTCGGCAAACAACCCCGCGAGGTGTCCGCGTCCGTCGAAAGGCGGCCGGGAGAATCGGGAAGCCGGTGTGACTCCGGCACAGGGCCCGCTGCGGTGAACCCGAGCGGCCGACCGTGCGTAACAGCGCAACCACTGGACAGCTGTCCGGGAAGGTGGTCGGGCGTGATGAAGGGAAGTCCGAAGACCGGCCTCGCGACGAGTGCCATCCCGTTCGCGGGATGGCCCGACCGACGGAGCCTTGTCATGTTCACTCACCCGCCCACACCCGACCAGGTGAAGAAGTCACCGGTTTCGGCACGCCAACTCGCCAACATGGCGATCTTCATCGCCCTCAGCGCGGTCGGCTCCCTGATCAAGATCCCGAGCCCTCTGGGTTCGATCGGGCTCGACTCGGCGCCGGGCTTCTTCTCGGCCCTGGCATTCGGCGGCTGGACAGGTTTCATCGTCATCGCCGTCGGACACCTGCTGGCGGCAGCCATCGTCGGCTTTCCGCTGACGCTGCCGATGCATCTCGTGATCGCGCTCGGCATGGGGGTGTGCGCGATCGTGTTCCGGTGGCTGGGGCGCCGCGGCGGGCCGGTGTGGCTGATCGTTGCGGTAGTCGTCGCTGCGATCCTGAACAGCTTCGGTCTCGGCCTGATGGTGCTGCCGATCGGCGGCTGGGGCATGTATGCGGCAACCGTCCCGTCCTTGCTGGTGGCTGCGGTGATGAACCTGGTGATCGCGGCGATCGCCTACTCCGCGGTACGCAACAGCAGGCTTCTGAACTGACCTGATGACGCACTCGTTGGAGGTCGTCGGCGTCAGCTATCGCTACCCGAAGGCCGACGCCGACGTCCTCCACGGGATCGACCTGAGCTTCCCGGCCGGCAGCTTCACAGTGGTGATGGGGCAGACCGGGGCCGGGAAGTCGACGCTGCTGATGACCCTGAACGGTGTGATCCCGCACCTCAAGGAGGGAAGCATGCAGGGGAGGGTGGTGATGGACGGGCAGGACCTGAGCGGTTTCCGCGTCCAGACCATCACCCGGTACGTCGGGCTGGTTCTACAGGATGCGGAGAGTCAGATCCTTGGCCGCAGTGTCGCCGAGGATGTGGCCTTCGGTCCCCGCAACTATCTTGTGGACCGTGACGAGATCCGCGCCCGGGTCCTGCAGAGCCTTCGCCAGGTGCAACTGGACGGCTTCGACGGACGGGAGACCTCGCAGCTGTCCGGCGGCCAGAAGCAGCGGCTGGCCATTGCCGGCATCCTGGCGTTGCGGCCGCGGGTGATCTGCCTGGATGAACCCACCTCGGAGCTCGACCCGCAGGGCCGCGACGAGATCTATGCCACCGTGGATGTTCTCCGACGCGCTGGTGAGGTGACGATCGTCGCTGTCGAGCACGGCAGCGGTGACATCGTCGGGCGCGCTGATCACCTGGTCGCCATCAAGGACGGCCGGGTCAGCTGGCAGGGACCGCCGAGCGAATTCTTCCGAGACCTCGACCTGGTCACCGACAACCGGGTCAAGCCGCTGCCGATCGCCGTCGTCGGCGCCGGGCTGGCCACCGCCGGACTGATCGAGTCCGGCGACATCCCCCTCTCCGTGGACGATGCGGAAGCCTTGATCCGTCGGCTCGCCTCCGGCTCCCTGCCGGCCGCCCCGCCTCCGCCCGGGCCCGCTGCCAGCAGGGTGGGCGGTCCGGTCGTCGAGTTGCGGCAGCTGGTGCACACGTATGACGGCGGCCACCGCGGGCTTGCCGAGGTCGACCTGACCATCGGCCGTGGCGAATTCGTGGCCATCGTCGGACGCAACGGCGCAGGGAAGACGACGCTGGCCAAGCATCTCAACCGCCTTCTGGACCCGACCTCGGGCACGGTGCTGATCAACGGCATCAACACCGCCACCCTCACACCGGCCGAACTGGCTCGTCACGTCGGCTATGTATTCCAGAATCCCGACCACCAGATCTTCAACACCAGCGTGGGGGGAGAGGTCGGCTACGGGCTGAAATTGGCCGGATTGTCCGACGCCGAGATCGACACACGGATCGGCGAGGCGCTGGATGTCGTCGGCCTGACGGCCCGGCGCAACGAGCATCCGTTCTCGCTGGGCAAGGGGGAACGCCAGCGCGTCGCGGTCGCTTCCGTCCTCGCGCTGCGCCCGGAGATCCTCGTGGTGGATGAGCCGACGACAGGGCAGGACTGGGCTGGCGTGCAGAGCATCATGGCCCTCATCGGCCAGCTCAACCGGGCCGGAACCACCATCGTGATGATCACCCACGACATGGACGTCGTCGCCCACCATGCCCGACGCGTGATCGTGATGAACGACGGAAGGATCGCTGCCGACGGTCCCACCGCGGATGTGCTGGCACGCACCGACGTACTCGCCTCGGCCGCAGTCGCTACCACGCAGCCCGTCGATCTGTCGCTGCGCCTGTGGCCGCAGGCATCGCCGATCCTTGACGAGGCCGAGCTCGGCGAGCACCTGGCCGACGAGCTCGTCCGGAGGAGGCTCCGGATATGATGCTCGATCGCCTCGACGTGAGGGTGAAGATCCTCGCCTTCGTGACGGTGTTGGTCGGCATGTTCGTGTTCTCCGACCCACTCGCCAATGCCAGCCTGCTGGTGTTGCTGCTTGCAGCCTTGGCCGCCACCCGGACCCCCTTGCGCGGACTGTGGGCGATGCTGCAGCCGCTGCTGCTTGTCCAGGTGCTGATCGTCGCCGTGACGATGTTCACCAGCACCCAGTTCACCCGTCCCGGGTTGCACGCCGAGTTGTTCTCGCTGTGGGGGATGCCTGCGACGCTCGGTGGCCTCCTGGTGGGGCTGAACTTCGCCGTGCGGATCCTGCTGATGGTCGTGGCCACCTACGCCTTCACCGTCAGCACGCCCATCGACGACCTGCTCGAGGTGCTCAGCTGGATCCACGCCCCGTACTGGTTGTCGATCATGGTGACCACGTCGATCGCATTCGTCCCGACCATGGGACGCAAGAAGGAGATGATCGTGGCGGCGCAGCGGGCCCGTGGCGCCCGCATCGTCGATTCGGGACCGGTGAGCCGGCTCGTCTCCCTCGTCCCGATCATGGTGCCGCTGGTGACCACCTCGATCCTGATGGCGGACAACCTCGCGGTGGCCATGACCAGCCGCGGCTACGGCGCCAACACCACCATGACCCGAATGCGTGACCTGCGGTTGCGCCCCGTCGATCTCGTGGTGATGGCTCTCGTTCTGCTTGTGCTCGGCGGAATCCTGGTGGTTCGTTTCGGATGGGAATCGGGAGTGTTGTGATGAACCAGATGGGGGATCTCGCCATGACGACAACGCCCGCACCAGAGCTGCGCCGGATCAGGGACTTGGTGATCATCAACGACCTGGTCATCGCCACCGACTCGATCGGCGGCATCGGGCCGAAGCCGGCGGACACCATCTACGCCGATGCGGCCACCGTCGCCCACTTCGCCGTCCGTGTCCCCCTGCTCGAAGTGATCTGCGCCGGCGCGACGCCGATTCTCGTGATCAACGACCTGTGTGTCGAATTCGAACCCACCGGACGTCAGATGATCGCCGAGATCCACCGACTCGCAGCGGGGGTCGGGGTACCGCCGGAGGCCGTCGCCGGCAGTACAGAAGAGAACGTCCGCACCGAGGCCACCGGCATCGGAGTGACCGTCGTGGGGCGCCTTGATGACACCGCCACGACGAGGCCGGGCGGCGCCCACGACGGCGACCTCGTCCTGTGTGCAGGACTGCCCGTCTCCGCGCCGCGCGACGACATCCACATCGGCCACCCCGACCAGGTCACGATGGCCGCCGTGGCGGCGGTGATCGCGAGTGGCATCGTCCACGACGCACTTCCCGTCGGATCGAAGGGCCTGAACTGGGAGGTGCCGCAATTGGCGGCCTCGGCCGACCTCGGCGTCGACTGGCTGCCGTCAACAGTCTCGCGAACGGACTCCGGCGGCCCGTCCAGCTGTGTCTTGTTCAGCGTCGACTCCGCGTCGGCTGAACTTGTTCGAACTCTGTGCGCTCCGGCACCCGTCCACGCGGTGGCGCGCCTACAGCGACGGGGTCTGCCTCATTAGCGGCGGGCGCCGCGCAGCCTCCGCGGAAGATTCACGTGGGCTCCGCAACGTAGGTTGCCGCGAGGAAACGGCGGACGTCAGCGATTTCGGCGGCGCTGAGCGTGTGCGCGAGCCCGGGGTACACGCGCCGCTCGAGCCGCGCATGTCGCGGCAGCCACGATTCGGTGCGGGCGATCGCCGGCGCAGCGATGACCCGGTCCTGGGAGCCACGGCCCCAGAACACGGCAGGGGGGTTCTCGGCGAGGAGGTCGTCGCCGGGTTGTGGCGCACCCAGGATGAAGCCGCTGAGGATGACGGGGGCGAGTACCCGCTCCGGGCGGGTGCGCAGGAGCTGGCTCGCCATCAGCCCGCCCTGCGAGAAGCCGATCGGGACCAGACGGGTGTCGGGGGACAGGTGGGCGTCCACCCAGGCCCAGATCGTGTCGGTCGCCCTGGTGACCGTCTCGGGGTCGGGGTTTCCGGGCGTGGTGACCGGGAACCAGGCGGCGCCGTGCCCGAGGTCGACGGGGGCGCGCAGGGAAGCCCACGGCACGGAAAGACCCAGAGGCGTGGCCAGCCCGGTCAGGTCGTGTTCGTTCGAGCCATAGCCGTGGAGGAGGAGCACGACGACTGGGGCGAGGGGCGTCCAGTCGGCTGAGCGCACGTCTTGCAGAGCGGTGGTCATCGCGCGATCAGCTCCTCGGTGGACAGGTCCGGCACGGCGAGGGTGACCTGGGTGCCCCATGGGTCGGCGACGGAGACGGAGCGGCCGTCGCCGGCGAAGGGGATCGAGCGGGCACGCAGGCGCGCCGTGAGTGCGTCCAGGTCTGCCGCGGCGGGAACGGTGACGGCCACATCGCCCAGGCCCAGGCCGGCGGCGCGGGGTCCGGAGCCGCGGCTGTTCCAGATGTTCATCGCGACGTGGTGGTGGTACCCGCCTGCCGAGGCGAAGAGGGCGCCGGGGTAGGCGCTCTGCGTGGTCTCGAATCCGAGCGCGTCCACGTAGAAGGCGCGGGCCGTCGCGATGTCGCCGACCTGAAGGTGCACGTGGCCGACGGTTCCTGCCAGCGACGATCCGGCGTCGACCGCCTGCTGGGTCAGGTGCTGTTGCAGGTAGGCCCTCGGGTCTAGGTAGTTGGTGGCCATGACGATCTCGTCGCCCTGACGTGTCCAGAGATGACGGGGCCGGTCGGTGTACAGCTCGACGCCGTTGCCCTCGGGGTCGGTGAAGTAGAACGCCTCGCTGACGAGGTGGTCGCTGGATCCGAGGAAGCGGCTCGCAGGCTGCTGGGCGGCTCGGTACACGGTCGCGGCGAGGCTGGCAGCGTCCTCGAAGAGGAAGGCCGTGTGGAACAGGCCCGGTAGGCGCGGGTCGACACCGGGCAGGCCGGGGGTGTGCACCAGCCGCACCAGCGGCGTCCGGCCCCGTCCCAGCACGCGGTGGACCTCCCGGCCGCGGCTGCGCTCTTCGAGCGCGTCGAGCGCGAACGCCTGCGTGTAGTACGTGGACATGGCCTCGAGGTCACCGACCCGCAGCGTGACCGCGCCCATGGAGGTGTCGGGGTTGAGGGTGTGTTCGTCGGTGGCGACGGTCATGGTGGGTCTCCAGGTGGTCGAAGGCCGGTCGGGGGCCGGGTGCCGGCCGCGACGTGGTCAGTGGGGTGGTCGTTCAGCGGATGACAGCCGACCGCCGGGCCAGGGGCGGCCGCGCGCTGGCGTGGTTGTAGTTTCAACTATATAGAGGATTGGTTGCACATGCAACCGTTTGGCGCGACGCCGATCCACGGGTTCGCAATGCCTCGGTGCCCGATCCTGGGGGTCAACCGCAGCTCCAACGCCAACAGCCACAACGGAAGGATCCCGATCAGAATACGGGCACCGCGTTACCGAGCTGCGCCAGAGCCGTCACGGCGACCCCCATCCGCGCGGGCGGCCGCGACGTACCCGATCCCGCTGGCGAGCACGACGGACACGACGAAAGAGATCAGGGTCAGCGGCAGCGTCACCCCCAAGCGCGACGATGTCGGGCAGCACCGGGGTACCGGAGATGAATGAGGTGCCCACGCGCCAACTGATCCGCGCACTACCTCGCCTCCCTGCCGCCCGTGCGTCTGGCCGGTGATTCAGTGGGCCCTTGCGACCGCCGAGTAGATCACGAAGAGATGGCGCCGTAGCATCAGAGGCGCGCTTACCAGAAGGAGCACGAGTCATGATCGCCTCAACACCTGTCAATGACGAAGGCCAGTCCGGCCACGCGTGGGGCAGGGCACGCTGGGTCGGCGTGGCCGACGTGCGAGACGCTGTCATCGTCGCATGGTCGGTCCATGAGGTGCGCTGGGATGAGTCGCACGACGCCGGCACGCACGGATCGCACCACGCCCGCGTGGTGACGTTCCTCAGGGAGCAGGGCGTCGAGGCGGTCGTCGTTGATCACATGGGGGAGGGGATGGCCCGCATGATGCGCACCATGGGCATCCACGTCCTGCCCGCCTCGCCAGGTGACGCACAGTTGTCTGTGCTCAACGCCGTCGCGGGCCTCTGACCACAGCGCCCCCGGCCGCCGATACGCGCCCGTTGGTGGTACTAGCGCGGGACGCCGCGCCGGGGTGGGCACACGGTCGCAGTGCTAGCCATTGCCCACTGGTGGTGGGCCCCAGATGGTGGCGCTGCGGCGGATGAGGTCGTCGAGGTCTGGCCCGGGGTCGTCAGGAAGGTCTGGGTCTGGCGGGTCGGGGTCGTGTGGGCGTGGTGGTGCCGCGGCGTGGGGTTCGAGTTGCTGCAGCCGGTGGCGTTGGTGCTGCCTCGGCCGACGGGCGGGGTCGATGTGTCTTGGTGGCGTGAACCATGGGGTGCCGGTGGCGGGATCAAGTGCCACCTGCCACTGGGATTCCTCGGATTGCTGGGGGTCTGGTTCGACGAGCCGGTGATGGTACGGGCACAGCAACACGCCGTTGGCGATCGACGTGTCCCCGCCGGCCCACCACGGAAGGATGTGATGCGCTTCGCAGGCGGCGGGGGTGGCGGTGCAGCCGGGGAACACACATCCCTGGTCCCGCTGCAGCAGCGCCGCACGGATGGCGGGGGTGAACAGGCGATGGGTCCGGCCGACATCCAGCGGCCGCGATGCCGTGCCGAGGGCGATGGGGATCAGCCCGGCGTCGCAGGCCAGGCGGCGGGCCTCCGCGGCGGACAGGCCTTCCACCCCGCCCGCCCCGCCGGTGTCGAGGAGGGCGACCGTCCCGAGACCGGTGGTCAGGGTGTCCAGATCGAGGGTGATGTGGACCTGGGGCCGGTCCACCCCGTGCCTGGGTAACCCGCCGCTGCCTGCCGCGTGCTGGACGAGCAGGACCAGGGCATCAGCGCGGCGGGTGTCGCGGCCCGGGGTCTCGCCGGTGTGCTGATAGGCGGAGGCCGGTGGCATCAACGCATCCAACTGCGCCGACAGGAGCGCGGCGTCGGCGACGGGCAGTTGCCCGGTGATCCGCATCGACCCGTGGAAGTCCGGCGCCAGACGCAGGAACCGATCCCGGCGTGCGGCGGCCTCTTCACGGGCCAGGCGTTTCGCGTCGTCGGCATCCGCCTGCTCCGGGTCGACCACCTCGACCAACCGGGCCGCCAGCACGCGAAGCTCTGCCGGGCCCAGGGTGTCCACGTGGGCCAGGATCAGCTCCTGACACTCGATCAGCTGCGCGCGGGACCACCGCTCGGGCAACTTCCGCAACCCGGCCACGATCCCCTCCGCCTGCGCCAACGACACCAAGCCGTCGTTCAACGCGCCACCGATCACCCCGAACCGTTCCCCCAAATCCTGCGCGAGCCGCAACGCGGCCGCGGCCTGCGCTGGGGTGCTGCGCACCGACTGGCGCACCTCCTCCACCACCGCGTCCGCCGCAGAGACCCGGGCCTCGTGGAGCAGGTGCAGCCGCAACCCCGCCAACTGGGCCTCCGCCTCAGCGACCGCCTCCACCAACCCACCCAGCCGTGCCACCGCCGCGACATCCGCACCCAGCGACCCCGCGACACCCCACAGCGCGGCGATGTACCGCTGCCCCAGGTCCCGCACCGAATCGCTCACGCGTGCTATTCTAGCACCATGTATTCGATGCACACAAGATCAGCACGCCCCCTGCCTCATCCACGATCCACCATCCATCGAGCACACGGATCGGGGCTATCGGGGCGTTCCTGTCCTGTTACAGGTCGGTAAATAGCGGTCGGTAGGCCGGTTTGGTCTTGTTGGCACCGTCTCCGGGCTCGTATGGTGCTGATATGGCCACACCGGATGCACCAGCGCCGCACACGTCGCACGTGAATTCGGGATCCGGCGTGCCGCTCGTCGTGGTCGATCACGTGGACAAGTACTTCGGCGATCTGCACGTCCTTCGCGACATCAACACGGTCGTGGATCGCGGTGAGGTCGTCGTCATCATCGGTCCCTCCGGTTCCGGGAAGTCGACACTATGTCGGGCCGTCAACCGTCTCGAAACGATTGACTCCGGCACCATCTCCATCGACGGAAGCCCCCTGCCGGAGGAGGGTAAGGACCTTGCGAGGCTGCGCGCCGACGTCGGCATGGTCTTCCAGTCGTTCAATCTCTTCGCGCACAAGACAGTGCTCGAGAACGTCACGCTCGGGCCGATCCGGGTGCGGGGGATGAAGAAGAAGGACGCCGACGAGAAGGCGATGCGCCTGCTCGAACGCGTCGGGGTCGCCGATCAGGCGAGGAAGATGCCGAACCAACTCTCCGGCGGACAGCAGCAACGGGTGGCCATCGCCCGCTCGCTGGCGATGGACCCGAAGCTCATCCTCCTGGACGAGCCGACCAGCGCACTCGACCCGGAGATGATCAACGAGGTACTCGACGTCATGGTCGGCCTCGCCCGCGAAGGCATGACAATGGTCGTCGTCACGCACGAGATGGGGTTCGCGCGCAAGGCCGCAGACCGGGTCCTGTTCATGGCCGACGGCGCCATCGTCGAGGAGGCCACGCCGGAGCAGTTCTTCACCAACCCCCAGAGCGAGAGAGCACAGGACTTCCTGTCGAAGATCCTCCAGCACTGACCGAGTGTCCCGCCCCAGGGCGGAGATCGAGAGCGGGCGCCACCAGGCGAACCGCACACCAGGAAAGGAAGCAGACATGAGACCACAGAGGAACTCCCTGATCGCCCTTGTGGCAGCGGGTGCGTTCGCGCTATCGGGCTGCGCCGGCGGCACCTCAAGCGAGACCACCTCCCCAACTGCCGATGACACCGCGTCGCCGTCGGCCGAGGTGACGTTCGCGGAGGGCACCACGATGGCCGAGCTCAACGAGGCCGGCAAGATCACCATCGGCACCAAGTTCGACCAGCCGCTGTTCGGACTGATGGGCCCCTCGGGTGTCCCAGAGGGCTTTGACGTCGAGATCGGCAAGATCATCGCGTCGCACCTGGGCATCACCGAGGACAACATCAAGTGGGTCGAGACCGTCTCGGCCAACCGCGAGCCGTTCATCGAGAACGGGCAGGTCGACATCGTCGTGGCGACCTACACCATCAACGACAAGCGCAAGGAGGTGGTGTCCTTCGCCGGTCCGTACTTCATGGCCGGACAGTCGATCCTCGTCCTGGCCGACAACGAGGACATCTCCAGCGAGGCTGATCTCGTCGGCAAGCCGGTCTGCTCGGTCACAGGTTCCACTCCGGCCGCGAAGCTCGCGGAGATCGGGGCAGAACCCGTCCTCACCGACACCTACTCCAACTGCCTCGAGCCGCTGCGTAACGGCACTGTCGTGGCGGTGTCGACCGACAACGTGATCCTTGCCGGCCTCGCCGCCCAGAACGAGGGCGAGTTCAAGGTGGTCGGCGAGCCGTTCACCTCCGAGCCGTACGGCATCGGTCTCGCGCTGGAGGACACCGACTTCCGGATGTGGATCAACGACGTGCTCGAGGAGAGCTACGAGGACGGGAGCTACGAGGCGGCATGGAACGACACGGCCGGCACCGTCCTGACCTACGTCGAACCGCCCACTCCGGACCGCTACTGATGTCCCGGTGGGGTCCGGTCCGTGTTCGCCGGGCCGGGCCCCACCGCACTACACGAAGGGGGAGCCCATGGCGCAGCTGTTCTCGCTCATGCCTGAGTTCTGGCAGGGGCTCCGCGTCACGCTGCTGTTGCTCGTGGTGTCAGGCGGCGTCGCGCTCGTCCTCGGCACGGTCATCACCGCGATGCGGATCTCGCCGGTCCCGGTCCTGCGATGGTTCGCGGCGGCCTGGACCGAGATTGCGCGCAACACTCCTCTGACCCTGGTGTTCCTGTTCACCGCCTTCGTCCTGCCGATGCTGGGCGTCCGCACGCCGTTCCTTCTGCTGGCCTTCGTCGCGCTCACCTACTACACCTCACCGTTCGTGGCCGAGGCGCTGCGGTCGGGGATCAACGGTGTGCCGATCGGGCAGGCGGAGGCGGCACGCAGCATCGGGCTCGGCTTCGGCCAGACGGTGTCTCTGGTGGTCCTGCCGCAGGCGTTCCGCATGACGATTCCTCCCCTTATCAATGTGTACATCGCCTTGACGAAGAACACCTCGGTCGCCGGCGGTTTCTTCGTGGTGGAGTTGTTCGCATCGACGCGCCAACTCGTCAACGACAACGGCAACATCGTCATTCCGATCCTCGTGCTGGCGGCAGCGCTCTATCTGGTGATCACGGTTCCGCTCGGCTTCATGGCCGTGCAACTCGAGAAGCGGTGGGTGGTGTCTCGATGAGTGCCACCAGCGTCCTGTTCGACGCGCCCGGCCCGCGGGCCCGTCGCGCCTCGCTCATCGGGTCGATCGTGTCCCTGGTGGCCATCGTCGCCGGCGGTGCCTGGATCGTCGCGATCCTCGCGGCCCCGCGCGAGTCGGGCGGCATCACGCTTCCCGGCATGTTCGACGCGTCGCGATGGGACATCTTCGTCGACCCGCAGGTGTGGGTCTTCATCGGCAACGGCGTCCTCGGCACGCTGCGGGCCGCAGCGGTGGCGGCCGTCGGCGCCATCGCCCTGGGCGTGGTGTTCTCGCTGATGCGAAGTTCCCTCCTGCCGTGGGTGCGCATCCCGACCGCCGTGATGCTGGAGTTCTTCCGCGGCATGCCGGTGCTGCTGATGATGCTGTTCATCCTGCTGGTGGCCTCGACGGGTGCCTTCTGGGCCGTCGTCATCGCCCTCATCATCTACAACGGAACCCTGATCGGCGAGGCGCTGCGCGCGGGGCTCGCCTCCCTGCCTCGCGGGCAACGCGAGGCTGCCCTGAGCCTCGGCATGCGCGAGTTCCAGTCGAAGATGCTCGTCGAGTTCCCGCAGGCGTTCCGGCAGATGCTGCCGATCATCGTCGCCCAGCTGGTGGTGCTCCTCAAGGACACGTCGCTGGGCTACATCGTCGGATACAACGAGATCATCCGCAGCACCATGAACAACCTCGCGAGCTTCTTCGGCAATCGTTACCTGTTCTCGCTGTTCATCGTGACCCTGGTGATCTACCTGGCCATCAACTTGTCGCTGTCGTGGTTTGCGCGGTGGTTGTCGTGGCGGACGGCCAGCGGTGGGCACATGGCCAAGGGCGGTGGTGCCGACCCCGGAACCGCCGACCCGACGTCGGCGATCCGCCTCCTGGAGGCGACGGCTGCAGCCCGGGAGTCCGAGGCCGGTCGCCGCTGATTCGCACGAGTCACTGGAGCCGACAGAATGCGTCACGCGGCGTCGTCACGCGGGTAAGCTCGAATGATCACATTCCCGAGGAGGTAGGCATGAATTCGACCATCCTGGGAGCGGACGACGCGTTCCCGCCGGACCCGGAGGACTGGCCGGCACCCGATTCCAGCGGCCTCTCTCCAGAGGCCCTGGAGAACGAGTCCGACGACATGGCTCTTCCCGGCTCACCCGAGCCTAGCGAGGCAGACGAGCTGGACGTGTTGGATCAGCTGCGTGACGCCGGGCCCGACGATGAGGCCGACGCTTGGACGGTCTAGGGTCACAGCGTGCTCGAGGTGCTGAGTGTCTCAGCCGTTGACCCCCCGGATGTGCGTGGAGGGATAGCCTTGAATCATCGTCTGAAGGGCGGTGAGGGCAATGACGTCGGGTTCGAATGACGTGCATAGCCGGGCAACACTGGGTCGCCGGAGACTCCGGCTGGCAGCAGCTTTCCTGGCCGGGATCATTGCGGTGCTGTATGTGACCGTGTTCTTCATCCAGTTGCCGCATCTACGCGAGGCGGACAACCCCGCCCCTTTGTATGCGTTCCTGGCAGTGGCGTACGCGGTCGGTGCCGGCCTGCTGGTCCTCCGTGACAATCGCCTGTTACACGGTGTCGGCGCAGGCATCCAGGTGCTGGTGGTCGGAGGCTTCGTCTGGCTCTTCGTCGAACTGTCCAGGCACGGCGAGGAGTCCTTCGTTCTGGACATGCTCTGGCTGGCGGTGTCGATCAATGCCCTTCAGATCGTCCTGTTCGGGATCCTCGCGGTCCTGGTGGCAGGACGTCCCGACTCGTTGCAGGCTCGGCTGCCCCACTAGATGAGCACCCCGGGCCAGCGGTCCTCCCGTGGACCGGGTTGAACCGGGCCAGCGCGCCGGCCGCGAGGCCATCGGGCACCGGAGGCGACCCTGGCCCCGCCGCGACACGAGGGTCGCGGCGCCTGTGGTGGGTGGCGGCGGACCGATAGGCGACCTAGGCCCATTGTCTTGACTCTCTGGCGCCGAAAGAGTGGTGCACGGCGCTGGTCTCCACACTTCAGGGGGCAGGCGGTATCCGGTTTTGCCCCACTCCCTGGAGTTCACCATGAAGCTGCCCCGCCTTTCTGCCCTGACCTTGAGCGTGGTCGTGCTCGCCACCGGCACGCTCAACGCCCCTCCCGCGCAGGGAGACCTCCTGTCGGGGGCGGAGCCGGGCACCCTGGCCCGGCCGGGGCAGATCACGCCGGCCGACCTCGGCGAGGACGCGCTGGAGGGCCTGCAGTTCGCCGATCCGACGGAGAACCTCGACCTGATCGCGCCGCCTGAGGCCGATCACCAGGGCGGAGCGAGCGTGTCCCACCCGCTCAGCGTGCCGGCCGGCCGGGCCGGTGTGGAGCCGTCCCTGTCGCTGGTCTACGACTCGACGGGCGGCAACGGCTGGGTGGGCACGGGCTGGGATCTCGGGCTCGGGAGCGTGGAGATCGACACCCGTTGGGGCGCTCCGCTCTTCTGCCCGGCCGCGGGGGACCTGTGCGACACCGCCGAAGGCCGGAATGTGGAGAGCGAGACTTACGTCCTCGACGGCGACCAGCTCAGCCCCACCGCGGTCACCTATCCGTTCGAGCCCCGCGTCGCCGACAAGGCCGACTGGACCCGTCGGGTCGAGACCGAGTGGGAGCGGATCATCCGCCACGGCGACTCGCCGACGAACTACTGGTGGGAGGTCACCGACAAGAACGGCACCACCCGCTTCTACGGCGGCACACCAGAGGGGGAGCGGGATGAGCAGGCGATCCTCAGCGACGACGGCGGCAACGCGGTGCGCTGGGGGCTGTCGGGCGTCCGCGACATCTCCAGCAACGTCATGCGGATCAGCTACGACAAGCCCGCCGGTAGCGCCGTCGGCTCGGGCAACGCCACGCTGGGTAGCGGCTTCTACGTGAGCTCGATCCTGTACACCGGATCCCTGGGCACCGGCAACGCGGACGACCCGGCCTACGAGGTCGTGTTCCTCCGCGACGGTGACCTGTCGCCCGTGCCGAGCCGTCGGCCCGACGTCATCGTGGACGCCTCCGCGGGCGCACTCGAGGTGACCTCGGACCTGCTGCGCCGCATCGAGGTGCGCCACGGCAGCCCCGCCGGCGACACGCGCACCTACAACGAACTCGTCAAGGGCTGGAACCTCGTCTACGCCGACGAGGCCCCGTTCGGCAAGTCCATGCTGGAGAAGGTGGAGCAGTTCGGCGACGACGGTGCCGTCGCCGGGTCGCACACCTTTGAGTACTACGACGAGGTCGCCTTCGCCTCCGGCGCCTACGACGGCTTCGCGGACGACGCGACCTGGAACTCCGGCGGCAACGACCTCAGCCAGTCGCTGCTCAGCCCGGTGGGACTCAGCGCGCTGGGCGCCTCGGAGACCAACAGCGGCGGAGGCCACGCCTACCTGGGCTTCAACCTCTCCAATCCCTCCAAGACGGGCTCCTTCGGCGGCTCGCTCGCGATCAGCGGCAGCGGCACCGGCGGTCTCATCGAGATGCTCGACCTCAACGGCGACATGCTGCCTGACAAGGTCTTCCGCAAGAACATCACGGGCGCCGGGGTCCAGTACCGGCTCAACAACGGCGACGGCACGTTCGGCGACGCGCGCAACGTGGTCGGCATCGGAACCCTGTCCACGGAGGCCAACATCGGCGTCTCCGGAGGCCCTGAGGTGTACTTCGGCGTCACCGTGCAGTTCAACATCGCGGCTGACGTGACCATCGGCGAGCAGTACTTCACCGACGTGAACAACGACGGTCTGCCCGACTACGTCAGCGCAGGACAGGTCTACTTCAACACCCCGACCGCGACCGGCCCGGAGTTCCGCGCCGACAGCGGGGACACCCCCGTGCCCATCGACGACGGCACCGTCGACCTCGACAACATCGAGAAGCTCGCCGAGTTCGAGGAGCTCCAGCGCGCCAACTCCCCGCGCCAGGACGTCGTGCGCCGCTGGGTGGCCCCCTACGCCGGCACCGTCAGCATCACGGGAACCGCCACCTTGGACGACGGCCACGTCGGCGACGGCGTCCGGCTCGCCATCCAGCACGGCTCCGACGAGTTGTGGGCGGCCAACCTGCTCACCGCCGGCGCCAGCACCACCCCGCCGGCCCTCACCCCGACGGTCCAGCGCGGCGAAGCCGTGTACTTCCGCGTCGGTTCCGTCGACGACGGCGCCAACGACCGGGTCGAGTGGGCGCCGGTGATCACCTACACCTCGCTCGGCGATCTCCCCACCGACGCCAACGATCTGAGCCAGACCGCGTTCGTGTCGGCTGACGAGTTCACGCTCGCCGGCCGCCCCGACACCCCGGTGCTCATGCCGCTCCGAGGCACGGTGAAGGTCGAGGGGACGCTCACCAAGTCCGCCCCGACGAGCGACGACCTGACACTCCTTGTCCTGCGCAACGGCATCGCCGTCGCCTCGGTCCCCGTCGCCGCGGACCTAGTGGGTGACATTGAACTCAACGAGAGTTTCACCGTCGCCGCCCCGACCGGCGATGAGGACGCCCTGGTGGCTGACAAGGTGGTGGTCCGCATCGCGGCCGACTCGCCGATCGACCCCACCGTGCTGTCCTTCGCGCCCCGGCTCTACTACACAGCCGCTTTCGACGGGGATGATCCGGTCGTGGTCCTGGGCGATCTCGACGGCGACGGCCTTGACGACGACCACACCCTCGAACTCAACTTGCCCTACGACATCGACCTCTATCCCACCACCGACGAGACCGCCCCCCGCGCGCCCTGGACCTCCACGCTCAACCGTGAGGTCACGGTGAACGCCTCCGTCGTCGCGCTCGTGGATGCGGAGCCCGGCCAGGTGACCCTGACCGTCAAGCGGCGCACCGCGTCCGGGCTGGGCGAGGTGCTGGCCAAGCAGACCTTCGACGCCGGCCCACTGGGCGGCAGCACCGAACTGACCGGTGTCGCGCTCGAATCCGGCGACGACTACTGGTTCGACCTCACCGTCCGCGATCCCGACCTCTCCGAGCGCATCACCAGCAACGACGTCACCCTCACGTGGACCGACGGCGGCGCCGACGATGGCCTCGACGTGCCCGAGACGCTCAACTCCGCCGGCCGGCAGGGGATCTTCCCGATCGCGCATCGCGGCTGGGCCTACGCCGGCTACAACGCCGACTACGAGGGCGACAACCGCTCCACCGACCCCCTCAGCGAGCAGGCCTTCGTCTTCCAGCAGTCGGACTACCCGACCTCGAAGCCCACGGGCTTCAACGACTCCAGCTACAAGGACCCCGCCCAGGGTGAGTCCTACCCCTACGTCGCCTACCTGCTCCGCACGCCCGGGAGCACCGAGCCCGTGCCGGTCTGGCGCGGCCTCAAGGACAACCTGGTGGGCGGCGCCGACTTCGCCTCCAGCTCGCGCACCGGCTCCGACAGCATCGGCGTCACCGGCGCCCCCGGTACGGGCGCGGGCGCCGGTGTGCGCGCCGTCCGCCGCGTCGGCCTCTCGGCCCCCATCTTCGGCCTGGTGGCCGGAATCGGGCCGCTGACGGCCGCCTTCGGCGCCGGGCCCAGCTTCGGCCTCCTCGACTACGTCGACGTCAACGCCGACGGCTTCCCCGACGTCGTCGCCCCCGGGCGGATCACCTACACCACGCCGCGCGGAGGATTCCTCCCCGGATCCGGTTCCGGGCCGGACGTCGCCGGCCAGGACACCACGTTCGCGATCAGCGGTGGCTTCAACGGCACCGCCATCGACATCAAGGGCAACTCGAAGGGCGACGCCAACACCGCGCAGGACACCGCCACCACCAGCGGCACTTCGAAGAAGGCCACCACCTCCGGTTCGGCGCAGCAGGGCGAGCCCGCAGACACGCAGGAGTCCGGCGCCAACGTGGGCGGCTCCCTCGGCGTCACCGCCCAGTTCACCAACCCCGGCGGCGGCGTGAACTCCGACTGGGGCGACTCGATCTCGCAGATGGACCTCGACACCTCCGCCCCGCTGGAGCGCGAGCTGGCCGACGTCAACGGCGACTCGCTGCCGGACCTGGTGCTGGCCGGCGGCGGAGGCGTGCGCGTCCGCTTCAACCTGGGCCACAGCTTCTCCCCCACGGAGGTCCAGTGGTCCCAGGGCGGGTTCGAGAACGGCGAGTCCTATTCCGGCTCCGTCGGCCCGCTGATGGGGTTCAACTTCAACAACAAGGAGTTCTCCGGCGGATTGTCCTTCAACGAGGGCATCGACCAGGCCCGCTACTCCTGGGTAGACGTCGACGGCGACGGCGTCCTCGACCGCGTCCGCAAGACCGACGACGGCACCCGGGTGGCCTTCGCCTCCGGTAGCGGCGCCCGGTCCGAGGTGGACTACGGCGACATGGTCGAGGGCAAGGTCGACCTGATCGGCAGCATCCCGCTCGGTCAGCAGGCCTCCCAGGACCGCAGCCGCGGGCTCGGCGGCGGCTTCGACTTCACCATCCCCATCGGGCCGTTGTGCCTGGCCGGCTGCTACATCATCGTCAACCCCGGCGCCAGCTTCGACCACAGCCTGTCATCCAGCCAGGTGCAGCTCACCGACGTCGACGGCGACGGCAACCCCGACTCGGTCCTCAGTACCGAGGACGGCACCATGACCGTGCGCGCCAACAACCGCGGCCGCACCAACCTGCTCAAGAGCGTCACCAACCCGCTCGGCGGCACGATCAGCCTCGGCTACGAGCGCGACGGCAACACCCCCGAGCAGCCCCTGCCGCTGTGGTTGATGACCAGCGTCCAGGTGGACGACGGCCGCCCCGGCGACGGCCCGGCGCACGCCACCACCTTCGGCTACGAAGGTAACCGGTTCGACAAGGTGGAGCGCGAGCTCATGGGCTACCGGACCATCGTCGAGGAACAACTCGACGGTCCCGGGGGTGCGGTGCTGCGACGCACGGTGAGCACCTATGGCAACGCCACCGTGTTCGACTCCGGGCTGCTGGAGAGCCAGGAGATGCAGGCCCCCGACGGGACGCCGATCTCCCGGACGGACTCCACGTGGGTGGCCACGACCCTTGAGGCCGGTGCAGCCACCATCCCCGCCGCGACACCCGACCCCGTCATCACGCCCACCGATGGCACCCTGGCCCTGGCCCTGCTCGACGACAGCCGCGGCGTCGTCCGCACCCAGGTGCTCCAGTCCTGGTTCGACGCCGACGGCGACCTCGGCACGTCGCTCAAGAACACCTTCGAGTACGACGCGCTGGGCAACCCGGTGCGCCAGGTCGATCACGGGCAGGCGGCCGATCCGATCGACGACCTGGTCTCCCTCACCACCTATCCCGACTGCCGCGACACCTCCTGGGTGGCCACCGCAGCCACCTTCACGGTGCTCGACCACGCCGACACCGTGCTCCGGTACCGCGACGGCTCGACCGACCTGTGCCTCAACGCCGTGCCGATCCACATCGAGGAGCGCATCGACGCCGACACCGACGCCATCACCGACCTCACCTTCGACGCGTGGGGCAGCTACAACCAGGTGGCCTACCCCGAGAACGCCGACGGGGACCGCTACGTCGTGGACTACGTCTACGACGCGGACCGGCACACCGACGTCGCCGAGGTCACCGACAGCCACGGCCTGACCGCCCGGGCGTCGTTCTCGGCCGCCGGCCTGGTCACCGAGCGGGTCGACGCCAACGGCAACGCCACGCGCTACACCTACGACGCGTTCAACCGCCTGGCCACCGTCCGCAGCCCGAACGAGCAGGACCCCGGCGGCCCGCCGACGGTCGCCTACGAATACGCGCCCACGGCCGCGGCCTACGGGTACGCGATCGCCCGCCACCACGACCGCTTCAACCCCGGCGACACCATCGACACCGTCGCGTTCGTCGACGGCATGGCGCGGGTCACCCAGACCAAGCGCGACTACACGATGATCAACGACGACCCGACGCTGCCGGCCGTCGACCAGGTGCTGGTCGCCGGTGCGATCGAGTACGACGCCCTCGGCCGCGAGATCAAGGAGTGGTGGCCCACGATCGAACCCCTGGGCACCTTCACGACCTACCAGGCGGCCACCGACCCGTACCCCCCGACGCTGACCTCGTACACGCTGCTCGATCAGGTGTCGAAGGTCGAGCTGCCTTACGGCGAGGACAACTCCGACCCCATCATCACGACGATCGACCACGGGTTCGGATCCACCACCGGACTTCCAGTCGACTTGTTCCTCACCACCGTCACGGACCCGATCCGGTACGAGTCCGTGCTGGCGGGGGATAGCCCCCTGCAGGGCAAGCAGCAGATGACCTACACCGACGTGCGCGGCAACCTACTGGTCAGCGACGACATCCCGGCCACGGCCGACCCGATCCGGACCCGCTACCGGTACGACAAGCTCGGTCAGCTCACCGCGGTGGTGGACAACGCCGGCAACCAGACGAGCCACAGCTACGACGGCCTCGGCCGGCGCCTGTCGACAAACACCCCTGACGGCGGGCTGCGCGAGATGACCTACGATCCCGCGGGCAACGTCGTCACGGAGACCACGCCCAACCTGGCCGCCAACGGCCAGAGCATCGCCTACCGCTACGACTTCGATCGTCTGGCGACGATCGACTATCCGGCCTCCACGCCGGACGTCGCGTACACCTACGGCGCGTCCGGGGCACCCGGCAACGGCGCGGGCCGCGTGGTCGGCGTCGAGGACGGCGCGCGCAGCCAGACGCTGACTTACGACGCGCTCGGCAACGTGGCCACCGAGGTCACGACCATGAAGGCGCACAACCTCAGCCCCGACACTCTTGCCAAGCTGACCTTCACCACCGGCTTCAGCTACGACTCGCTGGGCCGCATCGACCAGCTGACCTACCCCGACGGGGAGGTGCTGTCGCACGACTACGACAGCGCCGGGCAGCTCACCGCGATGCTGGGGGTCAAGGAGTGCACCCAACTGGGCTCCCTCACCGTCGCCATCACCGCGGAGGCCACCACCATCACGGTCACCGAGGTGTCGGACTCGGCTCCTTCGCTGCCGTTCACCATCTGGCTGAAGGACGAGCAGCTCCGGGTCACCGACCGGGTCGCCACCTCCACCCCGGGCCAGTACCTGTACACCGTGGAGCGCGGCATCAACGGCAACCTGTTGTTCCCGACGGCCGTCGGGCACACGGCGCGCACCAAGGTGATCTCCGACGAGGCCCTCACCTGCTCGTACGAGTACCTGGAGCGCCAGGAGTACGACCAGTTCGTCGACCGACGGCTGCGCGACACCGGTAACGGGGTCAGCACGCAGTGGGGCATGGACTGGATCGGCCGCCCGGAGACTATCTCCACCGACACTCCGGTCCGCAATGTCCAGAACCTGACGTACGGCTACGACAAGGCCAGCAATGTCGTCTCGATGGACAACGAGGTTCCCCCGGTCACGACCAGCCTCTTCGTCGGGCCGAGCTCGCAGCAGTACGCCTACGATCCTTACTACCGACTCAGCAGCGCCACCGGCCGCGCCGACGTGGCCCCAGACAAGGTTCGCAAGTTTGCCCTCGACATCACCTACGACCAGCACGGCAACATCGCCACCAAGAAGCAGGGCGACTCCATCGGCAAGGCGTCGGGCAAGGGCAAGCTGCTGTTGCCCGCGGAGACCAACTACACCTTCTCGATGGACTACGCGGGCGCCGGGCCGCACCAGCTGACCAAGAACGGACGGAGAACCTACACCTACGACCGCAACGGCAACCTGGCGAAGTGGGTCGACGCCGCCACCAAGGAGACCCGGACCATGACGTGGGACGCCGAGGACCGGATCACCAAGTTCGACGACGGCAGCGACACGACCACCTACACCTACGACTCCGACGGCCGGCGCGCGCTCGAGCGGGGCCCGGACGGGGAGACCTCGTTCGTCAACCGCTGGTACACCGTGCGCAACGGCGCGGTCCCGTGGAAGCACATCTGGGCCGGCGACGACCGGATGGCCACGAAGCGCTCCTTCGACGGCGACTTCGAGCACCAGCAGTACTACCTGACCAAGGATCTCCAGGGCTCGACCAATGTCGTCACCGACGACATTGGGAAGGTCTTCGAGCACTGGGAGTACTTCCCCGGCGGTGAGCCGTGGATCCGGGAGGACTCGACCGTCCATCGCACCCCGTACCTGTATGTGGGCGGCTACCTGGACGAGGTGAGAGACCTGCTCAACCTGGGCGCGCGCTGGTACGAGCCTCGCGAGGGCATGTTCTACAGCCCGGACCCGATGCTCTACACCGACCCGTCCGCGGTTCAGGGTGACCCCGCCCTGCTGCCGGCCTACACCTATGCCGAGTCCAGCCCGCTGCGGCTGGTGGACCCGGGAGGCCTGGCGCCGAACGTCGCCGGGGGCAGCCTGTCCTCGACCGGCCTGACGGCCACGACCCCGTCGGCCACCGACGCGGGCGTGCAGACCGACACGGATCGCGGGTCGCGGCTGTGGTTCCCGCTGGCAAAGATGGCCGGCTCCGAGCAGGCCAAGAGCCTGCAGGCGTTCTCGGAGAACTATGAGATGAAGCCGCTGATCCAGGTCAACATGGTGAAGACCTCCGACGGCTGGAAGCTCCAGGACGTGAAGGTCTCGGCCTTCATCGGGATCACGCAGAAGACCGTCTACAAGGGCGCCGGCGACCGGAACGGCGCCGACAGCACCGACGATTCCACCAACGTCGGTCTCGGCGGCCAGACCGGCCCTCAACCGGGCGCGGGGACACCGGCCCTGGACACCGGTCCGGCGGCCTTCGGAGCGGGCGGCGCAGCCGACGACGCGGGTGAGGGATCACTCGGCGACGGCGTCTCGGCGACCGGCCCGTCGGGGCTGGCCGGCGGCACCGCGAGCCGGGCCGACAGCCTCAGCGACGGTGGCGGAATGAGCCGCGGCTCGACCAGCGCGTCGCTGGGCGGTGCCGATGCCGGCTCGGTGGACGGAGCGGCGGACTCCTCGGGCGCCTGACGCACCGGTGGGCCCGTCGAACCGACGGGCCCACCGACCCAAGAGGTCACCGTGGGGCAGCGGCGGGTCAGAGGGTCAGGACGACCTTGCCCTGGGTGTGGCCCGCTTGGACGTGGGCGTGCGCTTCGGCGACTTTCTCCAGCGGGTACGCGGCCTGAATGTGTGGGATGTATGCGCCCGACTCGCCCAGTTCCGCGGCGAGGGCCAGGTTCGCGTGCGCGTTGGCGGTGCCGGCGATCAGCGCCACGCCGAGCGACGGGGCGCTGAAGTCGGCTGCAGAGGCGACGCGGGAGGCATCGCCGACGATCGCCACGAGTGTGGCAAGTGATCCCGAGCCCGCGAGGTCCAGGGCAGCGTCAATCCCCTGGGGGGCCACGTCGGCGACCCGCTCGGCAAGTCCATCGCCATACGTCACCGGCGTGGCGCCCAGCGAGCACAGGAAGTCGTGGTTGACGACGCTGGCGGTCCCGATCACGGTTGCGCCCCTGGCTATGGCGATCTGGACGGCCGCGACGCCGACGCCTCCGGAGGCCGCTTCGATGAGGACCGTGTCACCCGACGCGAGGCCGACCGCGTTCAGTCCTTCGATGGCCGTGGTGGAGGCAAGGCCGGCGGCTGCCCCCTGTTCCAGGCTCCACCTGGTTGGCAGCGGTGCCCACGCGGTCAGGATCGCCAACTCGGCCGCTCCGCCCTGGGCGATTCCGAAGACCGCGTCTCCCGCCTTCACGTCGGTCACCGACTCGCCGACCTCGTCGATGATGCCGGCGGCGTCGGTTCCCGGGATGGCAGGGAAGGTGACCGGCATTACCTCGTGGAGATAGCCGGCCCGAATCTTCCAGTCGACGGGGTTCACGCTCGTCGCGTGCACGCGGACCCGGACCTGCCCCGGTCCCGGGTGCGGTTCGGGGGCATCCTCGAGGGTGAGGACCTGCGGGTCCCCGTACCGGTGAAATCGCACTGCTCGCATGTGGTGTCCTCTGTCGGCTGGCATGACCCGGGCGGAGCGGGGGAATGCCCGTGTTAAGAGGACTTTCCGGAGTCGTGGGCCCGCGTGTCAATGACGCTGCTGGCTCGCGGTCGATCCACGCGGACAGCGATGGCGCACCCCGCAACAAACGCGCGTGTTCCGCGTCGCTCGACACGGACCGTCAGGACGCGTCGATGGTTCCGCTCACGATCGGCTCCAGCACGATGGACGGGTGGTCGCGGCGGACCCCGCTGACCTGCCACTTGTCCGTGAAGAGCGCGAGGTGGACCCCGTCCTCGCGGGTGGCCACCTCCACGCCGGCACGCCTGTCGATCACCGGCGCGTCGTCTGCTGTGGTGCGCAGCGCGAAGGTGTACGGGAGCGTTTCGAGGTGTACGGCCGCTCCGAACTCGCGCTCCATGCGGTGGGTCACCACCTCGAACTGCATGGGCCCGACGGCGGCCAGCACGGGGGAGCGGCGCGTGCGGTGATCCGAGTAGAGCACCTGGATCACGCCCTCCTGATCCAGCTGGGTCATGCCGCGCTGGAACTGCTTGTAGCGGGACACGTCCTTGGCGTTGGCGACGCGGAAATGCTCGGGTGCGAAGGCCGGAATCTTGGGGAACGCCACCGCCTCGCCCGAGTAGAGCGTGTCACCTGCGCGCACGTCGCCGGCGTTCACCAACCCGATGATGTCGCCCGGATAGGCCACCTCGATGGTGTCCCGGTCCCTGCCGAAGACACTGTGGACGTACTTGGTGGCGAAGGCCCGGCCCGTCGGTTCGTGGGTGATCACCTCGCCGCGGTGGAACATGCCCGAATTGACCCTCGCGAACGCGAGCCGGTCCCGGTGGGACCGGTCCATGCCCGCCTGGACCTTGAACACCTGGGCGCTGAAACCGTCGGTAACGGCGCGGCGGCTTCCCGCCGCATCCGGGCGCGAGCCCGCCGCGGGAGCCAGCCGCGCGAGGGTGTCCAGCAGGTGGCCGACGCCGAAGTTGAGCGCCGCCGCGGTGAACAGGACAGGGGTGGTGCGCTGTTCTTCGAAGGCGGCCTGGTTGTGCGCGTAGTCGTCGGAGGCGAGCAGTGACACCTCCTCCACCGCGCGGTCCCAGTCGTCACCGACCAAGCGATGGGCCGCCGCAGCATCCATCCGGTCCGCGCCTGACAGTGTGCTGCCGCCGGGTGTCCTGGTGAACCGGATGAAATCACCCGTGGCCACCTCGATCACGCCGTGGAAGTGGCCCGCGATACCTACCGGCCAGGTGATGGGCGTGGGGCGGAGCCCCGTGCGGCTCTCGATCTCGTCGAAGAGGGCGAGGGCGTCGTGCCCGGGCCGGTCCCACTTGTTGATCACCGTGATGATCGGAATCCGACGCGAGCGGCAGACCTCGAACAGCTTCATGGTCTGGGTTTCGAGGCCCTTGCCCGCATCCAGGAGCATCACTGCGCTGTCGACCGCGGTGAGGACACGGTAGGTGTCCTCCGAGAAATCGGCGTGCCCCGGGGTGTCGACCAGGTTCATCACCGCGTCGTGATGCCGGAACTGCACGGCGGAGGAGCTGATGGAGATGCCCCGGTCCTTCTCCATCTCCATCCAGTCCGACACCGTCGCCTTGCGGCCGGCCTTGCCATGCGTGGCTCCCGCCTCGCCGATGGCCCTGGCGTGGAGCAGGAGGGCCTCGGTGAGGGTGGACTTGCCTGCGTCCGGGTGGCTGATGACCGCGAACGTCCGGCGCCGAGCAGCCTGCGCGGCAATGTCGTCGCTCATGATGTTCCTCCCGATCCTGGTGCGCGCACCAGCGTTCGAATATACCGTGCGCGGCGAGGAGCCGGGAGCGGGCATGGGCCTGCTGCCCCGAACCCGTCACTGATGCGGAGGACATGAGCATCCGACGGCCGGACACTCGTTTCGCGGTGGTGGCTTGAGTCGGACACGGCTGTCGCGGTGGTGGTTTGAGCCTGAGACTGCTGTCGCGGGGAGTGGAACGATCAAAATCGCAGATTCTCGTCGCGAGACCGAGATCAGGCTCGCGGGGGCCTCGCAAATGCCGTGTCCGGCTCATGCCGAGGCCCTCCCGGAAGCCGGAGGCCAAGGGGCCATCGCGCACTGGCGACGTTCCGGAACCTATCCGGCTCCTCCCGCCGGTGCGCCGATGAGCTGCCTGGCGATGAGGGCGAGGGTGATGGCCGCCAGCCCTGTGGTGGCGATCGTGGCGAGGCCCAGCTCGGGCGCCCCGGCCCAGAAGGCCGACAGGGGAATGCGGAACCCAAGCCGGCGGGGTGAATACGTCCACCACGCCCACATGGCCGCGACCGCCACCGCCGCCGCGACCCCCGCCCGAATCCGCCACCTGTCCCGCCTAGCACCCAGGAGGCGAACCAGGGTGAGGGCCTGCAGCGTGAGCGAGCCGAGAATGATCAGCGCAGCGTTCGACTCAACGAGGTTGGGCAACCGGTGTGACGCCGTAGTGCCCAGGAGGACGTGGGTGAGTTCCTTGGTGAACCTCGCCCACCGCGTCGTGTCGATGCCGGGGCCGGTGTTGGTCAGCGCCACCAGGCCGAAGCCCGTCGTCGGGCAGGCGAGCAGGTAGGACTGTGACGTGTAGGTGCCGCCGAGGTGGTCGATACACCGAGGCAGCGGTTGCTCGATCGGCCCCAGCGCGAACGGATCCCCGGCGTGGTCACGCGCCTCCCACAGTGGGCGCACGACCCAGCCGGATCCGTACTGCGAGTACCCGTCGATGTTGCTCAAGGGGGCCCGGGCAGAGGCGAGGGTCTCGGGTGGCAGGCGACTCGCGAACGTGCCCAAGTGCGCCCGGAGGAGTTGGGTGAGGTCGTCGGCCGTCGAGACCTGGAACGCGGACGGCACTGCGCCAGGTGTCCAGGGAGCGGGCATCGGGACTGTGGCCAGCTGGAGCCAGGAATAGTGCCCGGCTGCCACCTCGTCGGCGGCTACTGTGACGGGGGAGGCCGTGGTGTGGGCGAGCGACATTGGGGCTGCCACGAGCGTCGTCATCGCCTGGGCGAACGGCATCCCAGTCACCTGCTCGATCACGGCTCCGAGGAGGTCGTAGTTGCTGTTGGAGTACTCGAACGCGGATCCCGGCGCTGCGACGAGTTCCGCGTCGGCCAGGCGCTCGGCGTTGGTGGCGATTGAATCCGGGACGAACGGCTGCCAACCCCACTGCTCCAGACCCGTCGTGGTGGACAGCCCCGACGTGTGACCGAGCAGGTCGCGCACGGTGATCGTGCTCAGACTCGCGGGGGCGGAGGCCCATCCAGGCAGCAGGTCGGCCACGCGGCGGTCGAGGCTCAGGAGGCCTCCGTCGATCAGCCGGTGGACCGCGAGCGCGGTGAACTGCTTGCTGGTCGATCCCAGGACGAACGGCGTGGATCCGGTGACGGGGCGCCCTTCCCCGGCGCTGCCGAGATGGATCTCCTGCGCAGGCTCGCCGTCGCGGAGGACGACCAGGGCGAGCCCGGCGAGGTCCAGCTCCTCGGCGCGACGCTGCGCGAACTGCTCGATCTCCACCGCCGATGCCCAGCGCCCGATCGCAGCGGGAGTGGCGCTGGGAGGCTCACGACCCACCGCTATCGCGAGCATCGCGGATGCCATGGCGTCGATGGCGATCCAGGCTATCCACTGGGCCAGGGATCGAGGAGGGCGTGCCGCTGCGGCCGCGGCGCGGATCGGCTGCCGACCGGTCATGTCCGTGCAGGAACGCTGCGGCGCAATGCCTCGGAATCATCAGGGAGCGTCAGCGGCGTGTCAGGGTCCTCAAGTAGCGCCGCAAGGCGTTCGAGATCATCCTCCACCGCGCGGGCGTCGCGCTCGAACTCCTCGTCGGTCATGTCCAGCTGGCGCAGGGTGAACAGTACCTCGCAGCCGTCGGGGTGGGGGAGGACCCTGGCCGGGTTGGTGACGACAATGCCCGACGGGAGGGTCACGTCGTGGTCGAAGACGCCGTAGTCATTGACGGGCACGAGCCGGACGGTGACCTGTCCCATGGGGGAGCCGACGATGAGGTCCGGCCCCTTCCGGACCGCGTCGCCTTGGGCCAGGCCTGCGGCCCAGCGGACCAGATTGTCGGGGTTTGCGACGAAGCAGTACACCTCGTCGGCGGGGCGCGGAATGACGCGGCTGAGGTGGCGGCTCTGCATGTATCAAGGCTCCTCAGGTGGGGGTGCGCGGTCAAGGGCTGCGCACCTGTGAGCCAAGCGCGGAGTTGTCGAGTCAGAGCCACGGCACTGACGACCACGACCAGGATCCCGACTTGAGCCGGACGCGCATCTCGTCGCGGCTGGATCGATCAAATTGGATGGATCGGGCCGTTGAGGTCCAGATCAGGCTCGTCGGGCCGCGTCGTGAGCCGTGTCCGGCTCAAGCAGACACATGTCTGCAACTCCTCAGAACGATTGGCCTTAGGCTAGGAGGCCCCTCGTTGCGGTGGGCGCTTCGCGATCAGTAGGTGTGGAGGGCACCTGTGTCCACCGTGCTGTGTGCGCGACGGGCCTAGAACTGACCGCCCAATTTGTTGCGCCGTGGGACGCTGCCCCCGTGACTGCCGATCCCACGCCCAACGCGTCGTCGACCCCTGCCGGCTCGGGCGTTCTCCGCGCCACGGGACGGGTCCTGCTCGGCGCTGCTGTGGCGGCGGCCGGCGTCGGTCATCTCACCGCCCTGCGCCCTGCGGTGGGCGTCGCCACCGCCGTGACGAGAGGCGTCAGCCGACGGTGACCGCCACGTCGCGCAGCGCGTAGCCCGAGATGATGTCGTCCCAGCCGAGCCGCGGCTCCCGCATCAGCTGCACCGGACGGGCGAACAGGCGGGTGAGCAGTATGTCGGACTCCTGAATGGCTAGCGCGTTGCCGGGACACTTGTGCGGGCCGTCGCCGAAGCTCATCACCTCCGGGCCGATGCCGCGGGGGAGCGGCCGGGCCGGACAGATGTCGAGCGGCGCCTCGCCGACGGTGGCGGGATCCGCGTTGGCCTGCCGGACGAACAGGTCCAGCAGGTCGCCTCGAGCGACGGTGTGGGTCTGGCCCCCGTCGGTGAACGTGAACTGGTGCTGCGCGCGCCGGTACAGGTGCCCGACGATGGGCTCGAGCCGCAGGATCTCGTGCAGGATGGCGTACCGCTCGGCCTCGTCGGCGACGACGTAGCGCGCGCGGAGGTCGTCGTCGCGCAGCAGGTGGAGGGCTGCCATGGAGATGAACTCGCGGGTGGTGGCCATGCCGGCGGCGCCGTAGGTGACGCACTCGATGAGGATGGCCGGGACGGCGTAGCCCTCGGCGAGCAGGTGGCTGATCACGTCCTCCTGCGGCTGCTTCTTGCGCTCGCGGATGGCGGGGTGGACGTCCCACAGATAGAACCAGAGCATCGGGATGCTCCCGCGGAGCTGGCGCACGGTGCTCGCGACTCGCCCCTCCGGCTCCGTCGATGCCGGGTCGAAGGATGGCTGGTCGAACAGCCGCTCCAGGCGGTGGGCCATGCGGGTGAGGTCGGAGTTGGTCAGGCCGATCACCTTGGCGGCGACCTCCGTCGAGTACCGCAGCGACACGTCGTCGAGCCGTGCCTCACCCGTGGCGATCATCTCATCGACGAGGGCGTCGGCCCGCGACTCCATCAGCTCGCGGTACCTGGCCGCCACGGTCTTCGGCGCGAAGTATCGCGCGATCTTGCTGCGCTGGAGACGATGAGGCGCGCCGTCCATGAACAGGATGGGCTCGTTGGCCATGGTGCCCTCGGGGATGGCCTCGGAGTTGAACCCGGCCTGGGCGGTGGCGTCGCGCTCGCGGAGGATCTGCCGGACGGCCTCGGTGGAGCGGATCCGCCACACGCCCTCGACGTGCTCGACGCGCGGGGAGTCCGCCTCCCCGGGCTTGACGGAGATGCGGCGACAGGCGGCCTCGGCGCTCATGCCTCCAGGCTAGGGGGATGCCGCGGAATCTGGGGATGATCCCGCCGGGCGGGCGCCCCTTCATCACTGCCTCGGGCGTGGGATACCACTTCGACCAGTGGCCCAGGTCTGTCACCGGCCCTTCAGAGTGGTGATTTGTGGACGGTCTACCCTCCACAAATCACCACTCTCCTAGCCCCTCAGGCGGTGACCGCCGAGCGGGCCGCGATCTCGGCGGCGTAGACCCCCGACGACTCCTTCGGCGTGCGCTCCAATGTGTCGCGGTTGACGGCGTGGAGGCCGAACTTCGGGCCGTAGGCAGACACCCACTCGAAGTTGTCCAGGAACGTCCAGTGGCAGTACCCGAGCACGGGCACGCCGTCGGCGATCGCACGGTCGAGGCCGGCGAGGGCCTCTGGGATGAAGGCGCACCGCTGGGCGTCGTCCTCGGTGGAGAGGCCGTGCTCGGTGACCAGCACCGGGGCACCCGTCGCCTCCGCGACGTAGCGGACGGCGCCCTCAAGCGAGCCGGGCTCGATGGGGGACCCCATCCCGTTGAGCTGCACCTCCGGACCGGCGGCCACCCGACCAGAAGCGTCGTACCAGACCCTCTCGTAGTTCTGGACGCCGACGAAGTCGTCGGACTTCGCCAACTCGAGCCACCGCCCGTAGCAGGCGGTCCGCACGCGGTCCCGGTGGGCTTCGCCGCCCGGCAGCGCCACGTCGTCGGCCACCGCGATGGACAGGCCGACGGGGAGGTCGGGCCGCACCGCCTTGATCGCGGCCCGGGCCGCGACATGCGCTGCCTCGAACCCGTCCTCCAACTCGTCGATCTCCTCCAGCTTCGCGACGTTGCCGGCCCGGTACCGCGGCACCCCGGCGGCGGCGGACGCCGCGTCGAGGGTCGCGGCGCTCAGCTCCCAGATGTCGGGCGGAAGCATGTCGGCCAGGATGTGCTGGAGGTTGGGCTCGTTGAGCGTGACCACCAGCGCGAACCGGTCGCCCAGCCGCTCCGTCACCATCGCACAGAACGCAGCGAACAGCTCGGCCGAGTCCGGCGCGAACCACGAGCCGCGACAGGCGAACCAGTGCGGCAGCGTGAAGTGGTTGAGCGTCACCAACGGCGCGAGCCCGCGGGCGATGCACCCGTCGAGCACCCGGGAGTAGTGCGCGACGGCCGACTCGTCGATCTCGCCCTGGCGTGGCTCGATCCGCGACCACTCGATGGAGAAGCGGAAGGCGTTCAGCCCCATGTCAGCGGCGAGGTCGAGATCGGTCTCCCACTGCTCCCAGGCGCCGCAGGCCACCCCAGCGGGCTCGACGAACACCGTCGGGGTGACGTTCTCGAGGAAGGTGGTGTCGGCGTCGACGTCGCCACCGTCGACCTGGTGGCCGGCGGTGGCCGCGCCCCACAGGAAGGTTGAGGGCATGCTGATCTGGCTCATGGATGTGTTCTTTCTGACGAGGTAAATGGGAAAGGAGGCCGCAGGCTCAGAGCACGCCGGCTTGAAGGTCCTGCTCGGCGTGGACGGCCTTGAGGCGCTGCCGATCGGCCCGGCGTTGGGCCTGCTGGAGCGGATCCGGCACGGGGGAGGCCAGCAGCAGGCGCTGCGTGTACGGGTGCTCGGGCGCCGAGGTGACGGTGTCGCCGTCGCCCCACTCGATCAGCTCGCCGCGCAGCAGAACGGCCACCCGGTGCGACATCTCCCGCACGACGGCCAGATCGTGGGAGATGAACAGGTACGCCACGCCGGTCCGCTCCTGGATCTCCAGGAACAACTCCAGCACGCGGGCCTGCGTCGACAGGTCGAGAGCGGAGACGGGCTCGTCGCAGATGATGAGCGTGGGGTCGAGCGCCAAGGCCCGGGCGATCGCCACCCGCTGCCGCTGGCCGCCGGAGAACTCGCGCGGCATCCGCTGGGCGGCATCGGCGGGGAGCCGCACGAGGTCGAGGAGCTCGCGCACCCGTCGCTCGGCATCCTTCTTGGGCGTCCTGCGCACGATCATCGGCTCGGTGAGCGAGTCGCCGATGGTCAGCGCCGGGTTCAGCGACGAGTAGGGATCCTGGTAGACCACCTGAATGTCGCGGGTCAGCTCGCGGCGGCGGGCGGTCGTGGGGTGGCTGATGTCCTCCCCGCGGAACCTGATCGAGCCGCCGGAAACCGGGGCCAGGCCCAGGATCGCCCGCCCGATGGTGGTCTTGCCGGAGCCGGACTCGCCCACCAGGCCGACGGTCTCGCCGGGGAGGATGTCGAAGCTCACGCCCTTGACTGCGCGGAACGGCTGGGCGCGGAAGCCGCGACCGGGGTACTCGACGACCAGGTCGTCGACGGTGAGCAGGGGCTGGGTCATGAGAGGCTCCCGATGCCGAGACTGCCGGAGCTGGTCACGCCCGGCAGGGGCGTGCGCGGTGCTCCGGAGGGGATCGCGTCGAACAAGGACTGCGTGTAGGGATGCTGCGGGTTGCGGAACACGTCGACGGTGGGTCCGGTCTCCACGATCACGCCGCGCTGCATCACGGAGACCCGGTCACACAGGTCCGCCACCACGCCGAAGTTGTGGGTGACCAGCAGGATCGCCATGCCCAGTTCATGCTGCAGGTCTCGCAGCAGGTCCAGCACCTCCGCCTGGACCGTGACGTCGAGTGCCGTGCTGGGCTCGTCGGCGATGAGCAGGTCCGGGTGGGAGGCCACCGCGCCGGCGATGAGGACGCGCTGCGCCATGCCGCCGGAGAGTTGGTGCGGGTAGGAGTCGAAGGTGCGCTGGGGGTCGGGGATGCCCACTCTCTCCAGGAGCGAGAGCGCCCGTTCCTTCGCCTCCGCCCGCGACATCCCCAGCACGATCACGAGCGGGTCGGTGAGCTGGGAGCCGACGGTGAACGACGGGTCCAGGTTGGTCATCGGCTCCTGCGGCACGTACGCGATGCGGCGTCCGCGGAGCTTGTTCATCGCGTCATAGCTCAGGCCCACGAGCTCCTGCCCGTCGAAGGCCACGGAGCCGTCGACGACGGAGCCGCCCGAGGGCAGCAGACCGAGGATCGCGAAGGCGGTCTGGGTCTTGCCGGAGCCGGACTCACCGACCAGGCCGTGGGTCTCCCCGCGCGCCACGGTGAGGCGGGCGTCGTGCACCACTGTCGTCCACGTGGTCGTGCCCTGGTAGGCCACGGCGAGGCCGTTCACCTCCAGCAGCGGTCCAGCGGCGGGCGCGTCGTGCGCCAACGGCGCGGGCGCTGCCTCCGTCGCGGCGCACCAGGCGGTTCGGCCGCGCTTGACTTCGCCTGTCCCCTCCAGCTCGTCACGGATGGCGGTGCTGAGGAGGGTGAGCGCGACGAGCGTCAGGCCGAGGGCGAGTGACGGCCACACCACCAGAAGGCCAGAGCGGTTGATGTTGTAGAAGCCCTCGTTGAGGATCTGGCCCCAGGTCGGGGTCAGGGGATCACCGAGGCCGAGAAAGTCGAACCCGGCCTGCATGCCGATGCCGGCGGCGATGATGCCGGAGGTCAACAGGATGACCGGCGCGCGGACCGCGAGCAGGATGTGCCGGCCGATGATCCTCGGCGTGGACAGGCCTGAGGTGCGGGCCGCGTCGACGTAGAGCTCGTTGCGGACCGCGCGTACGGAGTTGTAGACCACGCGGTAATACACCGGGGAGATGAAGGCGCCGAAGATGGCCATCGTCACCCACATCGACGGCCCCATGACCGCGCGGGCGGCGATGAGCACGATGATCGCCGGCAGCGACATGGTCAGCGCCGTGAACCACGAGCCCAGTGAGTCGACCCAGCCGCCGAAGTAGCCGGCGATGAGCCCGGCCGTGACCCCGATGGTCGCGGCGATGGCGGCGACCAGCAGCCCGCCCGCCATGCTGAACGACGTGGCCACCAGGAGCCGGGAGAAGATGTCGCGGCCGGCGGAGTCGCCGCCCAGGAGAAAGTCCTCGCCAGGCGGGGCGAAGATGTGCCTCAGCGACGTCAGGGACGGGTCGTTCGGCGCGACGAAGGGGCCGATCACCGCGACGATCGCGACCAGGGCCAGGAAGATGAGCGCCGGCCCGCCCAGGGGGTGAACCAGGAGACGCCTGAGCAGGGTGCCGCGCGGTGGCCGGGTCTGGGCGGGTGCCGCCGACGGTGTGACGAGGGGGGTTGTCATGACAGCCGGACCTTCGGGTTGACCCACGCCTGAGCGATGTCGACGAGGGTGTTCACGAGCGTGACGATGATGCCGGTCACGATGACGATGCCCATGACGATGGGCAGGTCGCCCTTCGACGTGCTGGTCAGGGCGAGTGGGCCGAGGCCGGGGATGGAGAACAACTGCTCCACGATCACGGCCCCGCCCAGCAGGATGACGAACATGAGCCCGAGGATGCTGAGCGCGGGACCCGCCGCGTTGCGCAGCACGTGCCGGTACACGATCCGCCGCGCGGGGAGGCCCCGGCTGCGCAGCGTCCGCACGTAGTCGCGGCCGAGCACGTCGATCATGGAACCGCGCACCTGCTGCGCCACCCCGCCGATCGATCCGATGGTGAGCGCCGCGATGGGAAGGGCGATGGACTGCAGCCACTCGGTGGGTGAGACCGTGAACCTCGTGTAGCCGGTGGCGGGGAACCAGTCCAGGTTGATGGCGAACACGATGACCAGGAACAGGGCCATGAGGAATCCGGGGATGGCCTGGCCGAGAACCGCCATGATCTGTACGGTCCGGTCCAGCCATCCGCGCCGGGTGGCGGCGAGCGCGCCCAGCACGATGCCGATGAGAGCGGTGAGGAAGACCGAGCCGACGGCGAGTGAGATGGTGACCGTGACGCGGGTGAAGATCGCGTCGGTCACGGGCTGGCCGTTGAACCACGACAGGCCGAGGTCACCCTGGAGGGCGTTGCCCGCCCATGAGGCGAACTGCTCCAGCACGGGCTTGTCGAGCCCGAGCCGTTCCTTCACCTGTGCCACGGCCTCGTCGGTGGCTGTCTGCCCCGCGATGCGGCGGGCAGTGTCGGTGTTGCCGATCTGCAGCAGGAAGAAGGTCAGCACGCTGAGCGCGGCGACGAGGCCGAGGCCCGTCAGCAGCCGCTTGGCGATGAATGTGAGCATGAGATGCGCCCTCCAGGGTTCTCGAGGGATCAGGCCGGGACGATGTCCCAGAGGTTGGACACGGCCTGGCCGTCCTTCATGGTCACCGAGGTGCCGTCGGCGCTCACGATGACGCCCATGACGCGGTAGAAGGGGGCGAACCAGGCCTGATCGACCAGGTACTCGTTGAGCTCCTTGGCAGCGGCGTCGGCATCGTCGCCACCGAGACGCATGCGCTCGGCAAGCCCGGCGACGGTCTCGTCGCCCTGGTGGTAGACGTTCCACGCCGAACCCGGATCGACAGCCAGCAGGTAGGTCATCCACGCGATGGGCTCCTGGTTGAGGCCGAAGGCGAACGCCGCCCACTTGCCGCCCAGAAGCTCGCCGATGAAGCCTTCGCCGGCCTGTTCGTACTCGATGTTGATGCCGGACTCGGCCAGGACGCCGGCGATGAGTTCGGGTTCCGACGGGGGCACGAAGCCGGTCTGGGGCATCACGATGGTCACGCCGTCGGGGTAGCCGGCCTCGGCCAGAAGGGCCTTGGCCTTCTCCGGGTCGTAGGGGTAGGCGTCCTCGAGTTCGGGGATGAAGGCCTCGGTGCCGGGGCCGAAGATCTGGGTGGTGGGCTCGCCGTAGCCGGACTCGAGGCCCTGGAGCAGGCCCTCACGGTCGATGGCGTGGTTGATGGCCTGACGGACGCGGACGTCGGCCAGGGCTTCGTTCACCTGGCCATTTCGGTCGGCGATGATGAGGCCCTTCCAGTTCACGGGGGCCTGGTTGATGGTGTAGCCCGCGGACTCGGCGTCGGGGATCTGCGTGACGGAGTTGAGGTTGGCGACGTCCACCTGCTGGTCGCGCAGCGCGTTGAGCAGCGCGGAGGCGTCGGCGTAGAAATTGATGGTGATGGCGTCGTAGTGCTGAATGCTCGGGTCCCAGTAGTCGGGGTTCGCGGTGAGCTTGTAGCTGGAGCCGACGGTGGTGGCGGCGGTGTCGAGCACGTACGGGCCGGAGCCGACAGGGTTGGTCTGCGCGTCGGCCGCGTCGAAGCTGGACGCGGCGGCGACGAGGCCGGAGTTCTGGCTGAGGTAGGTCAGCAGGGCCGGGTCGGGCTTGGAGAGCGTGAGCACCAGGGTGTCCTCGTCTGCCGCGGTGGCCTCGGTGAGGGCGGCGAGGTTGCTCGTGTTGGGGGAGGCACCGTCGCGGAACCGGATCAGGTTCTGGGCCGCCAGGTCCGCGGTGAGCTCGGTGCCGTCGGTGAAGGTGACCCCGTCACGCAGCTCGAGGGTGAGCTCGGTGTTGGCGTCGTTGTAGGTCCACTCCTCGGCGAGCCCGGGTTCGACGGTGCCGTCGGCCGCGGTGCGCAGGAGGGTGTCGTAGACGGCCATGTGGTACGTGGCGACGTTGCCCCATTCGGCGTCGGCCGCCTTCCAGGTGGCGATGTCGACGACGGCGCCGATGCGCAGCTCGCCGCCGCGCTCCGCCGCCGTGGCCGAGGACGCGGAGCCGGCCGTGCTGCCGGTCGAGGTGGTCGGGTCGCTGGAACCCGAGGAACAGGCGGTGAGCGCGAGGGAGGCGGTTGCCCCCAGCGCCAGGGCCTTGATGATGCGGGACATCGGTGTGTTTCCCTTCGTTGGGTCTTCGTCGGTGAAGGTGTGGACGGCGGTCGTCGGCGTCTTGTGAGGACAGTAGATCGAAAATCTAAAGGTGTCAAGGTTTTCGTTCCTGGGGTGCTATCGTCCTGCCATGGCAACTGTCCGGGGCGAGTACCGCAAGAGCGCGCAGCGCCGCGAGGAGGTGCTCGACGCGGCCTTCCGCGTCTTCTCGCGGGTGGGCTTCACCAACGCCTCGGTGAGCGAGATCGCGCGGGAGGTGGGCATGAGCCAGCCGGGCCTGCTGCATCACTACGACTCGAAGCTGGCCATGCTCCTGGCGGTGTTCGAGCGCCGCGACCAGACCGCGCAGGACATCCTCGGCGGTCGCCGCGACATCGAGTTCCTGCGTGGACTGCTGGAAATCTCGCGCCGAAACAACGAGAAGCGCGATCTGATCAGGTTCTATACCGTGATCGCCGGCGAGGCGACCAGCCCGGACCACCCGGCGCACCAGCAGTTCAAGGACCGCTTCGAGCTCATCGTGAAGGAGACCACGCAGGCCTTCGAGGACCTACGTGAGCTCGGCAAGCTGCGGGAGGGCGTTGACCCGCGCGCAGCCGCCGTCAGTTGTGTGTCGATGGTCGAGGGGCTCCAGCTGCTCTGGCTCAACGACATCCCCGGCATCGACATGGCCGAGGATATGCGGCGCCACATGCAGCAGTTCCTCACCGTCCCCCTCTGACAGCTGGAGCTGTCGATCCAAAAACTTCAATGTGGAATAGTTTCACGGATTGTCCTGGCGTCGAGGACGACGGTGCGCCGACGATCGTCGACCCGCCGAGCGCCCACGACGATGAGCCTGTCCGGCAGCTTCCTCGCCGACGGCGAGTGGAATTCGTTGCGCTCCCGGAGCCGGAGCGCGTGGCTCAACAGCCGCAGGAGCCGCGCAGGATCAACTCCGGCCGGAACACGATCGCCTTCAGGCCGGGTTTCATCAGCCGTGCCACCGCCGCCTTGGCCATCGCGTCCATCGGGACGCTTGCCGTTGTCAGGGGTGGGTAGGTGAACTCGGCCTCGGGTGAGCCGTCGAACGAGGTGACGGCGATGTCGCCCGGGATGGAGCGGCCCAGTTCGTGCAGCCCCGCGATGAGACCGATGCCCTGCTGGTCCGACATGGTGAACACGGCCGTGCACTCCGGGAAGTCGCGCACCAGCCGCCGCGCGGCGTCGCGGCCGGCCGTCAAGGACCAGTGCACCCGGATCACCGCGTCGGTCGGCAATCCCGCCGCCCCGAGCACGTCGCGCCAACCCCTGAAGCGGTCGTCGATCACGCTCTCGTCCTCGGGGTGGTCTGAGCCGACGACCAGCGCGATCCGGGTGTGTCCGTGCACCTCGACGAGGTGGCGCACGGCGTCGACCGCCCCGTTGTAGAAGTCGGGCAGGACCGACGTCGCATCCACATCCGGCGGCACCAGGCTCAACCGCACCATGGTGATCTTGTTGCGCAGGATGATCTCCAGCGCGGCCGGCTCGGGCACCGCCGCTGAAATGATGCCCGCGACCAGGTGGCCGCTCAGGGACTCGACGAGGTGGGCCAGATGACCCGTCGCGCCCTGGGCGAGCACGAGGTTGACGCCCTGGGCCCGCGCCTCCACCTCGACGGCCTGGGCCAGCGCCGCGAAGTACGGGTTGCGGACGTCCGGGACGATGAGCCCGACGAGGTCCGATCGCCCCATGATCAGCGACCGGGCCGCAGCGTTGGGCCGGTATCCGAGCTTGTCGATCGCCTCCAGGACCCGCGTCCGCGTGGCCTCTGCGACGGGACGGGGGCCGTTGTTGACCACGTAGCTGACGACGGCGGAGCTGACGCCGGCGAGCCGCGCGACGTCGTCGCGGGTTGCCCCCCGCGCCGGCTTCCCGTTCTCGCTGGTCATCGTCCCTTTCATCGTCGTGGTCAAGCGTAGGGCTCCCGCGCCGCCGCGGGCCAATGCGTCAGTCGACGGCCTCCACGAGGTAGAGCAGGCTGTGGTCGGGGTGCACCAGGGCCTCCATGACGCCGACAGAGCCCAGAACCCGGCCCGAGAGGACGACGCCGGACTCGTCGGCGATGGGGACCAGTCGCGGAGGCCGGCCGGCGGTGAGGTCGACGGTTTCGGTGGCCATGTCGCGTTCGACGCCCCACCACATCGCCGGACGCAGGCCCGACGGCACCCGCCCTACCAGCACAGGGGAGACGCGGTAGCGGCGCTCAGGATCCAGGCCCGGCATCCGCAGCCGGCCGCGCAGGGCGGTGACGTGCGTGGAGACGGACGCGAACGAGTAGATCGCCTTGGACCGATCCGGTGCGACGACGCCGGTGGCCATGAGGGAGTCGCCGGGGAAGTCGATCCGCACCAGGTCGCCGCCGTGCAGCAGTTCGCGGTGGGCCTTGTGGAACGCGACCCACTCGCTGAGCTCGGCCAGCTCGTCGTCGGAGGCCTGGCGCAGGTCCCATTCGATGCCGAGGTGCCCGAACAGCGCCGTGCCGGCGCGGAAGTTCAGCTCGTGCGTGCGGCCGGTGGTGTGGGAGGTGCCCGACGCGATGTGCGAGCCGAGCAGCTCCGGCGGCAGGAGCTGCTGGGTCCAGCGCATCATCTGCTGGCGCTCCAGCGGATCGATGCAGTCCGAGACCCAGACGCGATCCGTGCGCTGGAGGATGCCGAGGTCCACACGGGCGCCGCCCGACGAGCAGGACTCGATCTCGAGCCCGGGGTGGGCCGCTTTGAGCTCGTCGATCAGGCGGTAGACGGCCTCGGTCTGCGCGTGTACGCCGGCCTGGCCTGTGGCGTGGGTGCCGGCGTCGATGAGGTCGCGGTTGTGGTCCCACTTGATGTAGCTGATGTCGTACTCGTCGAGGATCGCGTTCATCTGGCCCAGGATGTAGTCGAAGCACTCCGGGATGCCGAGGTTGATCACCTGCTGGTGCCGCGACTCCACGGGCGTCCGGCCGCCCGTGGCCATGATCCACTCGGGGTGCGCGCGGGCCACATCGGAGTCCTCGTTGATCATCTCGGGCTCGAACCACAGTCCGAACTGCATCCCGAGCTTCTTGACCCGGTTCACCAGCGGGTGCAGGCCCTCGGGCCAGATGTCTGTCGAGACCACCCAGTCCCCGAGGCCGGCGAAGTCGTCGCGGCGGGCGCCGAACCAGCCGTCGTCCAACACGTAGCGCTCCACGCCAACGCCGGCCGCCTTCTCCGCGAGGTCCAGCAGGGGCTGCAGCGAGTGATCGAAGTAGACCGCCTCCCACACGTTGATGGTGACCGGTCGCACCGACGACGGGTGCTGCGGCCGCGACCGCAGGTAGCGGTGGAAGCGACGAGCCACCTCGTCGAGGCCCGTGCCGTAGGAGCCGTAGAGCCAGGGGCTGAGGTATTCAGCTCCCGGCGCCAGCACCACCTCGCCGGGGAGGAGCAGCTCGCCGCCACCGATCACCTGCTCGCCGGTGAAGACGCGCTCGGCGTAGTGGGTGTGGTTGCCGCTCCAGCCCACGTGCACCCCCCAGACCTCGCCGTCGGCGAAGCTGAACGAGGGGGTTCCGGCGTGCAGGACTGTCGCGGCGTCGGCGCCCGTGCGGCCCTTGCGGCCCTCGCGGACGTGCGCGCCGACGGTGAAGTCACGGCGCTGCGGCACGCGCTCCTTGGCCCATCGGCCGGCCTGGTCCTGCAGCTCGGAGGCGACGGTGGGCACCGGGAAGGCGAGGACGAGGTCGTCGAGACGGTAGTCGTCGTCGCCGGCGTTGAGGAGGCGTGCCTGGCTGCGCAGGATGCCGCCGGCGGTGAGCTCCATCGTGAGGCCGATCTCCAGCCCGGCGGTCTCGTCGCGGGCGAGTACCTCGACGGTCCCGGCGCCCAACTCGACGAGCGCGGGCGCCGTGCCGGAGGCGGCTGTCTGCGTGCCGTCGACGAGCAGCGTGTGCGTTGTGAACCGCGGCGACCAGGCCCGGCCGTCGGCGCGGGATCCGCTGAGACCCGGGCGGCCGACCCAACCCGACCAGTGCTCGGGCAGGAGCGCGAGGCGGCTGGGCTCGTCGACGGTGCTGGGTGCGGCGGGCATCACGGCGGTCAGCGCCATCGCCGAGACGTCGTCGGCGCTGAGCTCACCGAGGTCCGGGCCCCAGTGCAGGAGCGAAGGGAGGCGCCCGTCGGTCAGATCGACGACGACGCCGACCCCCTCGGTCCGCAGTGTGACGTAGGCGTGGATGGGCTGGCTCATGAGGGATCCCTCCTGGATCTGTCCGAGTTCTGTGGGGGAGTGACCGGCGTGGCGGGAACTGCGTTGTCCGTCGATCATCTACGCATGTAGATATCATGGTTGCATCAGCATAGGGGCGAATGCAAGCGTGGATTCTGCGTAATAACGATTCTGTAACGGGGTCTTGCGCTGTCGGTGTAACGCGTGTAGATTCCATCATGCAAACCCGCACACACCCGTCAGAGATGCCGGGGCAGTCCCAAAGAGGGGAACGTGGTGAGTACACGAACCATCGAGCACAGCCTCGACCCGAACCGCAAGCGCAAGAGCGACCTCCGCACCGCGCTGATGTTCATCGCCCCCGCCGCCATCGGCTTCGTGGTCTTCTACCTCGTGCCGGCCATCCGCGGCGTCTACTTCAGCTTCACGCAGTACAACATCCTGGGGAAACCCACCTGGATCGGCACCCAGAACTTCGAGAAGATCGCCGTCGACCCGCTGTTCTGGAACGCCATGAGCGTGACCATCTGGTACGTGATCCTCAACATCGGCTTCCAGACCGTCATCGCGGTTCTGCTGGCCGTGATGATGCAGCGGCTGACCAAGTCCATCGCGCTACGCGGTGCCCTCCTGCTGCCGTGGCTGATCTCCAATGTCATCGCCGCCATGCTGTGGTTCTGGCTGCTGGACTACCAGATCGGCCTGTTCAACCAGGTCATCGAGTGGATGGGCGCCTCCAGGATCGCGTTCTTCGCCGACGAGATGTGGGCCATCCCCACCATCGCCTTCGTCAACGTGTGGAGGCACATGGGCTACACCGCGCTGCTGGTGTTCGCCGGACTGCAGACCATCCCGAAGTACATCTACGAGGCCGCCTCCATCGACGGCGCCTCCGAGTGGACGTCGTTCTGGAAGATGACGCTGCCGCTGCTGCGCCCCGTGCTGGCGATGATCCTGGTCATCACGGTCACCGGCTCGTTCCAGGTGTTCGACACGGTCGCGGTCACCACCCGAGGCGGCCCCGTCAACGTCACCCGCGTGATGCAGTACTACATCTACCAGAAGGCCTTCGGTGAAGGTCAGTTCGGCTACGGCAGCGCCCTGGCCGTCATCCTCTTCATCATCCTCGCCGTCCTGGCCGCCATCCAACTGCGGATGCTGCGCGCCGGCGAGTCGGACCTGGCGTAAGGAGACCCATCATGGCCAATCACGCTGACACCACCACCGAGGCGCCGGTCAAGCGCACCAAGAAGAAGTGGAACGCCGGACGGATCCTCGCCTGGGCCGCGATGATCGCTTTCCTGATCCTGTCGCTCTTCCCGTTCTACTGGATGCTCCGCACCGCCCTCTCCACCACGAGGTCCCTGTCGTCGGACCCGTCATCACTCCTCCCGGTTGACTTCACCCTTGGCGCCTTCAGGCGCGTGCTCGGACTCGCCACCCAGGAGGAGGCCATCGCCGAGGGCGGCTCCGGCGCGTCGGTGAACTTCTGGCTCTACCTGCGCAACTCCGTCATCTACGCCGGCGCCGTGACGCTCGGCCAGGTGTTCTTCTCCGCGATGGCGGCCTACGCCTTCGCCCGGCTGCGCTGGCCCGGACGCAACATCGTGTTCGGGATCTTCCTCGGCGCCCTCCTGGTGCCGCCGATCTTCACCAGCCTCCCCAACTTCCTCCTGATCAAGAACCTCGGCCTGCTCAACACCTTCCCAGGCATGATTCTCCCGTCCTTCCTCATGACCCCCTTCGCCATCTTCTTCCTGCGCCAGTTCTTCCTGGGCATCAACAGGGAGATCGAGGAGTCGGCGTCGCTCGACGGTGCAGGCCCCTGGCGCACGTTCTTCCGGATCATCCTCCCGATGAGCACCGCCCCCATCACCACGCTCGGCATCCTCACCTTCATCGGCACCTGGAACGACTACTTCTGGCCGCTGCTGGTGGGCAACTCCGAGAACACCAAGGTGCTCACCGTGGCGCTGGGCGTGTTCCGCTCCCAGACCCCGGCCGGTTCGCCCGACTGGGCGGGCCTCATGGCCGCGACCCTGGTGGCCGCCATCCCCGTGCTCATCCTCTTCTTCGCCTTCGCCCGAAAGATCATCGACTCGATCGGCTACTCGGGCAGCAAGTAGCCCGCGGTCGTCACCCTCCCCCCTGTCCGCCCCCTCTCACCCCACCCCTTCCCGAAAGGAACAGCAATGCCGAAGTTCACCCTCCGCAAGGCCGGTACCGCCCTCGCGGCCGTCACCGCCCTGTCCCTGTCGCTGACCGCATGCGGCGGCGACACCGAGCCCACCGCCACCACCGACGGCGGCGCGGCCATCGACACGAGCGCCGCCTCCGGCGAGGTCGACTACTGGCTCTGGGACAACAACCAGAAGCCCGCCTACGAGCAGTGCGCCGCTGGCTTCAAGGAGGAGTCCGGCGTCTCGGTCACCATCACCCAGTACGCGTGGGACGACTACTGGTCCGGCATCACCAACGGCTTCGTCGCCGGCACCGCTCCGGACGTATTCACCAACCACCTGTCCAAGTACCCGGAGTTCGTCACCCAGGGACAGCTGCAGTCGCTCACCGCAACCCTCGAGGCCGACGGCGTGGACGTCGGCAACTACCAGGAGGGCCTCGCGGACCTCTGGGTCGGCCAGGACGGCGAGCGCTACGGCCTGCCGAAGGACTTCGACACCGTCGCCATCTTCTACAACAAGGCCCTCATCGCCGACGCGGGCGTCGACGAGGCCGAACTCGCCACCCTCGAATGGAACCCGGAGGACGGCGGCACCTACGAGGAGATGATCGCCCACCTGACGATCGACAACAACGGTGTTCGTGGCGACGAGCCCGGCTTCGACAAGAACAAGGTCGCGGTGTACGGCCTCGGCCTCGACGGTGGCTCAGGCGGCGGCAACGGCCAGACCCAGTGGAGCATGTACTCCGGCACCACGGACTGGACCATGACCGACCAGAACCCCTGGGGCACCAAGTACAACTACGACGCCGCCGAGTTCAAGGACACCATCTCCTGGATGGCCTCCCTCGCCGAGAAGGGCTACATGCCCACCGTCGAGGCCGTCACGGGTCAGAGCTCCGGCGACATCTTCGGCGCCGGCAAGTACGCCATGATCACCAACGGTTCCTGGATGATCAACCAGATGTTCGGCTACACCGGCATCGACACCGGCCTCGCCCCCACCCCCACCGGCCCGTCCGGTGAGCGCGCCTCCATGTACAACGGCCTGGCCGATTCCGTGTGGTCCGGTTCGGACAACAAGGCCGGCGCCATCAAGTGGGTCGAGTACCTCGGCTCCGCCGCCTGCCAGGACATCGTCGGCGAGGCCGGTGTGGTCTTCCCGGCCATCCCGTCGGCCACCGAGAAGGCGCAGGCTGCCTTCGCCGATCGCGGGATCGACGTCGAGCCGTTCCTGGTGCACGTGAACGAGGGCACCACCTTCCTGTTCCCGATCACGGACTACGCCTCGCAGATCACCGGCATCATGCAGCCGGCGGTTGACGCGGTGTTCACCGGCCAGGCCGACGCCGATTCGCTGGATGCGGCAAACGAGCAGGTCAACGCCCTGTTCAACGGCTGATCTAGCACTGAAGGGGCCGGGCGGGAGACCGTCCGGCCCCCTCGCGCGTCGGATCCCACACGTCACCCGCACCCGGGGCTCTGGCGGGGTCGGGTTGGGGCGTTTTGAGCCGATGGATGGGGTCGCGGCGACCCCCCTGCGGCAACTGAGCGCGAGCCTCGCCGCGAGCCCATCCATCGGCTCAAACCACACCGGACAAGGAGATCACATGGCCACCGTCACCGTCCCGACTCCCGACCTCGTGCGCGTCCAGCTCAGCCCCCGCGGCTCCTGGCGAGACCCGCGAAGCACCGGCATCGACGTGCGCTGCCTGCCCGACGGTCACGGCATGGCGGTCACCGTCGCCGCGGCCGGCGTACCCGTCAGCCGGGTGCACCTCCGCTGGCGCCGCACCCTCCCCGCCGACGCGCTGGTCCTCGGCGACGCCTGGGAGCGCACCTACGGCGACGCGTGCTGGCAGCCGCTCCGCGCCGACGCCGTGCACCCGTGGATGGTGCTGATCCACTCGCCATCGGCCGCCTCCACCTGGGGCGCAGGCGTCGACGTCCGCGCGGGATCGTTCGCGTTCTGGACGGAGGACGCCGACGGGGTGTCGCTGTGGCTGGACCTCCGCGCCGGCTCGGACCCCGTCGACCTGGGCAGCCGAGAGCTGACCGCGGCCGTCGTGCGCTTCGTCGACGGCGGGGCCGCCTTCGCAACGCAGGGCGAGTTGGCCTCCGCGCTCTGCCGCGACCCTCGCCCGTCCGGACCCCTCGTCGGGGCCAACAACTGGTACTACGCCTACGGTCGCGGGTTCGATGCGGACGCGGTGGTGCGCGACGCGCGGACCGTCGCCGAGCTGGTCGGCGACCATCCCGTCCGACCCTTCGGGGTCGTCGACGACGGGTGGAGCCTTGACGGCACCGCCGATGGCCTGCCGGCGTCGGGAGGCCCGTGGGACGTGGGCCGCCCGATCGAGTTCCCCGACATGGCTGAGGTGGCGGCGAGGATCGCGGCGGAGGGGGTGCGGCCCGGGGTCTGGTTCCGGCCGCTGCAGCACCGCTGGGAGCCGGAGGCCGGCGGACTGCGGCCATGGCAGGGCGGCTGGGCGTTGGATCCGAGCCACCCCGCGACCCTCGAGCGCGTCGCCGACGACGTCCGTCGCATCCGAGGCTGGGGCTTCGAGCTGATCAAACACGACTTCTCCACCTTCGAGGCACTCGGCCAGTGGGGGCCGACGATGGGGCCGCGGCCGATCGCCGACGGCGTGCACGTGCACGACCGGACCCGGACCACCGCAGAGGTGCTGGTGGACTTCTACCGGGCGATCAGGGTCGCGGCGGGGGACGACGGCGTAGTCCTCGGGTGCAACGTCGTCGGACATCTCGCGGCCGGGCTCGTCGAGGCCCAGCGCACCGGTGACGACACGTCCGGCCTGGTGTGGGAGCGGACCCGGCGGGTGGGCGTGAACACGTTGGCGTTCCGGGCGGCGCAGCATGGGCGGTTCTTCACGGTCGACGCGGACTGCGTGCCCAGCACGACCGGCACCGACTGGGGGAAGAACCGCCAGTTCCTGGACCTGATCGCACGGTCCGGGACGGCGCTGTTCGTGTCGGTGGACCCTGTGGCGAGGACTGATGCGGTGGACGCTGACCTGTCGGCGGCGCTGCGGCTGGCGCTCGACGGAGGGGTGCCAGGGGGAGTGGAGCCGCTCGACTGGCTTCACGCGTCGACGCCGTCGGTCTGGCGCGCGGGTGGCGAGACGGTGCGCTACGAGTGGATGGCCGACGAGGGGTCGGACCCGTTCGACGCGACGGGCGACGCGGCCCCGCCGGCCCCGGAGGGCTGACCGCAGTCCCAGGGTGAGGTCGTGTTGATCTCGTCGCGGGCTGTGCCGCCCCGGCCCAACGCGCTGGGACGCGGGTGCACCGGTTGGCGGATGGTCGGCCAGCTCATCGGTGGGTTCGGGGCCTGCGTTGGGTGATCCGGATCCTGCTGGCCTTCGTCGCACTCGCGGTCATCGCAGGCGCCGCCGGCTGGGGTGAGGTCCGCGTTCCGGAGCCGAGGCTGGTGTGTGGCGGCTGGGGTGTGTCGGCTTTGACCGCGGAAACGTGACAGGACTGGCACCCACCCCACCCCGCCCTGAGCGTGGACACCCGCGCTGGGGGACCGATTCCGCGCAGGAGGTCCGACGGCAGTGCGAGTGGGGCGTCGAGGGACCGCTGAGCTGGCACCTTGCCGTGGGAGTCGCAACTGTGCACGAAACGCCGCGTGAAGCGTGGCCGGATGGGCTGGGCGTCCATGAGGCGGGGGTGTGACGGCGTGTCGTGCGCAGGCAGGCGGCGGGTAGCTGGTCTGGTCCGGGTAGGGCTTGGGCGCCGTCGCTGGGCTTGCCGCGCGGTCAGGCGAGGGACTTGGCCAACGTCGCGTCGCGACGTTCGAAGCCGACATGCTCGAGGTAGCGGCGGTGGACGTCGGTGGTGGGTGACGCCGTCACCTCCCGGATCCCGTGGGCGCGCAGTGCGCTGGTCCTCGACCCGTAGATCCAGCGGCCCAGCTCGGAGTCACGGTAGGCGGGGAGGACGTAGTCGAGGGTCAGGTGGAGGGTGTCGCCGTCGCGCGTGCCGAGGACCGCGCCTGCGGGCATGCCCTCGCGCATGAGGACGAAGGCGGTGTCGGCCGGGCGCTGCTCGTACTCGGGCTGGGACCGGCGGATGTCGTCGAGGTGCGAGTGCAGGAAGTCCACGAGGAAGGGCGCGTCGGGGGCGATGGGTGTCGCGCCGAGGTCGGACTTGCTGCTGAACTCCTTGTAGAGCGCGATGCAGTGAAACACGACGATGGTGATGTTGGCGAGAAGGATGGGAACGGAGCCGATCATGGCACCGTAGGCCACGTAGAACACGGACCCGACGAGCGAGATGATCCGAATCTTGACGATGGAACTCATCGCGAAGGACAGCACGATCAACACCGAGGCGATGTAGCCGACGAGCTCTACCCAGTTCATGTTGCGTACTTCCTTCGATTGCGCGGCCTTCGGTTGCCCGCCGTCGAACGGCGTGGGCCTGCCGGGACAGCGTCGCATACCGCGGGCCTCGTCGCACATCCGTCTAGGGGAGGCAAAACGACGTGGGACCGGACTCAGCTTACGGTGACCACAACCTGGGCGTACCTCGTCAACGCGGGTGTGCCGTCGTCGGTCACCTCGATCACCACGACCGCGCGCTGGCCCGGTTCCGCCATCGACGGGAGTGTGATCGTCGCCTCGAAGCCGTCCGATTCCAGCGTCGGCTCGTCGCTCAGCGACCCCGCCTCCGAGTACACCCACCACTTCGCGACGAGGGCGTCGCCGTCGGGATCGCTGGCCGTCGCGTGGAGGGTCACCGACCCGCCCGGGGAGAGGGTCACGTCGGCCGGGCCCGACACGATGGGCGCGTGGTTCGCCCCCCGGAAGTCCGGGGTGATGCCCCAGTCGGCGCGCGCGGCGAAGTCGTTCTGGAACGCCGCCGCCCAGCGCATGCAGGTGTACACCCGCTGCTCCAGCCCGACGTGGGGGTTGTGGTCCTCCCCGGCGACGAAGGTGTGCGGGTTGCCATCGGTGGCCACCAGGCGGCCGGCCCAGCCGCCCAGGCTCGGATCCTCCAGGAAGCGCAGACCGGTGGGGATCAGGCACATGAAGGCTGGGGTGTCGCCCTCGCCGGTCCAGTCCAGGCGTTCGAAGCCGCCGATGAGGCCGAACATCCGGAACGCGGAGGGGTCCTTCGCCTGCCCCGGCTGCCAGCCGGGATTGTCGCCCTCGCCCTCGAAGTAGGTCCCGTCGCCGATCAGGCCGTAGTTGGCCAGCACCGGGCCGTGCCCGTACTTGATGTTCGGCGCCCAGAACCCGGCCCGGTAGTAGGGCATCAGCTCGGGGGAGGCGAAGCGGCGTGAGAAGGACGTGAACCCGCCGAAGGCCCCGTCGAAGTCGAGCAGCGGGATCTCGGGCCACGCGTCGGCGATGTAGTCGGCGTAGGCGGTGTCCTGCTGGCCGATGCTGAGGATGACCGCCTTGTGGACCACGGCTGCGCGGATCTCTGCCCAGTCGCTCGAGTCGATGTGCTCGAGTTCGATGCTGAACAGCGCGCGGGCGATCGTGTTGGTCCCGCCCCAGACCTGCAGGTAGAGCGGGCGGGGGTCGTCGTCGAGGAGGGCGGCCTTGATCAGCTCGGACCCCTCGGAATCGCTGCTGAAGTCGCTCTCGAAGGCGACATTGCCCACGGCCACCGTGGCCCACAGTTCGGCGGGGGAGGGGTAGTTCGGGTCGTGCCGGAGGAGGTTGGGATATACCTGGCTGTAGTCGCTGAGGATGATTTTCTCCATCCAGCCCATCGGTTCCCAGCGCCAGGTGGTTGCGTCGTCGGAGCGGGCCTCGCTGCCGGCGGTCTCGCCCATGAAGCTGGTGATCAGCCCCGCCTGCTGCGCTTCGCGGAGCGTGTGCACGCCGTCGCCCTGCCAGTGGTGGACCGAGGAGTTGTAGATCAGGCCGACGATGTCCAGCTCGTTGGCGTAGTAGAGGAGGCGCAGGAACGAGTTGATGTCGTCGGCCTCGCTGTCGGTGGTGACGATGGTCCGCGGGCGCGACGATGCGGGCGCGGGCAAGGGCGGAGTGTGGAGCTGCACCGCGAGAGCATAACACTGCGGTATCGAATAGGTATGCGGCCCACATGCCCACCCCACACCCCCCGACCGCACTTGGGGCCGGCCCGGGCATGCGCTCCCGGGCCGGCCAGATCAGGGGGTCGACGTCCACCCGCGGCGACTACCGCAGGGGGTGCGTCGGCGACGGTGGGATCACCGGCCGTTTCGACGGCGACGCAGGCGCAGGCATGGACTCCTTCGCGTTGGGGGCCGCGGCCAACGAGTCGAGCGCGCCCGACAACAGGGATTCGGCCTCGTCGACCATGGCCGTGCTCGGTGTCCTCGCCCCCAGCACCACCGCCGCGACATCCAGCGCCGCTGTGAGCTCGCCGAACGACTCCTCCGTGTAGTCCCGCGGGTCGAGCGCTCCGGCTGCGGCAACCAACGCGGCCAGCTCGGAGGTGTCCGCCGCGACACCCGACGGCCGCCCGAGGACGACGTCGTCGATCGTGCCCCAGGCGCCACCCGGCAGCGAGGCCGCGATGGTCACCGTGACCGTCTCGCCGGACGTGACCGCCACCGAAGCGGTCTCCGCCGTGTACCACTGCTGCCACCCGTTCAGTTGGAACGCGGCGGACTCTGAGGCCCCCCCGGACGTCTCGACGGTGAGGGTCACCGACCCGGCGCCCTCGCCGTCGCCCTGGATCGATGCCGACGCGGCGAATTCGCCCGCGGCACCGGCCGTCACCGTCTGGGACAGGCTGAAGGAGTACGGCGAGCCGTACCAGAAGTGCGCCGAGCGTGACCCCGTCCGCGGCGTGTCGGTGGAGCGCACCGTGAGGCCTTGACCCGTTCTCGTCCACATCGACACGTCAGCGTCTTCGAAGCCGGGGTTGACCAGCAGGTTGACTGCGATGACGGTGAGGGTCGCGGTGACCGCGTGCCCGCCCGACGTCACCCCAGGCACCGGATAGACGCCGGGCCCCTCGATCCACGCCGCAGCCTCGGACCAGGTCACCGACTGCTCCTCCGAGGAGCCGTCGTTGAACACCACCGACACCGTCGGCGGCAGCTCGACGGGTTGCCCATCGACAACCTGGATCGACGTGCCCTCAACCGATGTGACCGCCAACGGCGCGACGGCACCCGTCTCCACGTACTCGAAGACGCTCAGCGACCCCAGCGGCCGCCCGTCGGCCGCGAACAGCGCCTGGTTCTCCCACGAGGATCCGCCGTACCACTGCCCGGCGTCGTGCGGGTCGTACTCGCCTGCGTAGCTGGTGGCCCAGCCGGAGCCATCGCGCTCCCAGAGCACGCGATTGGCCTCCCACTCGGACGCCGGACCCACCGGCAGCCAGGCCGGCTCCCAGTAGTAGACGCCGATGCCGCCCGCGTCCGAGACCGCCTGGATGACGTCGCGGACCGCGGTGGCCTGGCCCTGCACGCTCACCGGGTACGCGGTGGCCTCGCCCGCCTGGTCGATGACGTTGGTGTGCCCGTCGAGGTCCTCGAGCGTGTACGCCCACGAGGTCTCGACCACGGCGACCTCCTTGCCGTACCGCTCCCGGATGTCGCCGAGCAGCGAGGTGAGGTTGGCCAACGTGCCGTGCCAGAAGGGGTAGTAGGAGGAGGCGAACACGTCGTACTCCACCCCGCGCGCGTCGAGTGCGGCCGCGGCCCGGTCGTAGTGGCCGGCCCGCTGCGGGTCCGTGAAGTGGATGGCCACCTTCGCCTCCGGCAGCACCTCGCGCACGGCGGCGGAGCCGGCCGAGAACAGGGCCGCCATGCCGTCGAAGCCGGACACACCTGCGATCGCGCCGTTTGTCTCGTTGCCCACCTGGACCATGGTGACGTCGACCCCGGCGTCGCGGAACTCGGTCAGGGCGTCGGCGGTGAACTCGCGCAGCGCCGTCGCCTTGGCGGGGACGGACAACCCCTCCCACGCCTTCGGTGCCTGCTGCTTCGACGGGTCGGCCCAGAAGTCGGAGTAGTGGAAGTCCACCAGGACGCCCAGCCCGGCGGCCGTGGCGCGCCGGCCGATCTCCACGGCCCGGGGCACGTCGACGTTGCCGCCGCCGTAGCCGTTGCCGTCGGCGTCCCACGGGTCGTTCCAGACGCGCACGCGCACGTCGGTGACGCCGTGATCGGCCAGCACCCGGAAGAGGTCGGCCTTCTTGCCGGTGCGGGTGCGGAACACCACGCCCGACTCCTCCAGCGACAGCACCGACGAGACGTCGACACCGTTGATGAAGCCCTCAGGCAGGTTCTCAACCTTCTGGACAAAGACGTCCGCGCGGACCGGGCCGCGCTCGGCCTGGGCGGGGAGGCCCACGGCGGACAGCGCCAGGGCCGGGACAAGGAGCAGGGCGAAGGCCCGCCCCAATCGAGGAACTCTCATCTTGCACTCCGATCGTCGGTGATGGGTGAGGGGAGGGGAGGGGCTCAGACCCCGCCTCCTGCGGAGGCTGAGGATCAGCCCTTGACCGAGCCGGCGGTCAGGCCGCCGACGATGTAGCGCTGCAGCGAGAGGAACAGCGCCAGAACGGGGAGGGCGGCCAGGACGACGCCGGCGGCGAACAGCCCCCAGCGCGACGTCAGTTGATTCGACACCCACTGGTACATCCCGACAGACAACGTCCAGTTGTCCTCCGAGACGAGGATGATCTTGGCGAGGATGAAGTCGCCGAAGGCGGAGATGAAGGCGAGCAGGCCGACGACGGCGAGGATCGGCGCCACCAGCGGCATGATCAACCGCCAGAAGATCTGGGCGTGCGAGGCACCGTCCATCTTGGCCGACTCGTCGATCTCCATGGGGATGGTGTTGAAGAACCCGTACATGAGGAAGGTGTTGGCGCCCAGCGCGCCGCCGAGGTACACGCTGATCAGCGCGAGCTTCGAATTGATGCCCAGCGCCGGCACCACCTCGCCGAGGCCCAGCAGGAGCAGGAACACGGCGACGAAGGCGATGGTCTGGGGAAACATCTGCACGATCAGCAGGGCCGTCAGCGAGAAGCGGCGACCCTTGAACCGGAAGCGCGAGAACGCGTAGGCGGCCGCCGCGCCCATGAACACCGCGCCCAGAGCCGACGAGCCGGCGACGATGAGCGTGTTGAGGAACCACGTCCAGTACATGGTCTCGCCCAGCGCGGCGAAGTTGGACGGGGAGAAGGCACTGAACATGGCGCTGCTGCGGGCCAGCGAACCGCGCGGGTTGAACGACGCCGACAGCACGTAGAGCAGCGGGAACACGGCGTAGATGATGAGCACCACGGCCAGGGGGTACTTCCAGCCCACTTCGGCCACCCAGAGCTTGCGGCGCGCCTGGCGGCGGCCCTCACTGTTGCGCTCGTCGACGAAGGGCTGGGACATCACTGGAACTCCTCCAACTTGCGGGTCTGGCGGAACGCCAGCGCGGAGATGGCGCCGATCACGATGAACACGACGATGGACAGGGCGCTCGCCAGGCCGTAGTCGGCCACGCCACCCGAGACTCCGGAGATCTTGTAGATCGCGGAGATCAGGATGTCGGTGCCGCCCAGGCGGGCCTGGTTGCCCGGGAAGGCCGGCCCGCCCTCGGTGAGCATGTAGATGATGGTGAAGTTGTTGAAGCTGAACGCGAAGGACGCGATGGCCAGCGGCGCCGTCGACACCAGCAGCAGCGGCAGCGTGATGGCCGTGAATCGCCGCCACCTGCTAGCGCCGTCGATGGTCGCGGCTTCCAAAGTGTCGGCGGGCAGCGCCTGCAGGGCCCCGGTGCAGACGAGGAACCAGTAGGGGTAGCTGAGCCACACGTTGACGAAGATCACGGCCAGCCGTGCCAGCAGCGGATCCGACAGCCACCCGATGGAAGAGCCGAAGAAGAACAACTCGTTGACGACGCCGAACTCGGCGTTGAGCATGCCGCGCCACAGCAGCGCAGACATGAAGGCCGGGAACGCGTACGGGAGGATCAGGAGAGTGCGGATCAGCTTGCGGGCGCGCAGCCGCTCGTCGTTGTAGAGGAGCGCGAACGCCAGCCCGACGGCGAAGCTCACCACCACCGAGGCGATGGCGAAGACGAACGTCCAGATCATCACCTGGAACAGGGGTGCCGCCAGCGTGGGGTCCGTGACCGCCCGCACGAAGTTGTCGAACCCGACGTTGACGTACCAGCCGGCCGGAAGGCTGGAGCCGTCGTCGCCCACGAAGCGGCCGCGGTCGTCGGGGCTGTAGACCACGCCGGTGTCGGTGTTGGTGAGCGTGCCCGCATCGGCGTCCCACCGCATGGACGACGAGTAGATGGTGCCCTTCGACCCCTCGCGGGTGCGGATCGAGCCCTCTGTGGCGTCGTCGGAGACGGGCACGCGCAGGGAGGTGACCACCCCCTGCAGCGCAGTGTCGGTGAGCAGTTGCGCCCGCGGGACGACGTCCCAACCGGGCACCAAGGCGGGCGTGCCGCCGTCGGCCGTTTCGGCGCCGTCGACCACACTCAACGGCTCGGTTTCCGTGCCCACTTTGACCTCGTCGCCATCGGTGATGGCGAAGCCCACCTGCTCGCCCTGGCGGACCACCGCGAGCGGGTAGGTGGGGGAGTCCGGCAGGCGCTTCTCGGCCTGGATGAGCGCGGCGTCGACGGCCTGCTGCATCGAGCCCGCGTGACCGGTGCCGTAGTTGGTGAACGCGACATAGCCCGTGTAGGCCAGCGTGAACACCTGGAAGATGAGGAGGAACACCAGGCCGGGCAACAGGTACTTCAGCGGCAAGGCCCGCTTGGAGAAGTACACCCAGTCCGCGAACAGCAGCAGCACCACGGAGGCGCCGAGGATCACCCAGGACTCCACCTGCCACGCGCTGAGGATCACAGAGATCCCGAAGGCGTTGACCACGCCCATGAGCAGGAGCTTGACCACGAAGCCGCCGCCCAGCCCTCGCCACGCCCTGGCGTGGGGTTCGGAGCGGGGTGGGGCGGGGTCGGTGAGTTGTTGGTCTTCGGTGACCGTCATCAGTGTTCCTCACGTTGGGGAGAGTCGAGGGGGGCGGCCCGCGGGAGGCCCGCCCCCCTCGACGGTGGACGGCTACTTGTCGAGCTCTGCCTGCAGGTTGGTGATCATCGTGTTCCAGGTGGCCACGGGCTCGGCCCCGGCGATGATCTGGGCCTCGGCCGCGTTCCAGAAGTCCCACACGGCGCCCATCTCGGGGATGTTCGGCATGGGCACGCCGTTCTGCGAGGACTCGAGGAAGCCAGCGATGATCGGGTCCGACTTGACCTCCTCGCCGATGGCCGTGAGGGCGGGGAGCCGCGGGTCGGCGTCGTAGAGCGCCTGCTGGCCCTCTTCGGTGCCGAGGTAGTTGACCAGGAAGTCCTGCGCCAGCAGCGGATTAGCGCTCTGCGAGCTCAGGTAGAAGCCCTGGACGCCGACGAACGGCCCGGCCGGCTCACCACCCGCGGACGGGATGGGGCTGACCTTCAGGTTGACGCCCTCGAAGGCCGGGATGGCCCAGGGGCCCTGGATGGTGAACGCGGCCTTGCCTGAGGAGAAGAGTTCGTTGTTGATGTCGTAGTCGACGGTGGTGCTGAGGTAGCCCTTGCCCTTCATGCCGTTGTCGTAGAGCCACTGCGCGAAGGCCTCACCCTTCTCGCCGCCCATGCCCACCTCGGAGGTGTAGGAGCCGCTCTCGTCCTGGACGAACACGGGCGCACCGAAGGAGGTCTGGAAGCCGTACATTGTGTAGCCGTCGCCGGTCTCGCCGCCGGTGTTGATGACGAACGGGCGCTCGGCGCCGGACGCCTCGCCCATCTCGATCATCTCGTCCCAGGTTGCGGGGGCGGTGTCGCCGACGAGGTCGACGTTCTGGATCAGGGCGACCGTCTCCAGTGAGTAGGGCAGCGCGTAGAGCTGGCCGTCGTAGGTCATGGCCTCGAGCGCCACGGGCTCGAACTGCGAGGCCATGTCGCCCACGTCGACGGTGTCGACGACGCCGGCGGTCACGAGCGCGCCCAGCCAGTCGTGAGCTCCGACCGTGATGTCGGGGCCCTCGCCGGTGGGGACCTGGGCGATGAAGTCGTTGCGCAGGTCCTCGAAGTTCTTCTGTACGACGGTGACGGTGGCGCCGGTGGCCTCCTCGAAGAGTTCGGCCTGGCTCTTGATGGCCTCCTCGCGCTCGGCGTCGGTCCAGATCACCAGGGTGGCGCCGTCGCCCGAGGGGGCGCTCGACTCGGGGGCGGCGCTGGTGGCCGCGGTCTCGCTGGTGGCCGGGGACGCGGTGGGGGTGGTGCCGCCCCCGCCGCTGCAGCCGGCGATGAGGGCCGCGGTGCTCAGAGCGAGCGCGGCCTTGGCGAATGTGCGCATGGTGTGGTCCTTCCTTCGGTGGTGTCAGTGCTCCGGTGTGGAGCGGGTGGTGTCCTCGGAGCGGACGACGGCGACTGCGCCGCCTTCGAGACGAAGGGTCCCGTCCGTGTGGTGTCCGGTGACGAGGTCCGTGCCGGGGAGCGGAAGCTCCGCGGCGTGGTCGTTGTGGTTGATGGCGACGGTGAAGGTGGCGCCCGCACCGTGACGGGTGACCACCTCCACGCCGTCGGGGAGGGCGGTGGGGGCCAGGCCGGCGTCGCTGTAGACGCGGCCCATCACGGCCTGGAGCGACGGCGCGTCGAGGCAGGTGCTGAGGTACCAGGCGGTGCCCGCGCCGTGCCGGTGCCGGGTGATCGCAGGCTTGCCCGCCGCGGGGCCGTCGACGTAGGTGGCCACCGCCTCCGCGCTCGTGAGGACGAGGTCCTCGGCCCACACGTCGGCGCGGAGCCGGCCATCGGGCCCGTCGAGCGTGAGCGAGTCGCCGTCGCGCAGGGGCAGGAACTCCTCCACCCAGACGCCCAGCGCCGGCTCGAGCGGCCTGAGGAATCCGCCGCGGTGGACGGCATCGTGCTCGTCGACGACGGCCGAGAAGCAGGACACCACGAGGGTGCCGCCCTGCTCGACGTAGCGGATGAGGGCGGTGGCGTCGTCGGCCCGCAGAAGATACTGCGCGGGGACCACGACGAGGCGGTAGCGCGTGAGGTCGTGGGAGGGCAGCGCGAAGTCCACCGTGATGCGGTCACGCCACAACCGCTCGTAGTAGGCGCGCACCTGCTTGCGGTGGTCCAGGCCCTCCGAGGGGCGCCATTCGAGGTCCTGCGCCCAGAAGGACTCGAAGTCCCACAGCACGGCCACCTCGGCCTCGACGCGGGAGCCCCGGATGTCGGCGATGTCTCTGAGTGTGGCGCCCAGCTCCACCACCTCGCGGAACACCCGCGATTCGGTGCCGGCATGGGGGAGCATCGCCGAGTGGAACTTCTCCTGGCCGTACCGCGCTGCCCTCCACTGGAAGAACAGCACCGCGTCGGCTCCTCGAGCGACGTGGGCCAGCGAGTTGCGGGCCATCTGGCCGGGCCGCTTGGCCACGTTGCGCGGCTGCCAGTTGACGGCCGACGTGGAGTGCTCCATCAGGATCCACGGCCTGCCGCCGGCGACCGAGCGGGTGAGATCGGCGGCCATCGCCAGCCCGATCTCGGCCTCGGGGTCCGCCGCGGTGAGGTAGTGGTCGTCGGAGACCACGTCGACTATCTTGGCCCACTCCCAGAGGTCGGTTCCCCAGTGCTGGTTGGCCATGAAGTTGGTGGTGATCGGCTGGGTGGCGTGGCGTCGGATGGCGTCGCGTTCCACCGCGAAGCACTCGCGCATCTGATTGTCGGTGAAGCGGGCGAAGTCCAGCCGCATCGTCGGGTTCACCACCGACGGCGCCGCGGCCGGAGCCCCGATGTGGTCCCAGGAGTGGTACGTCTGCCCCCAGACGGCGGTGCCCCAGGCGTCGTTGAGCGCATCAAGTGAGCCGTAGCGAGTCCGGAGCCATTCCCGCCACGCCTGCACGGAGGTGGGGGAGTAGTCCTCGCCCACCGGGGTGCCGTACTCGTTGTGGATGTGCCACAGCACGACGGCGGGGTGCTCGGCGTAGCGCTCGGCGAGCGCGCCGGCGATCCGGGCTGCCGCGTCGCGGTAGGCGGTCGACGACGGGGCGGCCATACCTCGCGAGCCGAACCCCATGACGGTGCCGTCGCGGGTGATCACCCGGGCCTCGGGATGATCGGCGAAGAACCAGGCGGGCGGTGACGCGGTGGGCGTGCCGAGGTCCACCGCGATGCCGTTGGCGTGGAGGAGGTCGAGGAGCTCGTCGAGCCAGCCGAAGTCGAACGTGCCGGATGCGGGCTCAAGCTTGGCCCACGAGAAGATGCCGACGCTGACCAGGGTGACCCCGGCGCGGCGCATGAGCGTCACGTCCTCTTCCCATACGGGGCGGGGCCACTGCTCGGGGTTGTAGTCGCCGCCATAGGCGATGCCGGCGATGGCCGGCCAAGGGGTGGTCACGTGCGTCGACACCTCGTCGTATCTCGGTTCCGGCTGGCCTCTGCCAACCTGTAAGCGCTTACAGTCTTGGCCACGCGGGCGTCGAAAAGCAAGCGAGGTCACGATTTCGTTATCAAACTGTAACCGCTTACAGTTGTGCGGCCGGCGTGGGACGGCCGTGCCGAACGGCGCTACAGTTCGATCCGTGGAGACCGTGGAACCCAGGGGCAGGCCAACGATCAACGACGTCGCGGTGGCCGCCGGCGTGTCCAGCGCCACGGTGTCGCGGGTGCTCAACGGCGGCCGCTGGGTGTCGCCGAAGGCGCGGGACGCCGTCGAGGGTGCCGTCCGGGCCACCGGTTACACGGCCAACCAGTCCGCACGGAACCTGGCCACCGGCCGGGCCAATTCGCTGGCCTTCCTCCTGGCGGAGGACACCTCGCTGCTCTTTTTAGACCCCACGTTCTCCAACCTGCTGCGCGGCGCGTCCCAGGCTCTGGCCAGACGGTCCATGACCCTGGTGCTGCTGGTGGCCGGGTCCGAGCCGGAGCGTGAGAACGCCCGCCGCTACCTCGCGTCGGGGCACGTCGACGGCGTCATGCTCATATCGTCGCACCAGTCGGACAGGCTCATCGAGTCTCTCGCCCGCGAGGGCGTGCCCACGGTGGTCTGCGGGGTGCCGCTGGGCCATGCCGACGATGTGGCCTGGGTGGCGGTGGACGAGGCCGGCTCCGCACGAGAGATGGTGCGCCATCTTCGGGCCCGGGGTCATCGCCGGATCGCCATGATCGCCGGGCCCCAGGACACCTCCGGGGGTCGGTTCCGGCTGGACGGCTTCCGCGCGGAGATGGGTCCGGACCTGCATGAGGATCTCATCGACTACGGCGACTGGGGCCTGCGTTCCGGGTTTGCGGCCATGGCGCGGATCATCGCGCGGGGGGCGCCTTTCGACGCTGTGTTCGCCGCCTCGGACGCCATGGCCGCCGGCGCCATCCGCGCGCTGCGGCAGGCAGGCTTGAGGATGCCCGACGACGTGGCTGTGGCCGGGTTCGACGATTCGGGCCTGGCGGAGGAACTGGACCCCCCGCTGACCACCATGCGCCAGCCATGGGGTGAGCTCAGCGAGCAGATGGTGACGCTGCTGCTGGAGCAGGCCCGAGGTGATGCGCCACGCCAGGTCACCCTCCCGACGACGCTCATCGTTCGCGAGAGCGCCTGACACCGCTGATCCGGTCTGTTCCTGGTCTCGGCTGGGTGGTTTGAGCCGGATCTGGATCTCGTCGTCGGTGGCAGCGGTAACAAGGGGCCGACGGGGGTTTGAGACCGACGCCAGGCTCGTCGCCCCTGCCGAGTGCCGTGTCCGGCTCATTGCCCGTCACCGAAGGCCGTGTCCGGCTCAAGCCACGTAACCACCCGTCGGCGTTCCTACGCCGAGGTGGAGTCCAGGACTCGCAACAGCGGGGCGTAGTGGTTGTCCACGGCAACCCGGTACGCGTCCAGGTCCCTTGCCTTCGCTGCGTCGAGTATCTCCCGGTGTGCGACGACCGTGTCGGCGATGTCTCGGGGCGTCGGCACACCGAGCCGCGGCGCCAGCAGGGTGTGCACGTCCCAGAATGCGGCCACCAGCTGGGCGTAGAGCTCGTTGCTGAGGATCGACGCCAGGGTGAGGTGGAACTCGCGATCCTCAGTGGCGAACGCCTCGTTACGCTCACTGTGTGCGGCCATCGCGTCGCACAGATCGCTCAGTGCTGCCGCCGCCGCATCGTCGAGGTGCTCAACCACGGCGGGCGCCAGCGCATGGTCGAGCCCGCTGCGCACCTCGACGATCTGGCGCAGGGACTCGAAATCGTGCCCCGGGAGCACCACGCCCTTGAAGGCCAGGCCGTCGACGAGCGGGCGCAGCGACATCTGCCCGACGAAGGTCCCCGTGCCGTGCCGGACCTCGAGGATGTCCAGCGCGACGAGCGTGCGCACGGCCTCGCGCAGGTTGCCCCGCGAGACGTCGAGCAGGTCCACGAGTTGCGCCTCGGTGGGGAGCGGGTCGCCCGGTAGTAGCCGCTCCGTGAGGATGAGCTCCTTCACGGCATTGATGGTCTGCCGGAGGCGCTGGGGTTCGGATCTCGCCATATGTGTCAACACCCTCTGGTGAAAAAACGCTCATGTCTATGAGCGAAGTGGGAGCGCCCTTCGATCCCATGCGCTAGTCTAGCGGACGTCAGACATCGGATGTCCGATCACCAAGGAGTTCAATGATGAATCAGGTTCCCGTCACATCGCGCTGGAGTCTTCTCAAGCTCGCCGGCAGCCTGGGCGCCGCCGCGACCCTCGCGGCCAGCCTGGCGGCCTGCGGGGCGCCGAGCGAATCGTCCACCAGCCCGACGGCCGCCCCCAGCACGGGCGACGCTTCGAGCGCGCCCGCCTCGTCGGCCGCCGACGCCGGGACCATCACCGCCGGCATCTCCTACGAGCTCGGCACCAACGGCTACGACCCCATGACCACGACGGCCGCCCTCACGGTGGCGGCGAACTGGCACACCATGGAGGGCCTCACCGAGATCCACCCCGCCACCCGCGAGGTGTACGCCGCGCTCGGCGCGGACCTGCCCACGCAGGTCGACGACACCACCTGGGAGGTCACCCTCCGCGACGGTGCCGTCTTCACCGACGGCACCCCGGTCACCACCGAGGACGTGGTCTTCTCCTTCGAGCGCGTGCTCGATCCGGCCAACACCTCGCTGTACGCCAACTTCCTCGGCTTCATGGAGGGCGTCACGGCCAAGGACGACACCACCGTCACCTTCACCACCAAGTACCCCTTCTCGCTCGTGCCCGCACGTCTCTCGGTGGTCAAGGTGGTCCCGAAGGCCGCCGTCGAGGCCGACAAGGCGGCGTTCGATCTCAACCCGATCGGCACCGGCGCCTACCGGATGACCGACAACGGCGCCAGCTCGCAGCAGGTCGTGTTCGAGCGCAACGACGCCTACACCGGCCCCTACCCGGCCCGCGCCGCCTCGATGGTGTGGCAGATCCTGCCCGATGCGGCGACCCGCACCAACGCGATCTCGTCGGGCACCGTCCAGGCGATCGACTCCGTGCCCGCCGCGGACCTCGCCACGCTCGCGCAGAGCAAGTCGGTCGCCGCCCAGCAGGGCTTCGGTCTGGTGTTCATCATGTTCAACATGGGGCTGGCCCCGATGGACGACGTCAAGAACCGTCAGGGTGTCATGTACGCGCTCGACTACGACCGCATGACCAAGGTGGGCATGGCCGACCTCGCCACGCCGTCCACCTCGTTCCTGCAGAAGGAGCACGCCTCCTATCAGGAGGCCTCGACCGTCTACGCCCTCGACGTCGAGAAGGCCAAGGCCCTCTTCGCCGAGACCGGCCTGACCTCGGTGCGCCTGCTCGCCTCGAACCACGACTTCTTCGGAGCCGTGCGGCCGATCATCAAGGAGTCCCTGGAGGCTGCCGGTCTCACCGTCAGCTACGAGGAGAAGCAGTCGTCCGACGTGTACGGCACGATCGACAGCGACCCGAACGCCTTCGACATCGTGGTGGCGCCAGGCGATCCGTCGGTCTTCGGTGACGACGCCGACCTCCTGCTGCGTTGGTGGTACAGCGGCGACGTCTGGACCGACAAGCGCATGCACTGGAAGGGCCAGGAGTCGCACACGAAGATGCAGGAGCTGCTCGACCAGGCTGTTGCGGCTTCCGGTGACGACCAGCAGGCTCTCTGGGGTCAGGCGTTCGACCTTGCCTCCGAGACCCTGCCGATGTATCCGCTGTTCCACCGCAAGACGCCCACGGCGTTCGACGCGGAGACGCTGGTCGACTTCCAGCCCATCGCGGTGACGGGCCTTTCGTTCGTGGGCGTCGGCAGCACCGCCTAGTTGCTCCCTGGTGAGGGGGTCGGCCCGGAGCCCGGCCGGCCCCCTCACTCGTCCCCCGAGCGGTTGCCACCCCCACTGAAGAGCAGGAACTGACGACGCCGTGTCCAACTTCATCCGTCTATTGCTACGTCGAGTGCTGGCGATGCCCATCATGGTCTTGGGTGCCACCCTCCTGGTGTTCCTCGTGATGTCCCTGTCGACCGCCGACCCGGCGCGTCTGGCGCTCGGCGAGTCGGCCTCCGCGGAGGCCCTCGAGAACTACCGGGAACGGTTCCGCCTCAACGACCCGCTCCTCGTCAAGTACGTGCGCTACCTCGGTGGTCTCGTCCAGGGTGACCTCGGGGAGTCGTTCACCGGTGTCCCGATCGGCGAGATGGTGGCCAGGTCGTTCCCCATCACCCTCCAACTGACGTTCATCGGCCTCTTCCTCGGCGTCGTCATCGCGCTCGTGCTGGGCATCATCGCCGCGCTGTTCCGCGACAAGTGGCCGGATCAGGCGATCCGCTTCATCTCCATCGCCTCGCTGGCCACCCCATCGTTCTGGCTGGCGCTGCTGTTCATCCAGTGGTTCGGCAACATCCCGGGGGGCGCCGGCTACTTCCCGGCAGTGATCACCGACTGGACCCACTTCACCGAGGATCCGGCCGGTTACATCAACCAGGTCACCCTCCCCGCCGTCGGCATGGCCATTCCGCTGTCGGGATCGCTCACCCGCGTGGTGCGCACCGCCATGGTGGAGGAGCTCGACCGCGACTACGTGCGCACCGCCATCGGTGCGGGCATCCCCAAGCACATCGTCGTGGGCCGGAACGTGCTGCGCAATGCGCTCATCACCCCGCTCACCGTGCTGGGCCTCCGCGTCGGCTACATGATGGGCGGCGCCGTCGTCATCGAGATGATCTTCAACATCCAAGGCATGGGCAACCTCATCTTCCAGGGCATCATGCGCAACGACGTCAACATCGTGCAGGGCGTGACGATCACGATCGCGCTTGCCTTCATCATCATCAACCTGGTGGTCGACCTCCTCTACGTGCTGGTCAACCCCCGGATCAGGAGCATCTGATGCTGTCGCCTGAGTCCAGAGAGAAGCTCCAGCAGCCGGGACTGCGGTTCGAGGGCATCCGGGCACTGCCCGTCGGCTCCAGGATCGCGCTCGTCGTGCTGACGCTGCTCGCGCTGGCCGCCGTCTTCGCGCCGCTCGTCGCCCCCTTCGGCCCCGGCGCATCCGGCCTCGTGCCCGAGGCGAAGATCGTCTACTCGGAAGTGACCATCGAGGGCGTGGGCACCCAGCTGATCCCCGACACCGCGATCCCGCCGGACGGTGAGTTCCTCTTCGGCACCGACGACCGCGGCCGCGACATCTTCTCCCGGGTCCTGTACGGCGCCCGGGTCTCGCTGCTGGTCGGCCTGGCCGCCACCGGGCTGGCGCTCGTCGTCGCCGCGGTGCTCGGATCGATCGCAGGCACTGCGCGCAAGGTCGTGTCCGAGGTGCTGATGCGCACGCTCGACATCGTGATGAGCTTCCCAGGCATCGCGCTGGCCGCCGTCATGGTGACCGCGCTGTCCTCGCGCCTCCCGATGCTGCCCGTGGTCGTCATCTCGATCGCCTTCCTCTACGTGCCGCAGCTCACCCGCGTGGTCCGGGCCAACGTCCTCGCCCAGTTCGGCGAGGACTACGTGGCCGCGTCCAAGGTGATGGGCGCGCGGACCTGGTGGATCCTGTTCAAGCACGTCGCCCGCAACTGCCTGGCCCCCATCCTCGTCTTCGCGACGGTGCTCGTGGCCGACGCCATCGTGTTCGAGGCGTCGCTGTCCTTCATCGGCACCGGCATCAGCTCGGTCAACGCCCCCACCTGGGGCAACATGCTCTCCGAAGGCAAGGCGCTGCTGCTGTCGGGCCACTGGTGGGGCACGTTCTTCCCCGGCCTGTTCATCCTCATCACGACGCTCAGCCTCAACATCCTGTCCGAGGGCCTCACGGACTCGTTCGCGTCCCCGCGCATCAAGACCCGCGTCAACGTGCAGTCCGATGAGGACAAGCTCAAGGGCGAGGTCGGCGCCGCCGGCATCGCAGCCTCGCACCTCTCGCAGGTCGAGTCCCTCAAGGCCCGGCTGAATGCGCTCAAGGTGGCGGAGGCAGCCCGCAGCGACCGGCTCGTGCTCGTCAACCCCCACGCGCAGCCGCTGCTAGAGGTCGAGCACCTCTCGATCTCGTTCCCGGGCGCGCACGGTGCCGTCAAGATCGTCGACGACGTGAGCTTCACCGTCCGCGAGGGCGAGACGATGGGGTTGGTGGGCGAGTCGGGCTGCGGCAAGTCGATCACGTCCATGGCGATCATGGGTCTACTGCCCGAGACCGCCAGGATCGAGGGGTCGGTCAGGTTCGACGGCCGCGAGCTGCTGACACTGGGCCCGAGGGACCGCAACGCACTGCGCGGCCATGAGATGAGCATGATCTACCAGGATGCGCTGAGCTCGCTCAACCCGTCGATGCTCATCCGTGCCCAGATGAGGCAGCTCACCAGGCGGGGCGGACGGCGCACGGCCGAGGAGCTGCTCGAGCTCGTCGGCCTCGACCCGGCGCGCACGCTCAAGTCCTACCCGCACGAGCTCTCGGGAGGTCAACGCCAGCGCGTGCTGATCGCCATGGCGCTCACCCGCAACCCGCGCCTGGTGATCGCCGACGAGCCCACGACGGCCCTCGACGTGACCGTGCAGGCGCAGGTGGTGGATCTGCTCAACGAGCTGCGCGAGAAGCTCGGTTTCGCCATGGTGTTCGTGTCGCACGACCTGGCCCTGGTGGCCGAGGTGGCTCACCGGATCACGGTCATGTACGCGGGGCAGGTCGTGGAGCAGGCGGCGACCACTGAGCTGCTCACCAACCCGACCCACGAATACACCCGCGGCCTGTTGGGGGCGGTGCTGTCCATCGAGTCCGGCACCGGTCGCCTGCACCAGGTGCCGGGCGTGGTGCCCAGCCCCCGCGAGTTCGTCGGCGGCGACCGGTTCGCTCCTCGCTCCTCGCACCCGCAGGCGGGACTCACCGAGAAGCCGACGCTCCGCCCCCTGCCCGGGACCGAGGACCACCTGTACGCCAGCACCGGCGAGCTCGAGGCTCTGCTGGAGAAGGAGGGCGCGCGATGAGCACCCCCGTCATCGACCTGCGCGACGTGCACGTCGTCCACAAGTCGCGCACCGGCAAGCTGTTCCGCCCTGACCGCGTGCACGCCGTCAACGGGGTGGACATCTCGGTCAGCAAGGGGGAGACCCTCGGCCTGGTGGGCGAGTCGGGCTGCGGCAAGTCCACGCTCGCCCGCGTCATGGTGGGCCTGCAACCCGTCACCTCCGGCGAGGTGTACTTCAAGGGCGAGCGCATGAAGCTCGACGGGGCCGGCAGGAAGAAGCTGGGGCGCGCCGTTTCGGTCGTATTCCAGGACCCGGCCACCGCGCTCAATCCACGCATGATCGTGCGCGACACGCTGCTCGACCCCTTCACGGTGCACGGCGTCCTGGAGCCATCCGAACGGGAGAATCGCGTCAAGGAGTTGCTCGACCTCGTGGGCCTGCCGCAGTCGGCGCTCGACGTGCTGCCCCGCCAGATCTCCGGCGGTCAGCGGCAGCGCGTAGCCATCGCCCGCGCCCTGGCGCTGGACCCCGACGTGATCATCGCCGACGAGCCGACCTCGGCCCTCGACGTGTCGGTGCGCGCGCAGGTGCTCAACCTGCTCAGCGACCTGAAGGATCAGTTGGGCCTCGGACTGGTGTTCATCAGCCACGACATCAACACCGTGCGCTACATCTCCGACCGGATGGCGGTGATGTTGGGCGGCCGGATTGTCGAGACGGGTCCGGCGGATCAGCTGTTCGCCAACCCGCAGCACGAGTACACGCGGACCCTCCTCAGCGCCGTCCCCTCCCTCCTCTGACCGACCCCGCGGGCCGAGCTCCCGCTCCCGTCGGTAGAGCCGGTCGCCGCGCAGCGCGCGACCGCGTCGCCCCCCGTATCCGATCTCAATCGATTCCCAAGGAGCCCCTCCCATGCACACCTTCACCGGAACCATCCCCCCGGTCATCACCCCCTTCACCCCCGGGGGCGAGCTCGATCTCCCCTCCCTGGACCGCGTCGTCGACCACCTCATCGACGGTGGCATGAACGGCCTGTTCATCCTCGGCTCCTCCGGCCAGGTGGCCTACCTCACCGACGACGAGCGCGACACAGTGACCCGCCGCGTCGTCGAGCGGGCCGCCGGGCGCGTGCCGGTGCTCGTCGGCACCCCTGACCTCACTGCGCGGCGCGTCGCGGAGCAGGCCCGACGGGCGGAGTCGCTGGGCGCCGACGCCGTCGTCGTGACCGCCCCGCTGTACGCGATCAACGACGTGGCCGAGACCGAGCGACACTTCCGCATGGTGGCCGACGCCGTCACGGTGCCGGTGTTCGCCTACAACGTGCCGGTGCGCGTGCACAGCTACCTGGGCGTGGACCTGTTGGTTCGCCTCGGCCGCGACGGTGTCATCGCCGGTGTGAAGGACTCTTCCGGCGACGACGTCGGCTTCCGCCGGCTCGTCTCCGCCAACGCCGCGGCCGGGCACCCACTGGTGCTGTTGACCGGCCACGAGGTGATGTGCGACGGCATGTACCTGCTCGGCGCCGACGGCGCGGTGCCCGGCCTGGCCAACGTCGACCCCGCCGGCTACGCCCGGATGTGGCGGGCCGCCCAGGCCGGCGACTGGCTGGCCGCGCGCGACGAGCAGGCCCGGATCGCCCGGCTCTTCGACATCGCGTTCGTGCCGCAGGGTCGCTCCGGCGATGCCGGTGGCATCGGCGCGTTCAAGACGGCCCTGGCGCTGCTCGGTGTCATCGACTCCGCCGCGATGCCCGCGCCGCTCGAGGGGCTGACCGACGGCGACACGGCCGCCATCCGCGACATCCTCGTCGAGGTGGGACTCCTGCAGTGAGGGCCGTGGGCGTCGACCTCGGCGGCACCAAGATCGCGGTGGCCGTCGTGGCGCCGGACGGGGCGATGGGTGAGGTGTCGATCACGCCCACGCCCGCGCTCGCGGGCGGCGAGGCAGTGCTCGACGCCGTCGCCGCCCTTGTCGCAAGCGCGACCGCCGGGATCGACGACGTGGCCGGCGTGGGCGTCGGCACGGCGGGCGTCGTTGATGCGACGGCGGGGCGGATCATCTCGGCCACCGACACGTTCGCCCACTGGGTGGGCACCGATGTCGCGGCCGGGCTGCGCGCCCGGCTCGGCTGGGACGCGACACGGCCGGTCGAGGTGCGCAACGACGTCGACGCGCACGCGCTCGGCGAGGCCTGGCTGGGGGCGGGGCGGGGCCGCTCGTCGATGCTGATGGTGGCGGTGGGCACCGGGGTGGGTGGCGCCGTCGTCCTGGACGGGAGCTTGTGGACCGGGGCGCACCACGTGGCCGGCGAGATGGGGCACGTTCCCACGCCCGGCGCCGAGGGTCTGCGCTGCCCGTGCGGGGTTGAGGGGCACCTGGAGGCGGTCGCGGCGGGGCCGTCGATCGAGCGGGCCTTCGCGCTGGCCTCTGGCGAGAGGTTGTCCGGGGCCGGGATCATGGCGTTGGCCGCCGCGGGCGTGGAGCCGGCTCGTCGGGTGGTGGCTGAGGCCGCCGTCGCGCTGGGCAGGGCTCTCGCGGGGATCGTGACGGTGCTGGACCCGGAATGCGTGGTGGTCGGTGGGGGAGTGGCCCGCGCCGGCGACGAGTGGTGGGGGCCGCTGAGGGACGCGTGTCGCGGCGAGGTGGTACCGGTTCTGAAGGACCTGCCGCTCCTGCGGGCCGCGCTCGGACCCGAGGCCGCGATCCTCGGGGCGGCGCGGACGGTGTTCGACGCCGTCGGCGCCAGAGTGAGTTGAGAGGAATGGCAATGAGTGTAGTGATCGAGGCGATTCACGGGCGGCTGGTGGTGTCCTGCCAGGCGTACCCGGGGGAGCCGATGCTGGACCCGCGGACGATGAGTCAGGTGGCGCAGTCGGCGGTGATCGGCGGCGCGGCCGCCATCCGGGCGAAGGGCCTGGAGGACCTGCGAGCGATCCGCGCCGTCGTCGACGTGCCGATCATCGGGCTCGTGAAGGTGGGTAAGGAGGGCGTGTACATCACCCCGACGTTGGAGGACTGCCTCGCGGTGGCGGAGACAGGCTGCGAGGTGGTGGCGCTCGACGGCACCCGTCGCCCACGCCCGGACGGCCGGACCCTGGCGGACACAGTGGCCGGCCTGAGGGAGCGCTTCCCTGAGGTGCTGGTGATGGCGGACTGCGGATCTGCAGGGGACGCGGTCGCGGCCCAGGAGGCCGGGGCGGACCTGATCGGCACCACGCTGGTGGGCTACTCGGGCGAGCGGCCCAGGACCGCGGGGCCCGACTGGGAGGCGATCGACGAGATGCTCGCGGTGGCCGACCGGCCGCTGATCGTCGAGGGGCGGATCCACACGCCGGCGCACGCCGCGGAGGCGATGCGTCGCGGCGCCTGGTCCGTGGTGGTCGGCACGGCGATCACGCATCCGGCCACGCTGACGACGTGGTTCGTCGACGCTCTGGCGATTCCCGGGGCGTGAGTCGACGACTCCTCCCGGAATGTCGGCGCGATCTGCGTTTGAATACCCTAGGGGGTATCTGTGTATAGTTGGACCTGTCCGTGAGCAACGAACAGGGAAGTGAACAGACGTGTCTCAGCAGGTCCTCGGTGATGTGAAGGTCGCGGCCAGCGGCCCCGCCTACTGGCGGGCGGTCTGGTCCACCCGCCACACCGTCGCCGCCGTTGTGGCCGCTGTCGCTCTCTTCGTGGCGCTGAACTCGGCCAGGGAGACGACGGGCGCCCTCGAGGTGACCGTCCTGGTCCTGGCCGCGCTCTTAGGCGCCGTCACCCTGGCCACCTACGTGCCTCCGGCAGGTGTCGCAGCGCGCGAGCACCTCACCGGGGGCTCGTGCGGCATCATCCCGGCCGCGGCCGTGGTGGTGGCCCCGTTCATGCTCTCCCAGGCGCCGGCCACGCTCGTCGCCCTGGCTGCGCTCCTCGCCTGCTACGGCGTGGCCGCGGCCAAGCGCATCACTGACCACGCGTCGTGCTGATCACCCCTCGAAAGGAAATCCCATGCCCACTCTTGAACTGACCGCCGAGAATTTCGAAGACACCGTTGCAGCGGAGGGCATCACCTTCGTCGACTGGTGGGCCGAATGGTGCGGCCCCTGCCGTGCGTTCGCCCCCGTGTTCGAGAAGGCCGCCCAGACGCACCCCGACGTCCGCTTCGGCAAGGTGGACACCGAGTCCGAGCAGGGCCTCGCCGCCGCCGCGCAGATCCAGGCGATCCCCACCCTGATGGCGTTCCGCGACGGGATCCTGGTGTTCCGCGAGTCCGGCGCACTGCCGGCCAAGGCGCTGCAGGAGGTCATCGACGCCGTCGAGGCCCTGGACATGGACGACGTGCGTCGCCAGCTTGCCGAGGCCACGCAGGACGCCGAGTCGCAGACCGCCTGACGCGTCGTGCCTCGAACCCGCCCGCCGATCACAGGCCGGGCGGGTTTTTGCTGCCCGGATCAGGCAAGCGGCCCCAGCAGAAACTCGCTGAGCCGCTGGTTCGGCAGCGTCGCGTCGCCGTGCTGGGTGCCGAACGCGGAGGTGGCATCGGTGCCGCACAACGGGATGATCCGCTCGGGGCCGCCGGGGTGCTGCGGGATCCAGTCGGTCACGTCGTAGACGAATCCCTCGACGGCGATCCAGCACGACTCGGCCGTGGCGTGATCCGCGAGCACTGCGGCGGGGTAGCCCTCCTCGGGTGCCGATGTGGTGGTGGCGGGGGGCGAGCCGAAGCGCGTGGGGGTGGCGCTGGTCGCGGCCGTCGCGGTGGTGCTCGGCGCCGGGGTGGTGCCGGGGGGCGGTGTCGCGGCGGGGGAGCTCGGTGCCTCCACCGTCGGGGAGGCGGTGGCCGGCGCGGCCACCACGTCTGCCCAGACCGCCGTGGCGCCAGAGTGGCCGGCCAGGACGGTCAGCCCCGTCACGACGGCGGACAGCGCCGCCGCAACCCAGCCGGTCGCTGTGCGGGCCGCCGTCGGCTCGTCCGTGTCGCGCCGCACCCACCAGAGCCATCCGCCGGCGATCACGAGATAGGCCACCGAGGTGAACGCCAGGGCGGTGCCCCACCTCTGATGCGCGGCCGGCAGCCCCACCTGCTCCGCCAGTGCGTTGCCGGCCGGCATCGCCACAACGGCGGAACCCGCCCCCGCGGCGAGGATTGCGAGCAGCGGCAGCGCGAACCTCGGCCTCCAGCGAGGGACCACGACCAGGGCGATCACCCCCAGCGCGGCCAGCGGCAGCAGCACGACGACCGCGTGCACGATGAGCGGATGCAGCGGCAGCCCCAGCACGGTGTCGACCATGCAGTGAGCGTAGTCGGGCGCCTTTGCAGGATGGAACAACGCATGCCCGCGGACCGACGGCGACACCAGCCCGGGTTGGTGCGTGATCGGCCACAGTGGACAATGGGCCCATGAGAAGAGCAGCCGATGAGGGACTCGACGTCCTGGACGACGAGGACGCGCCGAGGCGGAAGCGACGGCGTGGCCCGCTGTTCGTTCTCCTGCTGGTGTGCGTGGGGGTGCTGGTCGCCGCGCTTGCCGTAGGCGGGTACTACGCGGGACGCGGATTTTCGGCCCTGGACTCCATCACCCGCGACCAGCAGCTGACGCCACAGGACTACGAGGGCCGCCCGCAGGCGGCCACGCCCAAGGCGGGCGAGTCGGAGACGGCCGCCCCCATCAACTTCGTCCTCATGGCCAGCGATTCCCGCGACGACATCGAGAACGGCCGCAGCGACTCCCTCATGATCGCGCACGTCACCGGTGACCGGCAGGCGGTCTACCTGATCTCCTTCCCGCGCGACATGTGGGTCGACATTCCCGGCCGCGGGAAGGGCAAGCTCAACTGGGCCTATGCCTTCGGCGGCCCGCAACTGACCGTGCGCACGCTCGAGCAGCTCACCGGGGTCCGGATGGACCACACGGCACTCATCGACTTCGAGGGCTTCGTCAAGCTCACAGATGCCGTCGGCGGCGTCGAGGTCTACAACCCCTGGGCCACCGAGCAGAACCCCGGGGTCCGCTTCGAGGAGGGCCAGATCCACCTCGACGGCGAACGCGCACTCGTCTACGTGCGCGAGCGCTACCCGCTCCCCAACGGCGACCTGGACCGCGCCTACCGGCAGCGGACCGTCGTCAAGGCCATCATCCGCGAGGTCATGACGCCGGCCACGCTCGCCAATCCCGTCACCTTCAGCAATGTCGTCGGCCAGTTGGCCGACACCATGACCGTGGACGACGCGATGACCAACCAGTACGTGACGGATCTCGCGCTGTCGATGCGGCTGACCGGCACCGGTTCCATCGGTATGCTCCAGGCGCCCATCAAGGGCGTCGGCATGGTGGGGGATCAGTCCGTCGTCGTCGTGGACACCGAGGGGTTGTCGCTGCTGTCCCAGGCGCTGGCCGGGGACACGATGGACGAGTACCACGCGGCAAACCTCGACGGCGCCTCGGGCGAGCTCGGCGAGGTCGACCCGAACGAGTGACCCCGCCACCGCAGGTCCGCTGGTGGGCGATGTGGCTCGTGCTGGCGCTGGCCGCGCCCGTCACGTGGCTGGTGTTCCTCGCCGACGGCTGGAGCGTCAACCGGCTGGTGGTGGCCATCTGGTCCACGGCCGGACGGCTGGGCATCCGGGCCACCCCCGAGCAGACCGACGGTCTGCTCAACACCGCGATGCTGCTTCCCTCAGCCCTGCTCGCCGCGCTCTGGCTGCCGCGCGTGCGCTGGTGGGTCTGGGCGGTGGCCGGAGCCACCGCCTCGGTGATGATCGAGGCCGTCCAGTACTGGATGGCCCGGGACGCCAGCGCTCACGACGTCGCGTTCAACAGCCTCGGCGCAACGATCGGCGCCCTCGCGGGCGCGGGGATCAACCGGTGGGTGGCGGGGCGCTCAGACCTCGTCCAGGGCACGGTCGGTGTACTCGGGGAGGAACCAGGCCGCCACCATCGCTATGCTGAACATCACCCCGAACAGCATGAACAGGGCCGGGCGTCCTGCGGTGGAGACGATCCACGGCACCAGTAACGGGGCCAGCATCGCGGCGATCCGCCCGAATGCCGTGGCCGCGCCCGCGCCCGAGGCGCGCATCGCCGTCGGATAGACCTCCGGCGTGATGGCGTACAGCGCGCCCCATGCGCCCAGGTTGAAGAACGACAGGATGCAGCCGGCGGTCAGCGTGATGGCGAAGGCTGCACTGTCTGAGCCGGGGGCTACGGTGGCGGCGACCTGCGGGGCCATCCCGAACGCCAGCGCACCCACCACCGACCCGCCGAGGAAGGTCACGAGCGTGGGGCGCCGCCCCCACACCTCCACCAGCACCGCCGCGAGCGCATACCCGGGGAGCTGCGCCAGCGTCATGTAGAGGGTGAACTCGAACGATTTCACCAGCGTCATGCCCCCCTCGAACAGCAGGGTGGGCAGCCAGATGAAGGCGCCGTAGTAGGCGAAGTTGATACCGAACCAGGTCAGCCACAGCGCGATGGTGCGGCGCTTGAAGCGCGCCCCCCAGAGCTCCCTCTTGTCGACGGTGGACGCCTCGGGCGCGGCGTCGGGGGCCTTGGCATCCGCGGGCACGGAGATGCCGGCGGCCTCCTCGAAGTCCGACACGACCGCCTCGGCCTCCGCGTGCCGGCCCTTGCTCTCCAGGAACCGCACCGACTCGGGCAGGCCGTAGCGCACGATCAGCGAGTACGCCGCGGGAACGGCGCCGAGCGCAAGGGCCCAGCGCCACCCGTTCTCGGTGGGCACGACGAAGAAGCCGATGGCGGCGGCGGCGAGCCAGCCCACCGCCCAGAACGACTCCAGCGCCACCACGACCCGGCCCCGGATGCGGCGCGGCGCGAACTCGCTCACCAGCGTCGACGCGACGGGCAGCTCGGCGCCGAGCCCGAGGCCGACGATGAACCGGAAGATGATGAGCGTCGCCAGGCCGGTCGACAGGGCGGACAGGCCGGTGGCGATGCCGTAGACCAGCAGCGTCAGGGCGAACACCTGCCGGCGGCCGATCCGGTCCGCCAGAAGCCCGCCGAGCGAGGCGCCGAAGGCCATGCCGACGAAGCCCACCGAGCCGAGGAGCGACAGCTCGCCGCCGGTGAGGCCCCATTCCACGGCGAGCGCCGCCATGATGAAGGAGATCAGGCCGATGTCCATGGCGTCGAGCGCCCACCCCACACCGGAACCGATGAGGAGCTTGTTGTGCTTGCCCGTGTAGGGCAGCTCGTCGAGGCGCTGCGTGCGCGTCAGGAGACCAGACATGGCCGCAGTCTAGGCAGCGGCGGACGCGGGCGGGGGTGACTGCCCACATGGGTGTCCCCGACCGCGCGCCCGCGTGGGGCAGAATTGGGGCCATGTCCTCGCTCAGCGGCCTCATCGTCTGCCTTCCCGACGCCTCCGTCGACGACCTCGTCGGCGTGGTGGAGGTGCTGATCCAGGAGGGTTTCGCCACCTTCGCGCTGCCCGCGGCCGGGTCCGCGGTCGCGGATGTGATGTCCATCTTCGGCGCGCGGGCCACGCTGGGCGTCATGCGCGTGACCACGGTGGAGCAACTCGTCGCGGCCATTGGCGCCGGCGCCGCCTTCGTGCTGTGCGACGTGGCCTCGAGGTCGCTTGCCGACGCCGCCTGCGAGCTGGGCGTGCCGTGCTATCTCGGCGCGATGACCCCGACGGAGGTGCGCGCCGTGCTGGACACGTCCGCCACGGGCGCGCTGCTGTACCCGGCGGACGTCATCGGCCACGCCATGGCGCCGCGGCTGGCCGAGCTGGGCCTCGCGGAGCGGGTGCTGCCCCTCGGAGGGCTCGGGGCCTATGCGTCCGGGGAGTGGAACAAGGCCGGTACGCGGGCGGTCTGCGTCGACACCGCGCTGCTCGGCGACGCGGTGACCGGCGGGTCGCTGTCCATGCTGCGCGACAGGTGCCGGTCCTTCCGCGCCGTGGACCAGGCGATGCTGGACCGGGCCTAGTGGTAGTGACCGGGGACTCGCACGGCTCCTCAACCCCGGTTTCTCCTGGGGCCAAACCGAATGGGTGGCCGCCTGAGCTGGGGTCCCATCTGCACAGGCAACCGGACCGCCAGCCACCTCAGGGCACGAGAAGGCAGCCATGAGGGCCCGTTCCTCACTGGATCCAACCGGGAAATCCACAGGCAGCATCACCATCGCCCCACAACGCCACTCTGCTCGACCCACCAGTCATCCGGCGGACGGGGCCAGCCCTTCTTCAGCGTTCTCCTAGAAGGCCAAGCCCACCGGCTCCGGACCGAGGTCGACGTGGCGAGGCTCCGGCACGGCGAAATCGTTGGCCTTGTAAGCCTCGTAGTCGAAATTCTCGCACTCGTCGTAGCCGATCAGGTGGTACTCGTAGAAGCCGTCCCACTCCTCGTAACCGTCGCCGAGGGAGTGCTCGAGGAACGCGTCGGCCATGGCCTGGCCGAGACGGGGGGCTGTCCAAAAGCCGCCCATCGCGAGTGCGTTGCAGTTATTGGCCGTTGCCGCCCGCTTTGCGGCCCGGACACTCTCGGCGACGGCTGCGTGCACGTGCGGGCACTTGCTGGCGGCCACGTGGATGCCCATCCCAGTGCCGCAGAACAGCAGAGCCTTCTCGAACTCCCCCTCTGAGATGCGCGAACCGACGAGGAACCCGACACGGTGATACATGGGAGCGGAGTCCTTGTCCGGTGTCAGGTCCGTCACCTCCCAACCCTTTGCTTCCAAGTGCGACTTGACGTGCTCCTTCAGGTGGAAGCCCGCGAAGTCGGCCCCCATCACGACCTGCTTGTCCTGTGTGGTTCTCATGACGCCGGCGTCTCCTTCCTGATGCGGCGGCGGAAGAGCCTTCGTCCTCCGAAATCACTGGTGGCAATGACCAGCAGCAGCACCCCGCCCCAGATGAGGTCGCGGTAGAAGTTGCTGATCTGTGGGAACAGGTTGAGGCCGGACGACAGCACCTGCAGCGTGATGATCGCCAGGACCACCCCGATCAGCCGACCGCTGCCGCCGTTGGGGTTCACGCCGCCAAGGACGACAATGAGGACCGTCAGCAGTGTGTAGACCACGCCGTAGTCGGCCTTGGCCGAGTTGTAGTTGGCCAGCATCACGAGCCCCGCCAGCGAGGCCATGATCCCGGACAACATGTAGGTGCGCACCAGGAGCGACGTGGTGTTGAGACCGCTGAACTTGGCGTTGGTCGCGTTGGTGCCGAGCATGTAGAGCTTGGTGCCGAACGTGGTGCGCTTCATGATGAAGGCGATGAGCAGCACGGCGACGATGAACACGATGAGCTGCATCGGGACGCCCACCACCTTGCCGGCCATGAAGCTGCTGTAGGCAGGCGGCAACCCACTGATGGGTCGTCCCGCCGTGATGACGATGGCCACGCCGGTGAAAAGCTCCAGGGTCCCGAGTGTGACCAGGATGGCCGGGATCTTGATCTTCGCCACCAGGATCCCGTTGAGGATGCCGGCCAGGGCGCCCAGGACGAGCGACGCCACCATGGCCAGGAGGATCCCGAACAGCACCGTGCTGCCCGTCGCGTCCGGGGGGACCAGCGACAGCATGATCACGGCCGCCACGATGGAGGTCATGTTGGCGATGCCCACGACGGCGAGGTCGATGCCGCCCGTGATCATCGTCAGCATCACGCCGAGGGCCATGAGGCCGAACTCGGGGAACTGGACAGCCATGGAGTTCCAGGTGGCCATGTTGGTGAAGTTCCTCGGGCGTAGGACCAGGAACAACACCAGCAGGGAGATCAGGATCAGCGTCAGGCGGCTGAGGTGCGGGTCGCGGCGGGTGGCGCCCACTATCCGGGTGATGAAGGTGGGGCCCGAGGGCTCCGTCGTTGTGGTCATAGGTCCATCCCCTCTCATGCCGCCACGATCCGGTTGCGCTTACGTCTCTGGTTGAGCTGAACCGCCGAGATGCCCGTGCCCGCGATGATGAGGACACCTAGCGCTACCCTCTGCCAGTAGGTGGGAATGCCGATCAGGATCATCGAGTTCTGGACGATGACGATGAGCAGGGTCCCGAGCATGACGCCGGTGAGCGTGCCGGTGCCACCGGTGATCGCCGTGCCGCCGAGGACGACGGCGGCGATGACCATGATCTCCATCCCTAGCAGGTTGGTGGGGTGCATCTGTCCCATCATCGAGGTCCGGACCAGACCGGCCAGGGCCGCGATCGTGCCAGCCATCACGTAGAGCCAGAACTTGATGCGCCGAACCTTGAATCCGGCGCGGGCGGCCGACGACGCGTCGCCGCCGATGGCGTAGACGCCGCGTCCGAACATCGTGTAGCGCATGACGACGAAGGCGATCGCGACCACCGCCACCAGGAGGAGGAACGACAGTGGCATGCTCGAGGTGAGCCCGGACTGTGGGTTGCGGGCGACGAATAGGGTTGCGCGTCCGAACTCCGCCATGGAGGGCGGCAGTGTGGCGATCTGCACGGAGCCCAACGCGCCCTGCATCACCCCCTTGAACACGTTGGCCGTGCCGAGCGTGATGATCAACGTCGGCACAGCCAGCCGTGCGGCGAAGGACCCGTTGAAGGCGCCGAGCAGGGCGCCGAGCACCACCACCGTGAGGAGGGGCAGCCAGAAGCCGCCGCCGTATCCGTTGTCGACGAGGAGGCGAGTGACCGAATACACCGCCAGCGACGCCAGAGCGGGGAAGGACACGTCGATGCCGCCGGAGACGAGCACCATGTAGGTGCCCACGGCGAACAGCCCGGGGACCACCATGGCGTTGGCCAAGTCTACGAGGTTGTTGGCCGTGAAGAACTGGCCACTTCGGACCTGGATCAGCATCGCCACGGCGAGGATGACCAGGAGGAGGTAGAACTCGTTGGACCGCAGCAACCTGCGGGCGAATTCACTCATGTCGCTCCACCTCCACGGTGATCGAGCCGCCGGTAATCATGTCCGCCAACTCCTGCTCGCTCACGGTCTCGGGGTCAACCTCCACCTGGATGGACCCGTCCCGGAGGATCAAGACCCGGCGGCACGTCTGCACGAGTTCGGGGATGTCGTCGGAGATGACGATGATCCCCATCCCCTCTGCGGCGAGATGGTGAAGGATGCGATGGATCTCCGCTTTGGAGCCGATGTCAACGCCCACCGTCGGGCCGTTGAGGATCAGAATGTCGGGGTTTGTGGCCAGCCACTTGGCCAGCACCACCCTCTGCTGATTGCCGCCCGAGAGTGTGTTGACAGGGTTGTCTGGGTTCTTGGTGGCGATACGGAGTTCTTCGACCCAGCGCCCCACCTCCGTGCGGCGCTTGGTCCGGTCCAGCAGGCCCAAACGCGACGTCATGGCGTCGATCTCGGACACGATGATGTTGTCCGCAATCGAACGTTCCAATGCCAAGCCCTCCGTCAACCGGTCCTCCGGCACATAGCCGATGCCGTGCTCGATGGCTGTGGAGATGCTGTTGATGGTGACCCGCTCGCCCTTGATCACGGCCTCGCCGCTGTCGGCTGGGAACACGCCGAACAGCGAGAGCGCGAGTTCGGTGCGCCCAGACCCGAGGAGGCCAGTGATGCCCAGAACCTCGCCCCGGTGCAGGGTGAAGCTGACGTCGTCGTAGGCGCGGCTTAGCGAGAGGTTCTTCACCTCGAGAATCGGCTCGCCGACCTCCTGGGCCTTCGGGAGGACGAGGTCTTCGACGTCCTTGCCGGTCATGAACAAAGCGAACTTCTTGTGGTCCAGGTCCTCGGGGAGGGTGGTCACCACCAGCTTGCCGTTGCGGATGATGGTGAAGCGCTCGCTGATCTCGAAGACCTCGCCCAGCTTGTGGCTGACGAACAGGATGGCGATCCCGCGCGATTTCAGGTCCAGGATGACCCTGAACAGCGCCTCGACCTCACGGTTGGTGAGGGCGGTGGTGGGCTCGTCCATGATGATGAGCTTGGTGTCGGTCAACAGTGCGCGCGAGATGGCGACCAACTGCTTGTCCGCCACCGACAGATCGCCGACGGTCGCGTCGAGATCGACGGTGAAGTTGATCTTGGCCACCGCCTCCTGTGCAATCCGACGGAACCGGTGCCAGTTCGCGACCTTCCGGTTCTCGGCGAGCTCGCTGTTTAGTGCCAGGTTCTCCATCACCGTGAGATTGGGGAAGATCGAGAAGTCCTGGTAGATGACCTGAACACCGTTGTGTATGGCCTCGATGGGGTTGAGGCGCTCGTAGCTGCGTCCGCCCATGTCGATGGTGCCGCTGTCGGGCGCGTAGACCCCCGAGATGATCTTGATGAGCGTCGACTTACCGCTTCCGTTCTCCCCGGCGAGGCAGTGGATCTCGCCCGCGTGGATGTCGAGGTTGATGTTGTCCAGTGCCTGGACCCCGGCGAATGACTTGCTGAGGTTGCGCACTGAGATGACCGTGTCAGTCGTCATCGTCGTCCTTCGGCTGGTGAGGGGGGCAAGGCGGCTCGCCCTGCCCCCCATGGGAACTAGTCAGAACTGCGGCGTGGCGGCCCGACTGAGTCTGGGTCGCCACGCCCGTTCATCAGAAGCCGAAGTCGTCGACGTTGTCCGCGCTGATGACGATCCAGCCGTCACCCTCGAGGACCTTCTCGCTGCCCTCGGCGAACTTCATTCCCTCGTACCCCTTGACGCCCAGATCCACGCCGTCGGCGATGTCCTCGCCGTCGAGGATCTTCTTGGCGAGCGACGCCATGGCGTAGCCTGCGTCAGCCGGATCCCACAGCGTCAGCGCCGAGACGAGGCCCTTCTCCAGGATCTCTTTGTTGGCGGCGGGCATGCCCGTGCCGGCGGTGAAGACCTTGTCCTTGAGGCCCAGCTCCTCGATGGCGCGTGCGACGCCGGGGGCGTCGAACGACGAGGTGCCCATGATCCCCTTCAGGTCTGGGTACTTCTTCAGGAGCTCCTTGGCCTTCTGGTAGGCGGTCTCGCCGTCGTCCTGGGACTCGACGCGAGGCTCCTCCTCGAGGAGGGTCATGTTCGGGTACGCCTCCTTGGCGCGCGCGACGCCGCCGTCGGCCCACTCGTTGTGCGACGCGTTGGTCACGTGGCCCACCATCGTGGTGTACATGCCCTCTTCGCCCATGGCCTCAGCGAGGTTGTCCATGATGAAGGCGCCGTAATCGGTGTTGTTGAAGGCCTCGATGTCATACATCGTGTTCTCCTGGCTGGCGCCCTCGTGGGTCACTACGACGATGCCGGCGTCCATGGCCTCCTTGAGGACGGGCTCAAGGGCCCCTGGGTCCACAGGGACTACTCCGATGGCATCGACGTCCTGGGCGATCAGGTCACGGATGACCTGGGACTGCATGGTGGCGTCGGTCTCGGCGGGGCCGCGCTGGAACACGTTGAGGCCTGATTCCTCGGCGAACTTCTTCACGCCGGTCTCCATGCGGACGAACCACGGGTTGGTGGAGTCTTTCGGGACGATGGCGATGGTGTAATCGCCGCCACCTGCTGCGGTGCTGTTGGCGGCGTCAGTGGGCTCGGGGGTGGTGGCCGCGTCGCCACCGCACGCGGTCAGCGCGAGGCTGGCGGCCGCAGCTACTCCGATGAGCCTGCTGATCAAGCGTCGTTGCTTCATCTCGTTTCCTTTCGACGTTGCTCCTCGCGGCTGATCGGGATCCGGATTGGGACTACCGGCGGCACGACTCCCGTCGTCGTGGCATCCTTCGATTGAACCGCTTCAACTGTCGGTGGCTACGCTACTCCGGAGTCTTCGTGCTGTGAAGGGGCGCGTAGAAAAGATACGGGTTCGTTATCTTGGGTCCTTCAAGGGTGAGGGGAGTGGAGTGGTGGCAGATCGGTCCCTTGGCGAGAGCAGCCGAGCGGCCTCGGCTCGCATCCGTGACGTCGCGAATCGGGCAGGCGTCTCCGTCGGAACGGTGTCCAACACGCTCAACCATCCGGAGCGGGTGGCGCCTGCGACGCGGGACGCGGTGATGGCTGCCATCCGAGATCTGGGATTTGTCCCCAACCTGCAGGCCCGCCTGCTCACCGGCGCGCCCAGCAATGTCATCGCGCTGGTGGTGTTGGACCTGATGAGCCCCTTCTACATGGAGATCGCCCACTCCGTGGAGCGCGCGGCCCGAGAGGCCGGTCACGTCGTCATGCTCTGCAACTCGGAGAACGACAGGGAGAAGGAGAGCGAACTCCTCAAGACGCTCGCAGCGCAGCGGGTCCGAGGTGCGCTGCTGAGCCCGGCATCCGGGTCCGACAATGTCCTCGACCGGCTCGACCCGGCGCTTCCCGTCGTCATCCTTGACCACATGGGGATCGAGCGGGGCTGCGCGGTCGCCGTCGACGACGTGGTGGGCGGAGGACTCGCGAGCCAGCACCTGCTGGAGCTGGGGCACCGCCGCCTCGCATTCCTGGGCGGTCCTGCAGGGCTCCGGCAGATGCAGCAGAGGGCGCTGGGGATGAGAGAGACGATCAGGGCGTACGGCCTGAACCCCGACGAGGTCCTGATCGAGGTCAACGTCGAGGACATCGGCATCCAGGGCGGGCTTGACGGTGCCCGACGCCTGGTGGAGATGGGTGACCTGCCCACGGGGATCGTGTGCGGCAACGACATGCTCGCGTTCGGGGTATTCAGGGCCCTCGGCAGGGCGGGCGTGACGGTGCCCGATGACGTGGCGCTCGTCGGTTACGACGACGTGGAGTTCGCCGCCGACTGGGTGGTTCCGCTCACCTCGGTGCGCCAGCCGATCCAACAGATGGGCTACACCGCGGCCAAGCTGCTCCTCTCGCACGCTGGCGACCCGGACCACCGGCACCAGCAGGTGCTGCTGCATCCGGAGTTGGTGGTGCGGAAGTCCTCCGGGGTGGCGCGGCCGAACGCCGGCTGAGCCCGGAGCGTCGTCAGCGGGCCCGAGTCCCCTAGTCCGCGCTCCCGGTCGACGGGTCGGCACCCGCCACCGCACGCTCGTTGATCTGCGTAATGCGCGCCCGGAGGTGCTTGGCCGGCGTTTCGCTGAGGAGGCCGGTGACCACCCGCATCGATACGCTGGCCGACCCGTCCACAGTGGAGAGCAGCCCGTCGCGCTTCGACGCCGCCCGCCCTCGATGGTGCGTGGTGGACGGAAGGCAGAACCCCGCCGCGGCTTCGTCTCCGGTGTTGGAGATCCACCGCACCACCATGGGGAGGGTGGCTGTGTCGAAGCTGACGAAGGCGGCATCGCCTGCGGGGCGGACCTGCAAAAAGTGTGCCCAACCGTCCTCGCCCGAGTGGGGGCGGATGACGGCGCAGTACTCGGGGACCAGGGGTTGGCTGAGGCTGAGATGATTGGACTCCTCGGGCGATTCGATGATGCGCCGGGTGTATGCCTCGGTCTCCGAGTCTTGGTTAGCGTCGGGCACCACCGTGAAATGCGAGGCGTCAAAGCTGACGGTCTGCTCGAGCCGCGCGTCGTCGAACAGGGGGAAGTTCACGTGGCACATGTACGAGTAGTCGAACGGTGCGATCCGATGGTTGGTGAGCGTGGCGTCGATCTCGATCTGGGTCTCCCTGGGCCTAACGCGCACCAAGGGCCGGAACTCGATGTCCATGGAGTGTGTCCGCCGCAGGCGGCAGCTGCCGGTGACTCCGAGCCATGGCTCCTCGCCCTCCGCGAAGAGGACGGAGGCAGAGTCGTAGCGCGCCGTCGGCAGCTCACCGTGCAGCGCGTGCGTGTCCTCCGCTCCGGGGTGGCCCACGCCCGTGCCGCCGCAGTGCAGCAGGAATCCGCCGTAGGACTCTTCGAACACAGTGGAGGGCGTGGGCTCGTCGAAGTGGGTTTTCATCGTGACGTCCTCACCGTCAACGAAGAGGCGCCAGATCTGCTGGCCCCTGAACGGCAGAACGATCAGCTCCACGCGATCGGTCGTGAGCCGGAGCGCTTCGACGCCTGACGGGTACCGGAAGGTGGACACCATCCCGCTACTGCACCGCAGCAGGGTCTCCTCGTGAGTGCGGAACATCTCCGGCCGGAGGTGGACCTCAGACGGCTTGGTTTGGCTCATGGCAACTCCCTCGTCGCGACGCAGCGTCATGCCTAGCCTATGGCAATTGAACCGGTTTTTCCGCCCGATCGCATGTGGTTTTGTAGGGTGATCGAAGGGGTCGCGGCAGCTGATGAGACAGGAGATCGAAAGTGGTGCGCGTACTGTTCGTGGGTGAATCGTGGAGCGTCACGGAAATCCATGTCAAGGGATTCGATTCGTTCGTGACCTCGAGGTATGAAGAGGCCGGCCTTGCGCTGCGCGAGTCCTTGGACCGCGATGGCTTCTCCTTGACCTACTTGCCCAGCCAACTGGCGGTCGAGCACTTCCCAGACACGGTGGCGGACCTCAGCGGGCACGACGTCATCCTCTTCTCGGACATCGGCTCCAACTCGCTGCTGCTGCCGTCCAAGGTGTTCAGGGAGGGTGGAACCGCCCCCAACCGCCTCGAGGTCATCCGCGACTGGGTCGACGGGGGCGGGGGCTTCGGGATGATCGGCGGCTACATGAGCTTCCAGGGCATCGAGGGCAAAGCCAACTACCGCAACACCGCGCTCGCTGACGTACTCCCCGTCGACATGATTCAGGGCGACGATCGGATCGAGACACCCCAGGGCAGCATCGCGCGTGGTTCTGACCATCCGATTCTGGCCGGGGTTGAGGGGGAGTGGCCGCCGTTGCTGGGCTACCAGCGGCTTCAGCCTCGGAGTCAGGCGCGGGTCGTCGCAACCTTCCCGGCCGACCCGCTCATGGTGATCGGCACGTATGGTTCCGGCCGCACCCTTGCCTACGCCAGCGACATCGACACGCACTGGGCTCCGACGTCGTTCACCACCTGGGACGGGTTCCCGACCATGTGGCGCAACGCGGTGCGCTGGTTGGCCGGCGAGGGTGATCCGGGAGTCTGAAACGGAAAGCCAAGCGCCTTCGCCGCCATCACCGGCCCACAGCCCCAGTATGTGCCATGGGTCATGCCGCGGGCCGTCAACGACTTTCGCGCTTCCTCGCTCGCCCCGAGGCGGTTGGCCTTTGGCTACGGCCACCGGCTCGAACGACGCCGCCCGATCGCGGCGCACGTTCATTGTCATCGTCTCGGCCGTCCTGAGCGCCGTCCTCGATCGGGTTGCCGTTATGGGCGCTAGTCGTCCTCGGGCATCGCCCGGGCCGGGCGGACACGCTGGGTCGGCTCGTCGTCTGCCAGGTCCAGGGCGCTCAGGCCGGTCAGCACGCTGGTGTCACCGAGGCTCAGCTCGTCGTCGAGGAAGTCGATCGCATTGCCCTCCTCGTCGGGGAGGAGTGCGGCCCCGCGCGACCCGCGGAACACCAGGACCGCCAGGGTGAGGAGGGCGCCGCCGCCGGCCACCACTGACGCCGCGAGGAACCACGTCATAGCGGTGCCGACGCCGGAATCCGGCGTGGCCGTCGTGCCGCCGGTGGCGGCCGGGCTCGCGGTGGAGGAGCCGTCAGCTGTTGCGGACGGCGACGCCGTGGGCGACGGCGAGGCGGAGGGGCTCGGCGTCGCGGTGGCCACCTCGGTGTGCTCGACCGCGATCGTCAGCTGCGTGCTCGCGGCCGCCAGCCGGGCCGTGCCAGGAAACGAGATCGTGAGCGTCAGGTCCCCGGTGGGCTGGTCGGCGGGGATGGCGTAGAGGGTCTGGAAGCTTCCGGTCGACGTGGTCAGGGTGAAGGAATCCTCCACCTCGCCGCCCGCGTCCGCGACGGAGATGCCCGCGTCGGCGATTCCGGTGCCGTCGGCAGCGACCAGGGTGCCGGCCACGTCGACCACCGAGCCGTTGAGTGCGTCCTCGGTGCTCGTGGCAGTGAGGGTGAGGGCGGCCGGAGGGGCCTCCTTGGGGGTGGCGGGTGCCTTGTCGGTGCGGGGCTTCGCCGCGTCGTCGTCGGTGCTGCCCCCGTCGTCGGACCCGGGATCGGCGGAGCCGCCGCCACCGCCGCCGTCGCTGGACCCCGCGACGGTGATGGTGATCTGCGAGCGTGACGGGTCCACCTTTGCTGCGCCCGCGAACCGGACTGCCACGACATGGTCGCCGGCGGACAGGTCAGCCGGCAGGGCGAATGACAGCTCGAAGCTGCCGTTGCCCAGGGTGCTGGCTGAGGCGGTCTCGGCTCCGTCGAGGGTGGCGACGACACGTGCGCGCTTCACCGCATCGCCCTCGGATGTGAGGGTGCCGACGATCCGGACCTGACCCTCGGAGACGGTGAAGGTGGCGTCGATGGCCGACGCCGCGGCGTGGGCGGGCGCGGCGATAAGCGCGACCATGGCCACGAGGATCGCGGCCAAGGTGGTGCGCACGGCGGTGGCGAGCATCGGTGATCCGTTCCTGACAGTGCTGCGTAGCGTAGTCCACTCCTGAGGGTCGCCTGAGGAGGCCCCCAGACTGGTCGGTTCCCCGGCTTGCGTTTCCTCGGCGAGCACGTATCCTGAGACAACCTTAAAGGTTTCTCAAGTTTCTCAGGAATGAGGCCCGCATGGCTCAGGCACGACGCACGGCGCTCGGTCGGCATGACGACGAGGTCGTCGAGCTGGGCGTCGTCTCCCCTCCTCGGCGGATCCGCACCCGGAGTCCGCTGGTGGTCGTGAGGTTCGTGTTCGCCCCGCTGGCCCTGGTGTCGGTGGCCGGGCTGTCCGCTCTGGCGATGATCCTGCCGCAGACCGGCGCGGGACTCGAGCACACAGACCCGAGCATGGCGGCCGCCAGTCCTCTTGGTGTGTCACGCGACTATCTCCGGCCGTCGCTGACGCCCGCGGCCTCCGCAGCGCCCTCGGCGTCGCCGTCCGTGAGCGCCACCCCGTCGCCATCACCCACGCCGTCGGCCACGCCCAGCCCCTCCGCGGCTCCGTCAACCTCCGCGTCGGCAGCCCCCGCTGTGGCTACCCCCGCGGCCGCCCCCTCGAAGACCGTGGACTACTCGGCGCTCGGCGACTCCGCAGGCACCCGCTACACCTCCGCGTCGGTCAACCTGCGCACCGGGCCGGGGGTCGGATACGACGCCCGCACAACCCTGGGTGAAGGCACGGAGGTAGCTATCACGCAGTGGCACGTCGACGGCTGGCGCCAGGTGGAAGTCTCACACAAGGCGGGATGGATCAAGGAAGGCTTCCTCACGCAGGAGAAGCCTGTGGTCGCGCCCGCGCCGGCCAGAACCTCTCAGGCAGCCGACTCGGGCGGGTCCAGCTCGTCGGGCTTCTCCACCGAGGCGTGCGCGGCCGCGTCCGGCATCGAGTCCGGCCTCACCGCCCGCACGCGCACCGTCCTGCGCGCCGTCTGTGCCGAGTTCCCGCGGGTCACCAGCTACGGCGGGTACCGCGCCGATTCGGACTCCTACCACGCGTCCGGCCGGGCCATCGACGTCATGGTCTCGGGTGAGGCCGGTTGGGAGATCGCACGATGGGCGCGGGCCAACGCGTCGGCCCTCGGCATCATCGAGGTGCTCTACTCCCAGCAGATCTGGACGGCGCAGCGCTCCGGCGACGGGTGGCGCAGCTTCTCCGACCGCGGCAGCGTCAGCGCCAACCACTACGACCACGTGCACATCAGCGTCCGCTGACCCCTCGGGAGGGTGACGGAGTTGAGCCGATGGATGGGCTCGTCGCGCCTTTGAACGATCAACCCCTGCGATTTCCGCGTTGAGCCCATCCATCGGCTCAACGCGTCTCCCGGGGGCGTGGCCCCCGTCGCGGCGCGCGCCCTAGGCTGTGGGCATGATCACTCCGGTTGACGCCACCACCACCGAAGCCTGGGCAGACCTTCACATCATCAAGGACGCCCTCGTGCCAGACCTGCGCGGCTGGTTCGAGGCGGACCCGCACCGGGCTGCGGAACTCACCTTCGACATTGCCGACCTCCGCGTCGACCTCTCCAAGAACCTCATCAACGAGGACGTCGTCGCCGCCCTCGTCCGGCTGGCGGAACAGGTCAACCTGGCCGATCGCCGCGACGCGATGTTCGCGGGAGAGCGGATCAACATCACGGAGAGCCGCTCCGTCCTCCACACCGCGCTGCGCCTCCCGCGCGACGCCCAGCTCGTCGTCGACGGGCAGGATGTGGTGGCGGATGTGCACGAGGTCCTGGACCGCATGTACGCCTTCGCCGACAAGGTTCGCTCCGGTGAATGGACCGGCGTCACGGGTGAGCGCATCGCCACGGTGGTCAACATCGGCATCGGTGGCTCGGACCTCGGTCCGGTGATGGTCTACGAGGCCCTCCTGCCCTACAAGCAGGCCGGCCTGGAGTGCCGTTTCGTCTCCAACATCGACCCCAACGACTGCGCCGAGGCGTTGGCGGACCTGGACCCCGCCACGACGCTGTTCATCGTCGCGTCGAAGACCTTCACCACCCTCGAGACGCTCACCAACGCCCGGATGGCCCGCGACTGGTTCCTCGGCCGGCTGGCCGAGGCCGGCGTCGTCGACGATTCCGACGAGGCCCGCCTCGGCGCCGTCGCCAAGCACTTCGTGGCCGTCTCCACGGCGCTGGACAAGGTGGCCGATTTCGGCATCGACCCCGCCAACGCCTTCGGCTTCTGGGACTGGGTGGGCGGCCGCTACTCCGTGGACTCCGCCGTCGGCCTCCCGGTGGCGATCGCCATCGGCCCCGACGCTTTCCGCAGCTTCCTCGCCGGATTCCACGCCGTCGACGCGCACTTCCGCACCGAGGCGCCCGAGCGCAACGTCCCGCTGCTGATGGGCCTGATGAACGTCTGGTACGTCAACTTCTGGAACGCGCACAGCCACGCCGTCCTGCCCTACGCGCAGTATCTTCACCGCTTCGCCGCCTACCTGCAGCAGCTCACCATGGAGTCCAACGGCAAGTCCGTGCGGTGGGACGGCACGCCGGTCACCTCCGACACCGGCGAGATCTTCTGGGGCGAGCCCGGCACCAACGGCCAGCACGCGTTCTACCAGTTGATCCACCAGGGCACGCGCCTCATCCCCGCGGACTTCATCGCGGTCGCCAACCCGGCACACCCGGTCAAGGACGGCGACACCGACGTCCACGGCCTCTTCCTCGCCAACTTCTTCGCGCAGACCGCAGCCCTGGCCTTCGGCAAGACCGCCGACGAGGTCCGGGCCGAGGGCACGGCTGAGGAGATCGTCCCCGCCCGCGTGTTCCCGGGCAACAGGCCCACGACGTCGATCATGGCGTCCGCGCTGACCCCGTCGGTGGTGGGTCAGCTCATCGCCCTGTACGAACACATCACGTTCGTGCAGGGCATCGTGTGGGGGATCGACTCGTTCGACCAGTGGGGTGTGGAGTTGGGGAAGAAGCTGGCCATGGACATCGCGCCGGCGGTCTTCGGCGACGCCGAAGCGCTGGCCAACCAGGACCCCTCCACGCAGGCGTTGGTGAGCTGGTACCTCGACCACCGTGAGTGACGCTCCCGCAGGGCCGCGCCGGACGCGGCGGCGGACTCTCAGCAGGGTGCGGTCCGCTGCCGGGGCCGGGGGCCCGAGGGTCGCGGTTCTGGCCTAGGATTCGAGGTGGTTACAACGATGGAGGAACCCGTGACGCTCACCCTCACCGACCTTCCCGCCGCCGTGCAGGAGGAGGTCGCCCGGACCCGCGAGGTCGTCGCCCGCCTGCACGCCGAACTACCCCGGTGGGAGCTCGTCGTCTGGACCGCCGGCAACGTGTCGCAGCGCATCCGCTGCGCCGATCAGATCGGCGAGGAGCTGTTCGTGATCAAGCCCTCGGGCGTCTCCTACGACGACCTGTCCGCCGAGGCCATGGTGGTGTGCACCCTCGACGGTGTGAAGATCGACGACGGTACGCCCGAGACGCTGCAGCCTTCGAGCGACACCGCTGCCCACGCCTACGTGTACCGCCACATGGAGCACATCGGCGGCGTGGTGCACACGCATTCGACCTACGCGACGGCGTGGGCCGCCCGCGGTGAGTCCGTGCCGTGCGTGCTCACCATGATGGCCGACGAGTTCGGCGGAGACATCCCCGTCGGCCCGTTCGCGCTGATCGGCGACGACTCGATCGGCCAGGGCATCGTCGAGACACTGAAGGACTCCCGCAGCCGGGCCGTGCTGATGCAGAACCACGGCCCGTTCACCATCGGCAAGGACGGCCGCGACGCCGTCAAGGCGGCGGTGATGTGCGAGGAGGTGGCGCGGACGGTGCACATCGCGCGACAGCTCGGTGAGCTGATCCCCATCCCGCAGGAGAAGATCGACTCATTGTTCGACCGCTACCAGAACGTCTACGGCCAGCCCGTCAAGGGTTGACGCATCCCGCCGGCGCCGGTGACCTGCCTCACCAGACCGAGACGCCGCGACCCATCCCGAAATAGCGCCATCCCGCGTCGCTCCAGCGGCGCGGGTTGAGCACGTTGCGACCGTCCACGACGTTGGCGGCCGCCGGCAGCGACACCAGCGCGGCCGGGTCCAGCTCCACGAACTCCCGCCACTGCGTCAGCACCATGACCACGTGGGCGTCGCGGACGGCCTCCTCGACGGTGTCGCTCACGTTGAGCTCCGGCTGGCGCTTGCGCAGCAGGTCCCCTGCGGCGGGGTCCACCACCGCAAGCTCCGCACCGCGTGACCACAGGCGACCCGCGATGTCGAGGGCCGGGGAGTCTCGCAGGTCGTCGGTGTCCGGCTTGAACGTGATGCCCAGCACGGCCACCTTCTTGCCCGCGAGCCGCCCACCGACGGCCTCCTCGGCCAGCGAGACGGCATGGTCGCGGCGCCGCAGGTTGATGGCGTCCACCTCTCGCAGGAAGGTGAGGGCCTCGTCGACCCCCAGCTCACCGGCCCGGGCCATGAACGCGCGGATGTCCTTCGGCAGGCAGCCACCACCGAAGCCGATGCCGGCCTGCAGGAACTTCTTCCCGATCCGGTCGTCGTGGCCGATGGCCTCCGCCAGCCGCGTGACGTCGCCTCCGGTGGCGTCGCACAGTTCGGCCATGGCGTTGATGAACGAGATCTTGGTGGCGAGGAAGGAGTTCGCCGCGACCTTCACCAGCTCGGCCGTCGGGTAGTTGGCCAGAACCAGTGGAGTGCCCTCGGACAGGGGCCCCGCGTAGCACTCGTCGAGGATCTCCTTCGCGACGGCGCCGCGGGCCAGGTCGTCGGGGAGACCGTAGACGAGGCGGTCCGGGTGCAGCGTGTCGGCCACCGCGTACCCCTCGCGGAGGAACTCGGGGTTCCAGGCCAGGAGGAGATCCTTGTCCGAGGACCCGAGTGTCGCGGCGATCTCCTGCGCAGTCCCGACGGGCACCGTGGACTTGCCGGCCACGAGGACCGGCCTGCCCCCGGCAGGTGGCTCGGCGTACTCGACGATGGTGCGCACCGCCTGCCGCACGTAGGTCATGTCCGCCGCCATGCGTCCCTGGAGTTGCGGCGTACCGACGCCGATGAAGTGGATCTCGGCATCCCTGATCTGGGCCGGATCCGTGGTGAACCGCAGCCTGCCCGACGACACATGCCGGGCCAGGAGGTCCGGGAAGTCCGGTTCGTGGAACGACGGCCTGCCCTGCGCCAACAGGGCCACCTTCTCCTCGTCCACGTCCAGGCCCACCACGTCGTGGCCGAGTTCGGCCATGCACGCAGCGTGTACCGCGCCGAGGTATCCACATCCGATCACAGAGATCCGCATGGGCAAAGGCTAGCGTCCGGGGGCGCGCACCAACTTTTCCGCCACCCCCGTGGCGCCGCCGGCCTCGGCGCGGGATGATGGGAGCCGGGTCAACCTATAAGGAGTACATCGTGGAAAACATGAGCGCGGGACGTGACGCCATCGTGGGCGGGCAGACGTCGCTCGGCATCGAGCTGGGATCGACCCGGATCAAGGCCGTCCTCATCGGGGATGACCACCAGCCACTGGCCACCGGAGGCTTCGACTGGAAGTCGAGCCTGGTGGGTGGCATCTGGACCTACGACGTGGACCTGGTGTGGGAGGGCCTGCAGGCGGCCTACGCCGATCTTGCCGCTGACGTCGAGTCGCGCTTCGGAGTGCCGCTCGACACCGTCGGCTCCATGGGCTTCTCGGCCATGATGCACGGCTACATGGCCTTCGACGCGTCGGGGGCACTGCTCGTGCCGTTCCGCACGTGGCAGAACACCCTCACCGGCGAGGCGGCCGGGGCGCTGACCCGTCTCTTCCAGCACAACATCCCGCAGCGGTGGAGCATCGCGCACCTGTACCAGGCCGTTCTCGGCGGCGAGAGTCACGTGGGCTCCATCGATTACCTGACCACCCTGGCGGGGTACGTCCACTGGCGCCTCACCGGCGAACGGTCGCTCGGCGTCGGCGACGCCAGCGGCATGTTCCCCATCGACACCGCCACCGGCCAGTTCGATGAGGGGATGCTCGCCCGGTTCGACGAGCTCGTCGCGCACCACGGCTACGGCTGGAAGCTCGCCGATATTCTCCCCACGGTGCTCCCCGCCGGGCGGCAGGCGGGGGCCCTGTCCGACGACGGCGCCCGCCTGCTCGATCCGTCGGGTCGGCTCCGCCCGGGCGTCCCGTTCGCGCCCGCTGAGGGCGACGCCGGCACCGGCATGGTGGCCACCAATGCCGTTGCCCGCCGCACCGCCAACGTGTCGGCGGGCACCAGCATCTTCGCGATGGTGGTGCTGGAGAGGCCGCTCACGGCGCTGCACGAGGAGATCGACCTGGTCACCACGCCCGCCGGTGACCTGGTGGCCATGGCGCACTGCAACAACGGCGCGGTGGATCTGCAGGCATGGGTGGGGCTGTTCGGTGAGGTCGCGGCCGCGCTGGGCGCCCAGGTGGACACCAACACGCTGTTCGAGACCCTGTACAACGCCGCGCTCAAGGGCGACGCGGACGGCGGCGGCATGCTGGCCTACAACTACCTGGCCGGGGAGCACGTCGTCGGGCTCGAGGCGGGCCGGCCGATGTTCGTCAGGACCCCGCACAGCGCCTTCACGTTGCCCAACTTCATGCGCACCCACCTGTTCGCGGCTCTGGGCGCGCTGCGGGTGGGCATGGACATCCTGCTCCAGGACGAGGGTGTGGAGCTGGACTCGATGTTCGCCCATGGTGGCCTGTTCAAGACCAAGGGGGTGGCGCAGGGGTTCCTCGCCGCAGCGATGAACACGCCGGTGTCGGTGGGGGAGATCGCCGGCGAGGGCGGCGCGTGGGGCATGGCGCTCCTGGCGTCGTTCCTGCGCTCGGGTGAATCGTCGCTGGCGGACTGGCTGGCGTCGTCGGTGTTCGGCGGTGCCGCGATCGACACCGTCGAGCCGGACCAGGCCGACGTCGAGGGCTTCGACAGGTTCATGGCGCGTTACCGCTCGGGCCTCGCGATCGAGCGGGCCGCGGTGGACACGCTGCACTGACCCAACGCTCGACTCCGACGCTTCGACGGGGGTCCGACCGGTCGCCGGTCGGACCCCCGTCAGCGTTCGGCTGCGTCGTCCTCGCGGGTGTCGTGCCGTCGGTACATCTCCGAGAGGGAGCGTTCCGGGTCCAGCCGCTGGACGATGGCGTCGGCGATGTCGGTGAGTTGGCCGACCTGCTCCGGGGTGAGGGCGTCGATCACGTACTGGCGCACCGCCTCGACGTGCCCGGGCGCAGCGCCCTGGACCACCTGCCAGCCCTCCTCGGTCAGCCGCGCGTTCGTGGCCCGTGCGTCATCGGGGCACGGGAACCGGCCCACCAGGTGGCGGTCCTCCAGCCGCTTCACGACGTGGGAGAGCCGGGGGAGCGTCGCGTTGGTGAGGCTGGCCAGCGTGCTCATGCGCAGCGTCCGCCGGTCGGCCTCGGAGAGCATCGCGAGGACGTAGTAGTCGAAGTGCGTCAGGTCTGAGTCGCGCCGCAGCTGGGCGTCCAGCACGCTCGGCAGCACCTCGATGACGGCGGCGAGCCGCACCCATGCCGCCAGTTCGGGGCGGCTCAGCCAGCGTGGTTCCATGCCCCGCAGTCTACCGATAGTTGTATCTTTAACCAAAGTCTGTCATGCTTGAAGGGACAACCAATCAGTCGCTTCACCAAGGAGTAGTCATGACCAGCATCACCATCATCGGATCCGGCGCCATGGGCTCGGCCATCGCAGGGCTCGCCGAGCGCGGCGGCCACACCGTCGAGGTCCTCGGCCGCGCCGACGCCCACCGCACCCCGGCAGGCGACGTCGTCGTCCTCGCCCTCCCGTATCCCGCTGTCGACGGTGTCCTCGCCGGGCGCGCCGACGAGTTCGCCGGCAAGGTTGTGGTTGACATCACCAACCCCCTGGACTTCGAGACCTTCGACTCCCTCACCGTCCCGGCCGACTCCTCGGCCGCAGCCGACATCGCCGCACAGCTGCCCGGCGCGCGTGTGGTCAAGGCGTTCAACACCAACTTCGCGGCCACGCTGGCCGGTGGCACCGTCGGCGACGTGCCGACCACCGTCCTGATCGCGGGCGACGACGCTGAGGCCAAGGCCCTGGTGTCGGGCATCGCGACCGATGCCGGGCTCAAGGCCATCGACGCGGGGACCCTCCGTCGGGCCCGTGAGCTCGAGGCGATCGGTTTCCTCCAGATCACCCTCGCCGCACGCGAAGCCATCTCGTGGGCCGGCGGCTTCGCCGTCCAGGCCTGACCCGACCCCACCACCGAAAGAGAGTGACCCCCCAATGAGCTTCCTGTTCAAGCCCGCCTCGTCCGTCTCCCCGACCGCCGTCGACATCGCCCTCCTCGTGGCCCGCGTCGCGCTCGGCGCCATCCTGTTCGCCCACGGATGGCAGAAGTACATGCAGTACACGCTCGCCGGGACGACGGCGGCGTTCGCCGACATGGGGGTCCCGCTGGCTGCGGTCACGGCCACCGTGGTGGCCACCGCAGAGATCGTGGGAGGCATCCTGCTCGTCATCGGCGCGCTGACCCGGGTGGCCGCGGCGGTCAACGCCGTCACCCTCACCGGCGCCCTGTTCCTCGTACACGCCCCCAACGGGGTGTTCATCGAGAACAACGGTGTCGAGCTCGTGCTCGGCCTGGCCGCGGGCCTGGTGCTCCTCGCGGTGCTCGGCGGCGGCAGGTTCGCCGTCGACGGGCTGCTGACCCGGACCCGTGGAGCCGCACAGGCCGAGCGTGTGTCCGTGGCCGCGGCTCGCTGACACCGGCTCGCCCTTCCGGGGCCCTCTCCGCCTGGCGGGGAGGGCCCCCGCGTGTTTGCCGGAGCGGTCGTCGGCTTGGGGCGATTCCCTGGTGGGTGCGAGAATGGCCCCCATGCAGTCCCTCCCCGCCCTCCTCGACGACCGCCTCCGGGCCCTCACCGGCGTCGATCCCGAGATGCGCCCGGCCACCAAACCCCAGTTCGGCCACTTCCAGTCCAACGTCGCGCTGCGCCTGGCCAAGCAGGAGGGGCGCCCGCCCCGCGAGGTCGCCGCCGACATCGTGGCCCGCCTCGATGTCGACGACCTCTGCGAGCCGCTGGACATCGCCGGCCCCGGCTTCATCAACTTCCGGATGCGCACGGACGTGCTCGCCGCCGCCGCCACCGCCCTGCTCGAGGACCCGAATGGCGGGCTCAACCCCGTCAAATACCCCCAGCGCGTGGTGATCGACTACTCCGCCCCCAACGTGGCCAAGCAGATGCACGTCGGCCACCTGCGCACCACCATCATCGGGGACTGCTTCAACCGGGTCCTCAGCGCGCTGGGCCACACGGTCATCCCCCAGAACCACATCGGCGACTGGGGCACCCAGTTCGGCATGCTGATCGAAGAGGTCCTCGACGAGGGCATCGACGCCGGCGCCCTCACCCTCGACGAGGCCGACGCGCTCTACAAGCGTGCCGCTGCCCGGTTCCGTGAGGACGAGGAATTCGCCACGCGCGCCCGCTCGCGGGTCTCGGTCTTCCAGGGCGGGGACGAGGAGTCGCTGGCCATCTGGCGCCAGCTCGTCGAGATCTCCAAGCCCGCCTTCAACGAGGCCTACCGCCGGCTCGGGATCCTGCTCACCGACGACGATCTGGCCGGCGAGTCCACTTACAACGCCGACCTTCCGGTGCTGGTCAAGGAACTCGAGGACTCCGGGGTGGCCGTGATCGACGACGGCGCGCTGTGCGTGTTCGTCGACGGTTTCGAGGCGCCGCTCATCGTGCGCAAGACCGACGGCGGCTACGGCTACGCCACCACGGACCTCGCCGCGATCCGTCGCCGGGTCCGTGAGCTCAAGGCGGACCGGATCATCTACGTCACCGACGCCCGCCAGGGCGGGCACTTCGCCCAGGTGTTCGCCGCCGCCCGCAAGGCCGGCTTCCTGCCCGGCGACGTGACGGCCCAGCACGTCGGCTACGGCATGGTGCTCGGCCGCGACGGCAAGCCGTTCAAGACCCGCGACGGCTCCGCCGCGACACTCGGGTCCCTGCTCGACGCCGCGGAGGAGGTGGCCGCCCCCAACATCGCGCTGGCCGCCATCAAGTACGCGGACCTCTCCAACGGACTGCAGAAGGACTACACCTTCGACGCCGAGCGCATGGTGCAGACCACGGGGGACACGGGCCCCTACCTGCAGTACGCCCACGCCCGGGTGAGCCAGATCCTGCGCAAGGCGGAGGCGGAGGACGTCAAGTGGGGATCGGTCACCATCCTCGGCGACCCGGCGGAGCAGCAGCTCGCGCTCCTGCTGAGCGGCTTCGGGGAGGTGGTCGACGAGGTGGCCCATTCCCTGCAGCCACACAAGCTCTGCGCCTACCTCTACGACCTGGCCGGTGCGCTGGCCACGTTCTACGAGGCGTGCCCGGTGCTCCGGTCCGAGGGCGATGTGCGGGCGTCGCGGCTGGCGCTGTGCTCAGCCACGAAGCAGGTCCTGGCCCGCGGCCTGCACCTCCTCGGGATCGACGCCCCCGAACGGATGTGAGGCGGGGGGGGGGGGGGGGGGAAAGGGCAGGGGGGAAAACACACACACCTTACAGGGGGGGGGGAACGGGG
>NZ_JBUZNP010000001.1:0-36891 GCF_055326215.1 Tessaracoccus pujii | reverse complement strand
TCACTCCCAGGAATGGGTGTGGGGAGGGAGGAGGGCGGGCGGCCATTAATGGGTCCGCCCGCCGCCGCCGCGTCAGGGGGAGGTTACTCGGTGTCCGCGACGTCCGCCGGGTTGGCGTCCACGACGGCGGGAATCATCGCCAGCACGTCGGGATGCTCGACGGCGTCCTTGGCGGCCAGCGCCGCGCCGATGATGCCCGCTCGGTTGCGCAGCTTGGCAGGGACCATGGGGGTCTTCAGGGTCAGCAGGTGGCCCCACTTGTCCCAGTCCTTGGAGACTCCGCCGCCGGTGACGAACAGGTCCGGCGAGAACAGCATCTCGAGGTGGCTGTAGTACGGCTGGAGGCGCTCGGTGGCCCACTCCTCGTAGCTGAGGCCCTCCTTGTCCTTGACCGAGGACGCGGCGCGCTTCTCCGCGTCGTAGCCCGACAGCTCCAGGTGGCCGAGCTCCGCGTTGGGGATGAGCACGCCGCGGTAGATGATCGCGGCGCCGATCCCGGTGCCCAGCGTGGTGAGGATGACCAGGCCCGGGTGGTCCTTGGCGGCGCCGAAGTGCACCTCCGCCAGGCCCGCGGCGTCGGCGTCGTTGACGAGCACCACCTTGCGGCCGAGCTTGTCCTCGAAGTACTCGTCGGCCTTGAACCCGTTCCACTTGACGTCGAGGTTGGCCATGAACGGCACCCGGCCGTGCAGCACCGGCGCAGGGATGGTGAGGCCCACCGGGCTGTCACCGATGACGCCCTGGAAGTGTTCGATGATCTCCCCGACGACGGCCGCCACGGCCTTCGGGGTGGACTTCTCCGGCGTCGGGATCCGGAGCCGGTCCGCCGCGAAGTCACCCGCCTCCAGGTCAACGGGCGCGCCCTTGATGCCCGAACCGCCAACGTCGATACCCAGGAAGATGCTCATGCGCGAAAGCGTAGCGGTATCGCCTGGACCGTCGGCGATGGCCCGAAGGATCAGACGGTGGCGACGACGGCGCGGGCCGCCCGGCCGCGCTCGAGCTGCTCGTCGAAGAGTCGGCGGGCGTCGGCCTCGTCGAGGTGGAACAGGCGCAGCGAGACCGGCCCGTCCGTGGTGTGCGCGGCGATGGTGGCCAACCGCAGCCGCCGCTGCAGCGGGCCCTGGTGCAGTGAGAGCGACTGCATTCTCCGGTGCGGGACGATCGCCAGCGTGTGGTCGATCAGGCCGTGGTGCGCCACCAGCACCTCCTCGCCCACACCCCACGTGTGCTGGGTGTGTGAGAAGGGGGTGAGCCAGCGGGCGCGATCCGGCTGCGGGGTGGGCTGAATCCGGCTGAGGTCCACGTCGGGCCAGATGGCGCGCAGGACGGTGAGGACGTCGCCCCATGTGCCGAACGGAAGCACGATGGAGTTGGTGGAGCGGCCCTCGTCGTCTGCGGGGTCCCCGTAACCGAGCACCGTGACGGTCACCCGGTGCAGCCCGGTCAGGCGCTGCAGCAGGTCCTGGTGGATCACCACGCCCTGGATCCGGTCCGGCCGCAGCCCCTGGGTGGCAGTTGAGGCCAGGCCGCGTGAGATCCGCAGCGTCTCCCCGCGTCGCGTCATCCGGAATCCCCAGTTGCGGCCGATGTTGGACCAGGCCCAGCCGGCGAACGCCAGCATCGCGCCGAAGGCCGTGATCGACGTCCCGCCCCAGATGGTGATGCCGAGGAGCAGGAAGGCGGTGACCAGCGCCGCTGCCGCCGTCGTCGACACGGCGGTGCCCAGGATCAGCGTGGCCGGTGGAACGGCGTGCACCGGCTCCTCGGGCTGGTCGTCAGGGGACGCGACGACGGCCTCTCCCTCGGTGCCCGGTGCCACCGCCGGGCCGGCCTTCGCCAGCGCCATCCGGGCAAGCAGGTGCTCGCGCAGCGACTCGGCGCGCGTCTTGGTGAGGAACGCCAGGCTGAGACCCCCGGCGCCGCCGACGTCGATGTGCACCTTCGCCAGGCCGAGCAGCCGCGCGACGAAGGGTTGGGCGATGTCCACCGACTGCACCTTCGTGTAGTCAAGCCGCGACGACGAGCGCGAGATGAACGCCCGCTCCACGCGGAACTCCTCGTCGTCGACGATGAACGCCGTGGTGCGCCAGGCGAAGATGCCGTAGACCCCGGCCACCAGCGCCGCGCCCAGCGCGACCAGTGCGAAGATCCACGCCTGGCCGGTCAGGTCCTCCAGGCCGCCGTCGTCAAGTTCGCGGACCAGGAACACCACCGAAGCCGCCAGGACGATCCCGCTGTGCGCGAGGCCCGTGAGCGGGCTGGGGCGCTCCACCACCTTCTCGACCTGCGGCTCGGGCCGCGCCGGGAGCGGAGGCGGGTGCGTCATCAGATGCCGGCCTGCTGCGTCTCGCCGCGCTGGATCAGCCGGTCGCGTAGGGCCGCCGCGTCGGCGGGTGCCAGACCCGGGATGGAGATGCTGCCCTGGGTGGACGAGGTGATCATCTCCACGGTGGCCAGGCGGAAGGCGCGATCGATGGGCCCGGAGTGGAGCTGGACCAGCTGCATCCGGCCGTAGGGGACGCACACCAGCCTGCGGTGGAAGAGGCCGCTGGTGAGATAGACGTCCGTGTCGCGCTCGGCGTAGCCCCACCGTCGGAACGCCCGGGGAGCGCGCAGGATGCGCCAGGTGAGGACGACCGCCCACATGCCCACCACGACCCAGCCCAGCCACGACGGACCCAGCAGGAACGCCGCCACGGCGCCCGGGGCGAACCAGAGGGTCCAGACGAGGGGGATCATGATGAGCTTCATCCGCAGATAGTTGGGGGAGAGCCGCTGCCAGGCCGTGCCCGGGGGGGCGAACAGCGTGTCGGTCATCGGATGAACCGCTCGAAGCGACGGCGGTCCACGCCCGGGCCCACCACTTTGACCTCGCCCATGAACACGGTGCCCACGAGGTTGATCCGGATGCCGTCCGCCCGCGGAAGGAGCCCCTGCACCTTCGCCTCGGCCATCACCAGGTTCATGCCCGAGACGTCGACGTCGACGCCTTCCGGAACGCGGATCTTCACCTCGCACATGCCGCCGCCGAGATGGACGGTGATGTCCCGGCTCTCGAAGGCGGCGCCGAGGAGGTCCACCCGCATCTCACTGAGCCAGGCGTTGAGCTGCACCGTGGAGGACACCTTCGTCACGCGGCCCGGGTTGTAGGTGGAGAGGAACGAGTTGCCGCCGGTGAACGCCCCGGCGGCGAGGGCCCCGGAGGGAGGCGCAACGGGAGCGTAGGGGCTCGGCTGGGGTGCCGGGCTTGGAGTGAAGCGCGCCGCCACCGGCGGCGCGGCTGGGCGCTCGAAGGCGACGAGGTCCGTGGTGAGGGAGTTCAGATCGCCGAACGTCTTGGCGTCGTAGGCGAGCGCGATCCGGTCCGCGTGCTCGTCGAACGTGAGCCTGCCGTCGGCGTAGGCGGTGTTGAGGAGTGAGGCGACCACCTCGCGGTCCTGGACCGCGCAGCGCAGCACGTCAAGGCGATGGGGTTCGGACATGCCCCCAGTCTAGGAGTGCCGCGTTCCATCCCCCCGCGCGCCTGCCGTCGGTAGGGTTGAGGCCGGACACGAGGAGGCCTGTGATGGGTGCGAGCAAGCGAGTGGGAATCCTGACGGCCGGCGGAGATTCGCCCGGCCTCAATGCTGCGATCCGGGGTTTCGGCAAGGCGGCCATCGGCGTGCACGGCATGGAGCTGATCGGCTTCCGTGACGGGCTGCGCGGCCTGGTCGAGGATCGCTGGCAGGTGCTGGACGGGCCCGCGCTGTCGGGCATCCTGACGATCGGCGGCACCATCCTGGGCACCTCGCGGGACAAGCCGCACAAGATGATGATCGACGGCGAGGCCCGCGACATGGTGCCGACCATCGTCGAGAACTTCGAGAAGAACAAGCTCGACGCCCTGGTGTGCATCGGCGGCGGTGGCACCGCCAAGAACGCGAACCGGCTGATGCAGGCGGGGCTCAACGTCATCCACCTGCCCAAGACCATCGACAACGACATCGCCCACACCGACACGAGCTTCGGCTTCTCCACCGCGCTCGGCATCGCGACGGAGGCCATCGACAGGCTGCACTCGACGGCGCACTCGCACCACCGGGTGATCATCGCCGAGATCATGGGCCACAAGGCGGGCTGGCTGGCGTTGGGTTCGGGCATCGCCGGGGGCGCGGACATCATCCTCCTCCCCGAGATCCCCTACCACATCGACTCGATGGCGGCGTCCATCAAGAAGAGGGCCGGGTCTGGGCGCAACTTCTCCGTCATCGCCATCGCCGAGGGTGCCAGGGACGTGCAGGACACCGCGGACCTGCTGGCGGCCGAGGCGCTGAAGAAGGCGGCCTCCTCGCCCGAGGCGAAGTCGGCCGCCGCGGCGCACAAGGCCTCCATCGAGGCCGGCCACCGCGACAACGCCTTCAAGGTTGCCACGGCGCTCGAGGAGGCGACGGGCCTGGAGTCGCGGGTGACCATCCTCGGGTACGTCCAGCGCGGCGGCATCCCGGACGCCAACGACCGTCTGCTCGGCACCCTGCTCGGCTCAGCTGGGGCGGACCTCGTCGCCGAGGGTCACTACGGCGTGACGGTGGCGTCCCAGGGGGGCGACGCCGTGCCGGTCCCGCTGGGGGACGTGGCCGGCAACCTCAAGGTCGTTCCTCAGGACCACGCCTGGATCAGGGCGGCCAGGGGAGTCGGCACCGGTCTTGGCGACTGACCAGCGGGAAATGTGCCGGGCTCAGCGGGTCGCCTCCGCCAACAGCTCGAGGATGTGGACGTAGGTGCGGCCGGTGGCCCGCGACATCGCGATCTCGCAGGTCCTGTTCAGCGTGGCGTAGGCGAAGTACCCGGTGCGCACTTCGTCGGCCTCCTCGCGGGTGGCGCTCGCGGTGAGTTCCGGGTGGAGGAGGCCCCGGTCTCCCGCGAAGCCGCAGCACGCCCACGACGGCGGCACCTCGACGGAGTCGCTGATGAACTCGGCGACTCGCAGCAGGTCGTCGTTGATGTCCATGCGTGTGGACGCACAGGTGGGATGCAGCACCAGGGAGGGCAACGAGCGGGTCACGGTGAGCCGCGGCACAAGCTGCTGTGCCGCGAAGGTGACCACGTCCACGACGGTGACGTCGCTGCCGTCGGTCATCCTGGCCAGGGCTTCGGTGCAGCTCGAGGCGTCCACCACAACCGTCAGGTCCTGGCCGCGCCGGCTCAGCGCGGTGCTGACCTGGGCCTGCATGGTGGCGTAGCCCTCGCGGAGACCCTTGGCGCTCCATGGGGACCCGCAGCACAGCCCGGAGGCGTCGAGCAGCGACACCCTCACCCCGGCGCGTCGGCACAGCTCGTTGAAGGCCAGGAAAACCCCCTGCCCGGACGGGGCGAACATGGTCTGCAGGCAGGAGGGGAAGTAGACGGCGACACCGGCGCCACCACGGTCGCGGCGACGGGGCCTGCGGCGCAGGCCGGCGCCCTCGGGGAGGTCGTTGTCGTACCCCGGGACCACGTCGTCACCCAGGGCGCGCCGCCCGAGGCGCGTCGCGACCGAGGCCAGCGGGCCGGTGGACTTGGCGAGGGTCAGAGCCGCCGATCCCATGCGCGTGGCGAGTGACCAGGTCCTGGCGGCGCGGTTCCATGCGGCCTTCTCCACCCCGCCGGCGCGTTCCTCGCGCTGCCGGCGCACCAGATCCCCGGTATTGATGCCGAGTGGGCACGCCACGGCGCACATTCCGTCGACGGCGCAGGTGTCGATGGCCGCGTACCGGTAGTCCTCCTCCACCTGGCGCAGCAGGTCGGTGTCGTCCTGGCGGGCGGCGAGCTCCCGGCGCAGCACGATGCGTTGCCTGGGGGTGAGGGTCAGGTCCCGCGATGGGCAGACCGGCTCACAGAAGCCGCACTCGATGCACGCGTCGACCTCCGGCTCGATCGTCGGCATGAGCTTGAGGTTCTTGAGGTGGGCGTCGGGCTCGTCCGAGATGACGACGCCCGGGTTGAGCACCCCGGCCGGGTCGAAGAGGTGCTTGATCTCGCGCATCACCTCGTAGAGCTCGTCGCCGTACTGCTCGCGCACGAACGGCGCCATGGCCCGGCCGGTGCCGTGCTCGGCCTTGAGGACGCCGTGGTGCCGGAGGGTGAGCCGCACCATCTGGCGCGTGAACTTCCGGTGGCGAGCGAGGCTGGCGGCATCGTCGAACCGCTCGCTGAGGAGGACGTGGATGTTGCCGTCGCGCGCGTGGGCGAAGAGGGGTGCATCGTGGTACCCGCTGCGGGTGAGGAGGTCGGCGAGGTCGCGGAGGGCGGGCGCGAGCTCCGTCACGGGGACGCAGATGTCCTCGAGCAGCGTCGTGGAGCCTGTCGGGCGCGCCCCCGCCACGAGCGCATAGAGGCCGCGGCGGAGCTCCACCAGCGCGTTGCGGTGGTGCGCCTCAGTAGTGAGGGCCACGCGGCCGATCACCTCGAGCTCGCCCAGCGCGATTGCCGCGGCCTGCAGGCGCGCGGCGAGGACGTCCTCATCCACCTCATGCAGCTCGACGAGCAGCGCGGCCTCGGTGGTGAGCTCCCGTCCGTGCAGGAGCGCAGGCGATCCTGGCTGGGCGCCGGCCACCCGCAGCGACGCGGCGTCCATGAGTTCGATGGCCTCGAAACCGTGCTCGAGGAGTCCCGGCACCGCGGCCGCGGCGGCGTCGAGGGTGGGAAAGAGCGCCAGAGCCGCCGCAGTGTGGGGGGCGAGGGGCACCGTCCGGAAGGTGGCCTCGGCGACGAAGCCGAGGGTGCCCTCAGACCCGATGAGGAGGTGGCGGATGAGGTCCACGGGACGATGGAACTCGAGGAGCGCATTGAGGCCGTATCCCATGGTGTTCTTCATGGCGAAGAGCCGGTTGATGTCGGCGATGGACGACGGTGTGGTCCTCAGGCGTTTGCGCAGCATGTGGAGCCCGCCCACGAGCGGGGTCTCCTCCAGTCTGAGCGTGATGTCCGCCGTCGGGTCCGCCGTGTCGACGATCCGGCCGCTGGGCAGCACGAACACCATCGATTCCAGCGTGTGGTAGCTGTTCTGCGCGACACCCGCCAGCATGCCGCTGGAGTTGTTGGCGATGATGCCGCCGATGGTGCAGGCGATGTCGCTGGTGGGATCGGGGCCCAGCCGTCTGCCGTGGCGAGCGAGCCGGGCGTTGACGGCCCGCAGGGTGGCCCCCGCCCCGGCGCGGACGCGCAGTCCGTCGTCGAGGACCTCGATGGTGCGGAAGTTGCGCCGTACGTCGATGAGGAGACCGGAGGTGATGGATTGCCCGCAGAGGCTGGTGCCGCCCGCACGGAATGTGATCGGCTGCCGGGCCTCGGCCGCCTGCACCATGAGCGTGGCGACGTCCTCGACCGTCTCCGGGGTGACCACGCCCGACGGCGTGAGGAGGTAGGGGGAGGCATCGTGGGCCATGGCGAGCCGCATGAGGGCGCGGTCGTCGCGCTGGATCCCCGCCCTCGCCGTAGCCACGACGTTCAGCCTACCCAGGGTGGGGTGGCGAGTCTGGAAGGCCGGTTGGAGGAGGGCAGGATTTCTTTGCTAACCTAGGGCCCACGCGGGCGTAGCTCAATGGTAGAGCGCTAGCTTCCCAAGCTTGATACGCGGGTTCGATTCCCGTCGCCCGCTCCACTCGGAGCCACGGCCACCTGCGGTCAGGGATCCGCATTCCTCTGGTGGCCTGGCGCGTTCAGCCCTCGAACCCGGCAACGCGCGGCGGCTCGGCCGCCAGCACGTCGGACTCAGCCGTCGGTCACCTTCGCGGCCGTCTCCTCGATTTCGTGGCGCATGTCGCTGACGTTGTCCTCCACCTTGCTGAACAGGTACGAGGCGATGGCCCCCACCACCAGCATGACGACGGCGAAGGCCACGGCGGTGGTCAGCGTCAGCCCGCTGGAGGTCAGGCCGTCCGGGGAGAATGCGGGGAAGACGACGGTGGGGAAGATCGCCAGCGACGAGCCGACCACCATGCCCAGGATGAAGTGGTACATGCCGCCGTAGTAGCGGTCGAACAGCCAGGCGGCGGCCTTGGCGAGCAGCAGGACACAGGCCACCACACCGAAGAACAGTGGGATGACCACGCTCATGTCGAAGTCCTTGATGCCGCTGGCCATCTTGTCGTAGAGACCGAAGTAGATGAGGAAGTTCGACGGCGACATCCCCGGCACGATCACACCCAGCCCGATGAGCGCGCCCGAGCCGAACCAGACGGGGATGCTCGGCGGCACCTGGACCAGCATCTGACCGCCGGCCAGCATCAGCATGAAGATCGCCGCGGCGGCCACCCCCATGATGACAAGATGCGTCGCGCTGCGACCGTTGCGGCCCGCCTGCCGGTACAGCGAGGGGAACGTACCGATCACGAAGCCGATGAAGAGGCAGGTGAACTGCGCCGCGTAGGAGGCGAAGGCGGCCTCGACCACGACGGAGAAGCCCAGGATGCCGAGCCCCATGCCGATGGCGATCGGGACGAAGAACAGCACGTTACGCATGAAGTGGTGACGGATATTGGCGAGGAACCGAATCATCGGGTCGTAGAGCCCGAAGATGACGGCCAGCACTCCGCCGGACAGCCCCGGCAGGATGGCGCCGACACCCACGGCGATCCCCTTGAGCAGCCGCCCGAACCAGGACCGTGGGGAGTCCGGACGGTCGACGACCGACTCGCGGTGGGTGTGTGCCGTCATGGGCGCCTCTTTCTCGCTGTGCTTCAGCTCAACCCTACGGTCCGCATGGCCGGGCGCCAATCTGACGCAACGCGACCCCCCAGTCCCGGCGCCCCCGCGCCCCCGACCTCCGCGCCAGTCCGAGCACGACACGCCGACAGACAGCGGACCGGAGGGCCCCAGCGGCCATCCTGGGGGCGGAAAGGCGTTCATTCGTGCACGGCCCGCGCCCCCGTCGCGCCCCAGGGTCCCAGCTCACTCCCTCGCCGCGACAACGGAGTAGACGAGCCGGGCGAACTGGCCGAACGCCGTCGCCGACACCAGCCGCAGCCGGTCCGACTCCACCCGACGCGGAAAGAGCGGCGCGCCGCCCGTGAGCGCGACGGGGGCCACCGACAGGGCGATCTCGTCCAGCGCTCCGGCGTCGAGGAACTGGCCGGCGAGGTCGCCGCCGCCCACCACCCAGATGTCGCCGTCGCCGGCCGCCTCGCGGATCGCGGGGAGCGCATCCGCCACGGGCCCGGACACGAAACGGACGTCAGCACCCTCCGGGACCGGCAACTCGCGGGTGGTGAACACGAAGGTGGGCCGCTCCCCGTGGAACTCGGCCCACTTCTCGGGGTGGGCCAGGATGTCGGACTCGGCCAGTACCCACTCGTAGGTGGTGGATCCCTCCACCATGACGGCGGCGCCCGATGGAAACAGCCCCTCGGCCGGGTGGTCCCCGCCATCGACGGCGAACAGCCATGCCAGCGAGTTGCTCTCGTCGGCGATGAATCCGTTGATGCTGGTGGCGGTGTCGAACAGGATGCGCCCCGTCCGGCCGCCCTCCCGGCGGAGCAGGCGGGTCACGTCGTCGGCGTGCTCGACGACCACCTCGGCCCCCGCCGACGCCAGCTCCTCGTGCGTCGCGGCGCCGGTGGTGATGCCCATCGCCCGCATCCCCGCGGCCAGCGCCATGTCCATGTCCGACGTGGCGTCGCCCACGTACCACGTGTCCGCGGCGCGGGCCCCGAGCCGATCCAGCCCGAGCAGGGCCGAGTCCGGCGCGGGCTTCCCGCGCTCCACGTCGTCGGTGGTGACAAGGACGTCGACGAGGTCGCGCAGCTCGGTGATGGTGAGCAGATGCTCGGCCTGCGGGCCGCCCTTCGCCGTCACCACGCCGACGGCGTAGCCCGCGGCCCTCAGGTCGCGCAGCATCTGCCGGACCCCCGGAAGGACCAGCTCGGTGCCGGCGGCGTTGACGGCCTCGTGCAGCGCCGCCCGGTACTCGACGATGACCGCCTCCATGCGGGCGTCGTCTCCGGCGAACTCGTGCAGCTCGTTCATGGCGTCGGCGATCGGACGCCCGATCAGCGGGTACACGTCACGGGGGGTGCAGGGGATGCCGTGTGCGTTGAGGGTGTCGCTGATGTATTGGGCGATGAGTGGAACCGTGTCGGCGAGGGTGCCGTCCAGGTCGAAGAGGACTGCGCGCGTGCTGTTCACCCGGCCAGCCTAACGCGCACCCCGACTCCGTGGGGTACGGCGAAGGGCCGCCGAGCGGGTGCTCGACGGCCCTTCGGGCGTGGATCAGGCGTTGCCGGGGATGACGTCGCCGGAGGGCCAGGTCTCCGCGATGAAGTCCGCCACCTCGGCGGAGTGCAGCAACTCCTCGAGCGCCTGGATGCCGGGGTTGTCGTCACCGGTGCGCCACACGAGCATGTTGGCGTACGGGTTGCCCTCGACCTCTTCGGACTCGATGGCCTCGTTGGGGTCGAGGCCGGCGGTGAGGATGAAGTTGGCGTTGATCACCGCCGCGTCGACCGACGGGTCGGACATCTGCTGCACGACGACCTCGGGCTGGGTCTCCTCGAACTCGAATCCCTTCGGGTTCTCGGCCTCGGTCAGCGTCAGCACGGTCGCGTCGTCCGCCACGTCGGTCAGCAGCCCGGCCTTCTCCAGCAGCTTCAGGCCGCGGTACTGGTTGGAGACGTCGTTGGTGATGGCGATGGTGGCGCCGTCGGGGATGGCGTCGACGGAGTCGTACTTGTCCGAGAACAGCTTCAGCGGCTCGATGTGCACGCCCTCGCCCGCGGTGAACTCGTAGCCCTTGTCCGCGATCTGGCTCTCCAGGTACGGCAGGTGCTGGAAGTAGTTCGCGTCCAGCTCCTCCGAGGCGAGCGCCTCGTTCGGGAGGACGTAGTCGTCGAACTCGCGGATCTCGATGTCGAGGCCGGCCTCCTCGGCGAGGTTGTCACGCACGAACTCGAGGATCTTCGCGTGCGGCACCGGGCTGGCGCCGACGACAAGGGTCGTCACCTCGCCGGCGGCCGCGGAGGAGCCGGTGGCCGAGGTCGACGGGGTGGCGTCGCCGCCGCAGGCGGTCAGGGCCATGGCGGCCGCCAGCGAGGCGGCGATGGCGGTGAGAATCTTTGGCATCAGGAAATTTCCCTTACTGCTCGGGGCCAACGACAAGTTGGCCGGTTTCGTGTCCAGCGAGATGCTGGGTCCCCACTGGGGAGGCTTTAACGGTGGTCGACGGCGCGGCTGATCCGGTCTCCCAGCCACTGGATGCCCTGGACCATGATGACGATGAGCACCACCGTGACCACCATGACGTCGGGCTGGTAGCGCTGGAAGCCGTAGTTGTAGGCGAGGCGACCGAGGCCACCGCCACCCACGAGCCCGGCCATCGCGGAGTACCCGATGATTGTCACGACGGTGGTGGTGATGCCCGCGACCAGCCCCGGCATGGCTTCGGGGATCAGCACCTTCGTCACCGACTGCATCTTCGACGAGCCCATCGCGTGAGCCGCGTCGAGCTTGCCGGGGTGAACGTCGCGCAGGGCCGTCTCCACGAGCCGCGCGAAGAACGGGATGGCCGCGATCGCCAGCGACACCGACGCGGCGATGGGTCCCAGCGAGGTACCCACGATCCAGCGCGTGAACGGGATGAGGGCCAGCATGAGGATGGCGTAGGGGATGGAACGCGTGATGTTGACCACGACGCTGGAGAGGACGACGTTGAGCGGGCGGTTCTCGCCGAGGGCGCCCTTCTGCGTCACGTACAGCACGACGCCGAGCGGCAGCCCGATGAGCACCGTCGCCAGGCTGGAGAGGCTGACCATGAGGAACGTCTCCCAGATGGCCGGGAGCAGCGCCTTCTGCAGCGCGGGATTGTTGAACCAGGTCTCCAGGGGGATCACAGCGCCGCCTCGCCGGTGGGGGCGGGCGTGGTGAGCTTCGCGTCGGCGCCCTGCTCGCGGAGGACCTCGATCACGCGCTGCGGGTCAGTGCCCGGAGGCACCGAGATGCGCAGGTGCGAGAACGTGGTGCCGGCCAGGTGCTCGACGCTGCCGGCCACGATGTTGAGCTCCGCGCCGACCAGTAGTGAGGTGTGCGCCACCACGGGCATCGCGGCCTTGGCGCCGGAGGACAGGACGTCGACGTACGTGCCGCCCACCGCGTCGAACGGGTCGTGCGGCGGGATGCCGAGCAGGGCCTCCGCGAGGCGGCTGTCGAGGCTGTTGACCACCTCGACCAGCGGCCCTGATTCGACGATGCGGCCGCCGTCGAGCAGCGACACCGAATCACAGATCTTCTTCACGACGTGCATCTCGTGGGTGATCACGAGGACGGCCAGCCCGCCGCGACCCTTGAGGCTCAGGATGAGGTCCAGGATCTCGTCGGTGGTCTTCGGGTCCAGGGCGGAGGTGGGCTCGTCGAACAGCAGTACGTCAGGCTCCGTGGCCAGCGCCCGGGCGATTCCCACGCGCTGCCGCATGCCGCCCGAGAGTTGAGCCGGGTAGGCGGGTCCGGAATCGGGGAGGCCGACGACGCGCAACAGCTCGGCCACCTTCGCGTCCCGCTCAGCCTTCTTCATGCCGATCAGCTCAAGGGGGTAGCCGACGTTGTCCGCGATGGTGCGCGAGTCGAAGAGGTTGGCCTGCTGGAACACCAACCCGATCCGACGGCGGGCCGTGCGCAGCGCGCCGGCATGCGCGGCCGTGAGGTCCACGCCGTTGATCTCGACGGCGCCCGACGTGGGGCGGTCCAGGAGCGTGAGGCAGCGCACCAGGGTGGACTTGCCCGCTCCGGAGTGACCGATGATGCCGTGGATGGAACCGGCGGGGACGGTGAGGGTGACACCGTCGAGCGCACGCACTTCGCGTTTGCCCTGGTGATAGACCTTGGTCAGGTCGGTCACGGTGATCATGAGCGCCTCTCGTTCCCTCTGGTCCACTATTCAATCAGGGCGGGGGCACAGACCCGAATCGAGGGGGCGTTGTTCACCGCCGGCGCAACCGGAGACCCTACGAGCTATGGCCCTCAGTAGTGGCGGAGGACCTCGCGGGCCACGTCCTCGAAGATGCCCTGGCTCAGGATGGCTCCCACCCGCCTGACGGCGTCGGGATCGATCCGGACGATCCGGTTGAGCCGCACCTCGCTGGGCCGGTGCTGGCTGTCCCACTCGCCGGTGCCGATGTCCATCCAGTAGCGACCCGCGGCCGCCTCCTGGGCGGCGTCCCGGTCGTGATCCTGGGACGTGACCTGGAGGCCGAGGAGCCAGGCGCCGTCACGGCCGATGAGCAGCACCGGCCGGTCCTTGCCCTCGCTGTGGTCCTCCTCGTAGGGGACCCAGGTCCACACCACCTCGCCGGGGTCGGGGCGTCCGTCGCGATGCGGGCTGTAGACGATGTCGGGACGGCCCGTGAAGTCCCCCGGGTAGCCGTCGGTGGCCGTGGCCCGGTCTGTGCGCCGCGTGCGCGTGGGCCGGGCCTTGGGGGCGGTGCGTCGCCGGGTTTGGGGTCGGGAGGCGCGGTCCAGGGCGCGGAGCGCGACCTCGCGCACCACCTTGAGGGCGCCGTCGAGGAAGGGGTTTCGAGCCATGACGCCAGAGCCTACGGCCTCAGCGGAACCGGGGGAGGCGCCCGTAGACGATGGTGGGCGGCCTGCGATACGCAACCGGGCGCTCGGAGCGCACCTGCTCCCAGTGGCCGAAGTACCTCGTCGCCGGCGGGAGGAACAGCAGGCCCGCCGCCACGACGGCGAGCCCGAGCCCGATGAAGGCCCAGTCGTTGAGGGCGACGGCGAAGCCGGTGGCCGGCGCCAGCGCCGCCAGCCCGCCCCACCGCGACCATCGCCAGCCGTTCCACGCCTGGAAACCGACGACGCCGCACGCCCCGGCGGCGAGGACGAGCAGTGCGGCGAGGACGCCCTCCAGCGTGAGAGAAACCCACCTGCCCGGCTCCGGCACCACCCACTCGACCAGCCGTGCCGACGTGGGGTAGCTGGCCGGGTGCACGGCGAGCCACCAGTGGATCCCGTAGGCGGCGGCCAACCCCGCCACCGCCACGTACTGCAGCACCGCGGCCACCAGCACGACGGCCGGGCGCCGGGGCTCGCCCGTGCGGGGGCTGCGCGGCACGTCGCCGTGCAACTCCTCGATGGGCGGGAGAGTGGCGATCTGCTGGGGCTCGGTCATTTGTGACCAAGGGTAGCCGCGCCCGGATCATTGCCGGGGTCTGCGAGTCGGCGGGATACTTCAGGCATGACTCACGAGCACGACTGGGACCAGGCCTATCGCGACACCGACCGGATGTGGAGCGGCAGGGCCAACGAGGCCCTAGTCGCGGAGGCGCCGAAGTTGCACCGGGGACGCGCGCTCGACGTGGGATGCGGCGAGGGCGCGGATGCGTTGTGGCTGGCCCGGCACGGGTGGGAGGTCACGGCGCTCGACCCGTCGCTGGTGGCCCTGGAGCGCGGACAGCGGGCCGCCGAGCACAGCGGCCTGATCGTCGAGTGGGTGGCGGGCGAGGTGGGGCGGCCGTTGCCGCACGACGACTTCGACCTGGTGTCGGTGTTCTACGTCCCCCTGCCCAAGGACTCCTCGGCGGTGGAATCGCTGGCGTCCGTCGTCGCCCCCGGGGGTGCGCTGCTGTTCGTCCACCACGCGGACTTCGCTCCCAGGCACGCGCACATCGACCCCGCCACGCTGATCACGCCCGACGACGTGGCGGAGCGGCTGGGCGAGGGGTGGACAGTGCTGGTGCACGAGCGTCGCGAGCGCTCGGTCGCCGAGGGCGCGGGGGCGCATCACCATGACGACATCGTCCTGGTCGCCCGCCGCGACGCGTGACTAGAGCAGGGCTGCCGTGGCGGCGTCCACGGGGGCGACGTCCGGGCGCAGCGCCCGCAGGACCGGCTGGCGGAGGGCGCCGTCGGGGGTGACGTTGAGGTATCGCACCTGCACGCACAACATCGGCTCCACCCAGCGCGCCTGCCGCGACACCGGGTCCGTCGGGACCGGGTCGAACGGGGGAGTGGGGCGTTCGGTGTCGCGGAGGACGGCCAGCAGGGTGTCGCGCTCGGCCCGTCCCAACCCGGAGCCGACGCGTCCCATCGGATACAGCAGAGGCGCCGCCTCGAAGGTCGCCTCGTCGTTGGGCTGCCCCACCCAGAGCGCGCCGAGCGCGTGCAGGTTGCCCGCCTCGGGCAGCCAGCCGCCGATCACCACCACGAGCTCTGAGCGGTGCGGCGTCTTCACCCAGTCGTCGCTGCGCACCCCGGCCTGGTAGCGCGACCCCCGACGCTTGCTCATCACCCCTTCCAGCCCCGCCTCGCGGGTGAAGTGGGCCAGCGCGCCGCCGTCGTCGTACTGCTCCGACAACCGCCAGGCGGGGCGGTCGAGGTCCAGCAGTTCCAGCCGCTCCCGGCGCTCCTCCAGCGACAGCCGCGTCAGGTCCGCCCCGGCCTCCCTGAGCAGGTCGAACACGACGAAGGTGACCGGCCGTTCGGCGGACCAGCGGGCGGCGCGACGCGCGTCGCGGACGTGCATCCGCGGCATGATGGCGTGAAACGACGGGATGCCCTGGTCGTCGAGGGCCACCACCTCGCCGTCGAACAGGGCCCCCTCCGGCAGGCCGGCGGCGCCCGCCGCGACCTCCGGGTACGCCACCGTGATCTCCCCCTCGGTGCGGTTGGTCAGGCGCAGGGCGCCGTCGCAGATCTCGCCGAGGGCGCGCACCCCGTCCCACTTGACCTCGTGCACCCACTGGGCGCCCGAAGGCGGCACGCCCGGTGTGGGCGTCGGCGTGGCGAGCATGGGGCGCATGCCGCCCATCATGCCCGCGGCACGGCCCCCGCGCCCCTGCCGGGCACGACACGCCGTCCCATCCGCACGCGAGGGCCTGTGTGGGGGTCGACGTGCGGGTCGGGCGGCGTGTCGTGCGCGGGAGGGGGGCTGGTCAGGCGCCCAGCTTGCGCACCGTCAGCTCGGTGAACAGCGCGGCGCCGTCGGGGACCACAGCGTCGTCGAACCGGGCGTAGGCCGAGTGGTTGAACGGGGCCGTGAGCGGATCGAGTTCGGGCGGGCAGGCCGACAACCCGATGAAGCAGCCCGGGGCCTCCTGCAGGAGCCGGGAGAAGTCCTCCGCGCCGGCGAGCGGGTTCCTCCACCGCAGGTGTCGCTCCTCCCCGAAGAGGTCGGCCACGGCCCGGGCCACGACGTCGGCCTCCGCGTCGTCGTTGATCGTGACGGGGTACTGCTCGAGCAGCTCGAACTCGCCCCGCACGCCGTGCGCGGATGCGATCCCCGCCACCACCTCGGGGATGATGCCCACCAGCTTCGCCCGGACGGCGGTGTCGAACGTGCGCAGCGTCGCCTCCAGGCGTCCCTCCTCCGGAATGACGTTGGCGATCGTGCCCGCCTGCAGCAGGCCGACGGTGACGACGACGGGGTTCTGAACGTCGAAGCGCCTGGTCACCATGGTGTGGAGCGCGGTGGTGATCTCCGCCAGGGCCGGCACCGGGTCCGCCGCGAGCTGAGGTGTGGACCCGTGCCCGCCTCGACCCACCACCCGCACCTTCGCCACGTCCGAGCTCGCCATGACGGTGCCCGGCTTGGTGGAGAACACGCCGTGGGGATCCAGCGCCGCCCACACGTGAATGGCGTAGACCCAGTCCGGCCGCGACCCGGCCACGTCCAGCAGCCCCTCCTCCAGCATGAACCGGGCGCCGTCGACGCCCTCCTCGCCTGGCTGGAACATGAAGATCACGTCGCCGGCCAGCTCTTCTCTGCGTGCGCACAGTGTGTGTGCGGCGCCGATGAGCATGGCCATGTGGAGGTCGTGCCCGCAGGCGTGCATCGCGCCGTTGGTCGACGCGTACTCCAGCCCGGTCAGCTCCTGCACCGGCAGCGCGTCCATGTCCGCGCGCAGCAGGACGACGGGGCGCTTTCCCTGCGTGGCGCGGCCGCCGCGCAGCACGCCCACCACGCTGGTGACGCTCTCGCCGAGGGTGATCTCCAGCGGCAGCCCGGCCAGGGCCTCCAGCACGCGGGCCTGCGTCTGCGGCAGCTGCAGCCCCACCTCCGGTATCAGATGCAGCGAGCGTCGCAATTCGACGAGGTCAAGAGCCATGCGTCATTCATAGCAGGCCGGCGAGCGCCCCGCCCCGCATCGCCCCTGCGGCTCATGTTCCTCCAGGCGGCTCGTCGAGCCGCTGAGGAGCCTGAGCCCCTGCCTGGAGGAACATTGGCCGCGCGATCGGCGTCGACCACGTGTTCCGGCAGTGCCGGCGGCACTCCAACGCCGGAGGATCAGGCCAGGAAGAACGCCTTGGTGCCCTCGAACATCATCTGTACGGCCATGATCACCAGGATCATGCCCATCAACCGCTCCACCGCCACGAGCGCCCGGGTGCCGACGACGCGCTGCAGGAAGCCGGAGAAGTAGAGGGTCACGGCGGTGACCAGCCACGCCAGCACGAGTCCGCCGAGGTACCAGGGCCAGTTGCCGGAGTCCTGGCTGACGAGCACCACGATGACCGCCAGCAGCGAGGGGCCGGCGATGTAGGGCACCGCCAGCGGCACGATGAACGGCTCATCGTGGGTCATGGGCTCAGCCAGGTTGGACTGCGACGTGGGGAAGATCATCCGGATCGAGATCAGCAGCAGGATGACGCCGCCGGCGGCCTGCAGCGCGGCGCCGTCGATGTGCAGGACGGTGAGCATCGCCTGCCCCAGGAACAGGAACGCCACCATCACCCCCAGCGCGATGAGGCATTCGCGGACAATGACCCACTGGCGACGGTCCGGCCGGGTGCGCTGCAGTGAGGTGAGAAACAGCGGCGCGTTGCCCAGGGGGTCCATCACGAGGAGGAAGGTGATGAAGGCCGAGAGCACCAGGGTCATCCCGGGATCCTATCGTCGTCGGCGACGCAGCCTCGGACGTGGGCGGGCAGACGAAGGCCCCACCGTCCGAGACGGCGGGGCCTTGTCGTTCAGCGAGATGTCACTCGACCATGGTGCCGGTCTCGAGGAACCGCACGTGCCAGCCGAGCGCCGTGGCGAGGTCGTGCGGCGTGTGATGCCCGTTGGCCTTCTTCTCCGCCAGCTTGACGTACTCGCGCAGCGGCTCCTTGAAGTCCGGGTGCGCGCAGTTCTCGATGATCTTGAGCGCGCGCTGGCGGGGGGCCAGGCCGCGCAGGTCCGCGAGGCCCTGCTCGGTGATCAGCACCTGCACGTCGTGCTCGGTGTGGTCCACGTGGTTGACCATGGGGACGATGCAGGAGATGGCCCCACCCTTGGCCGTCGACGGCGTGACGAAGCTGGAGATCCAGCCGTTGCGGGTGAAGTCACCAGAGCCGCCGATGCCGTTCTGCATGCGCGAGCCCATCACGTGGGTGGAGTTCACGTTGCCGTAGATGTCCGCCTCGATCATGCCGTTGCAGGCGATGACGCCCATCCGACGGATGGCCTCGGGGTGGTTGGACACGTCCTGGGGGCGCAGCACGATCTTGTTGCGGTAGTCCGCGGCGTTGTCGTTCATCCGCTCGGCGGCGGTGGGGCTGAGCGAGAAGGCGGTGGCCGACGCCACGGTGAGCTTGCCGGAGTCCAGCAGGTCCACCATGCCGTCCTGGATCACCTCGGTGTAGGAGGTGAGGTTCTCGAACGGGCCGTGGAGGAGGCCGGCCAGCACCGCGTTGGCGATGTTGCCCACGCCGGACTGCAGCGGAAGGAGGTTCTCCGGCAGCCGCCCTGCCTTGACCTCGGCGCCGAGGAAGTCGAGGAAGTTGCCGGCGATGGCGCGCGAGTCGTCGTCGAGGCCCTTGAACGGCGTGTTGCGGTCTGCCGAGTTGGTCTCGATGACCGCGATCACCTTGCTCGCGTCCACCTTGAGCACCTTGCCACCGATGCGGTCGCCGGCGTTCTGGATGGGCAGCGGCACGCGGTTGGGCGGCAGGGCGCCGATGGGGTAGTAGATGTCGTGCATGCCGAAGAGCTCTTCGGACTGCCACGAGTTGACCTCGATGATCACGTGGTCCGCGTGATCCAGGTAGGTGCGGTTCATGCCCACCGATGACGACGGGATGATGTCCCCGTCCTCGGTGATGGCGGTGGCCTCGACGACGGCGAGGTTGAGGTGGCCGAGGAACCCCTGCGACACCTGCGGGCCCATGTGGGAGAGGTGGATGTCCTGGTAGTACGAGATGCCGGCGTTGATGGCGCTACGCATGTCGGGGTCCGACTGGTACGGCGCGCGGTACGAGATGCCACCGGTGCGCGCGAGGGCGCCGTCGAGCTCGGGAGCGGTGGAGGCGCCGGTCCAGACGCCGATCTTGAACGGCTCATCGTGGCTGTGGCGGGCCTCGATGATGGCCGCGAGGGCCTCCGGGAAAACCTTGGGATAACCGGACCCGGTGAAGCCCGAGAAGCCGACATTCCATCCGTTCTCGACGAGGGCTGCGGCATCGTGGGCCGACATGACCTTCTGCTTGAATGCCTCGTTGCGGATGCGACCTGACATCTGTCCTCCTTGAAGATTTACGGTGCGCTCTCACCCTAGCGGCGAACGCACGCCATTTCCGCCGCGCGGGAGTTGTCCGATCGGCGGGCAAGCCAGTGCAACCGTGTGCACTGACGGGGTGGTCAGCCCATCTGGGCTGCCGTGATCCCATCTTTGCAGGATGCAACGCTGCGCCCCCATGGGGGTGGGGCAAACGTAGATTGGACTCAGGCGACAGCCGGACCTGACGAGAGGACAGCGATGAGCAATCCACGCACCCAACTGTGGCTCGTGCGCCATGGCGCCACCGAGTGGTCCCAGGTCGGGCGCCACACGTCCGTGACGGACCTGGGTCTCCTGCCTGAGGGGCGTGCCGACGCCGAGCGGATGGGCGAGCGCCTTGCTGGCGAGCACTTCGGTCTGGTGCTCAGCTCGCCCCGTCGTCGCGCGATGGAGACCGCCGCGCTCGCCGGCTTCCCCGCACCTGTGATTGATCCCGACCTGGTGGAGTGGTCCTACGGGCCGGGCGAGGGGCTCACGAGCCTGCAGATCGCCGAGCGGGTCCCGGGCTGGCGGATCTGGACCCACGGCGCGCCCGGTATCGACCGGGAGGGATTCCCGGAGGGGGAGACGAAGGAACACGTGGTGGAGCGGCTGGGCCGGGCGATCGACCGGGCCCGCGCCACCGGTGTGGAGAGGGTGCTGATCTTCGGCCACGGGCATGCGCTGCGGGTGCTGTCCATGCTGTGGCTCGGCGCCCCCGTGGAGTTGGCCGCCAGCTTCCCGCTGCTGACGGGATCGCTCAGCGTGCTGGGCTGGGAGAAGGACTCGCCCGCTGTCGTCCGCTGGAACAGCTGATCAGGCCAGCGGTGCGCTCTTGAAGGCGAATGCGGCCACCGCGTCGAGGCGGGGGAAGTTGATGGCCACGTCGGCGTGCGCGGCGGTGACAGGCTTGGCGCAGTAGGCGATGGACAGCCCGGCGGCGTCGAACATGCCCAGATCGTTGGCGCCGTCGCCCACCGCGACCGTCAGCGCCGGGTCTATCCCCTCTGCGTGGGCGAACCGCAGCAGGTCCCGCGCCTTCTGATCCCGGTCCACGATCGCGCCGGTGACGCGCCCGGTCAGCCGCTCCTCACCGTCGACCCGTTCGGTCTCGAGCTCGTTGGCGTTGAAGAAGTCCAGCCCGAGGCGCTCGGCCAGCGGTGCCACGAGCTGGGTGAAGCCGCCTGAGGTGACACCCACCTTCGCGCCGCACGCGCGGGCCGCGGAGATGAGTTCCGCCGCGCCGTTGGAGAGGATCATCGCCTCGCCCACCTCGGCGAAGATGCTGGTGGGCAGACCCGCGAGGGTGGAGACCCGCTCGCCGAGGGACTGGGCGAAGTCCAGTTCCCCGCGCATCGCCCGCTCGGTGATCTCGGCCACCCTCGGCCCGACGCCGGCATGTTCGGCGAGGAGGTCGATGGCCTCCGTGGTGGTGAGGGTGGAGTCCACGTCCATGAGCAGCAGCTGTGCCGGGACCCGGGACAGCGGCCCCGTCACCACGCCGACCGCCACGTTCCCCGCCACGGCCTTGAGTGCGGTGCGCAGCGCGGCCGGGTCGTCGTGCTCGGTGAACATGCTGATCCGCTGGCCGTACAGCGTCTCGTCGCTGATCACGTGCCCCGTGGGGGGAACGAGGGCCACGAGTGACTCCGGAATGGGCCCCATGGCGGCCAGCGTGACGCGAATCTCCATGCGCCTAGGCTATCCGGGCGGGCGCGCGGGCAACGGTGGCGCGGCGGAGGATGGGACGGGCGCGCGTCACCGGGCGGCGGCGATGGGCGTGACGACGATCTCCTGCTCCTGCCCGTCGCGCAGCACTGTGAGCGTCATGTCGCGGCCGACGCGGCCGGCGCGGACCAGCGCCACCAGGGACTCCGTCGAGGAGACCGGGTCGCCGTCGACGGCGGTGATGAGATCGCCCACCTGCAGCCCGACCTGGTCGGCCGGGGAGCCGGCCACCACGTCGGCGACGGCGGCGCCGAGGGGGCCGGTGGTGGAGATGTCGCTGGCGCTGATCCCGATCTGGGGGTGCTCGGCCACGCCGTTGGCGATGAGCTGCTCGGCCACGTACTCCACCTGATCCGCCCCGATGGCGAAGCCGATGCCGATGTTGCCGGCGCTGGAGCTGGATGTGGCCAGCGAGGCGATGGAGGAGGTGATGCCCACCAGCTCGCCCGACGCGTTGACCAGCGCGCCGCCCGAGTTGCCGGGGTTGATGGCCGCGTTGGTCTGGATGGCCGCCGTCACCACCACGTCCTGCTGCCCCTGCCCGACGGTGTTGTTGGTGACGGCGCGGGTGGTCACCGGACGGTTGAGGGCGGAGACGATGCCGGTGGTCACGGTGTCCGCCAGGCCCAGCGGGTTGCCGATGGCCATCACCGGATCTCCCACCTGCAGCTCGGACTCGTCCGCGTAGGACATGACGGTGAGGTCCGACGGGGGATCCACCAGCTTGATCACCGCGAGATCGGTCGACGGGTCTGTGCCGATCACCTCGGCGACGTAGGACGAGGCGCCGAGCAGGACGACGATGCGCGCGCCGCTCCCGCTGCCGGAGACCACGTGGTTGTTGGTCACGATGTGGCCCTCGCCGTCGACCACCACCCCCGATCCCTGCCCGGCCGAACCGTCCTGGCCGGTGACCTGGATGACGACCACCGCGTTGGACGCCGCCGCCGCGACGGCCGTCCAGTTCGGGTTCTCGGGGTCCGCCTGAACCACCTGGGTCTCGGTGGGGATCGTCGAGGCGCTGGAGCTGGCTGCGGAGGCCGCGTCCTGGTCTGCGAACCGGGCCGCCGTGAATCCGGCACCGCCGCCCACACCCGCGGCCATCACCGCCACGGCGAGCAGCCCGGCGAGGCGGGAGCGGCTCCTGGCGGCAGCGGGACCGGGAGTGGGCTGGCCGAAGGGGTATGCGGGCGGGGGGTAGGTGAACTGTTGCGCGGCACCCTCCGCGGAGCTGTCCTGGGAGGAGAACTGGCCGGCGATGAACCCCGAGGGCTCGGCGGGCGACTGTGGCTGGACGTGCTGCTCGGGGGCCGGAGTGGTGGGCTCCTCGGCGCGGGCGGTCCAGGAGTCGCGGCTCCAGGGACTGGGGTGCTGCTCGTTGCTCATCGTGGCTCCTCAACTAGGTATGCCCCTAGGTAACCCATCAAGTCTATGAGGCGCCTGTGAAACCTCTGAGGGGTCACTGATAGGGCGGAGCGGGAGGTGTCATTACAGTGGTGATCCTGGGACGGTCTACCATCCACGGATCACCACTGGGAGAGGGTTCACCGGGCGGTGGTGACCGTGACGGTGTAGCGGGGGTCCTGCGCGGCGACCCTGGTGGGCCCGACGCGCTCGTTCAGCTCCTTGCGCCACGGCAGGTGGGAGTTGAACACGCACCAGACCTTCCCGCCCGGCCTGAGGACGCGAGTGGCCTCGTCGAACATCTCGAGCGTGTCCGAGGACTCCTTCGCCACGCCCTGGTGGAAGGGTGGGTTCGTGACGATGGCGTCGACGCTGTGGTCGGCGTAGCCGTCCAGCCCGGCTCCCCACGTGACATCGACGGTCAGCCGGTTGATTTCCGCGGCCACGGCTGTCGCGGCGACCGCGGACCAGCTGACGTCCCGGGCCACCACCCGCTTGCCCTCCTTGGCCAGCCACATGGCGAGGGTGCCGTTGCCGCAGCCGAAGTCCAGCACGTCGTCGGCCTCCAGGCCCTCGGTGCGGCCGGCGCCCGCGAGCGCGGAGATGAGGAGCCGCGACCCCGGGTCGATCTTGATCCCCCCGAACGTGGCGCCGTGCGCGGCGACGGCGAAGCCCAGGTCCGCGTGCTCGCGCACCTTCGGCCAGTCGGTCTCAAGCCCGGCCGGCCCCCAGGCGCGCAGCACCCGCGACTTGGAGCGGCCGAGGCTGGCCGCGACGGCGGTGAAGTGCTTGCCGAGCACCTCGTTCATGGTCCGGTTCATGTGCCTGATCCTGGCGCCGCCGATGAAGGTGACGTCCGGAGCTCCCTGGACCAGCACGGCCATCTCGTCGAGGGCGCCGAGGGATTTCGGCAGGCGCGCCAGCGCCAGGTCCACCCCGGCCACGTCGGACGGGTGTTCGACGAGGAGCTCTGCCGGCACGGTCGCGGCGTCGCGCCAGTCGTCGCACCAGACGCGGACGTCGTCGGTGAGGGTGAGGGCGTCGTCGACGAGGGCCGGGGCATCAATGAGAGCCACCGCCCCCGCCTGCCCGGGGGCCTCGTCCCAGATCAGGTCATCAACCACGTCACGCATGGGGTGAGTCTAGGAGGTTCCGCGGCGCCGGTGGGGACGTCGCCCCGCAGGGCCGGGCGGACCCTGTCCGGCGCGGACCGCTGACGAGGGGTGGAATAAAGACAGGGCCGGGTGCGTCGCTAGGGTGTGAGACGCACCGACACGAGGAGAGCGCCATGCATCACGAATTCGCGCCGGGGAGCGTCATCCTGGTGGGCGGTGGCCCGGGCGATCCCGGCCTCATGACGGTGGCCGGGCTGGCCGCCATCCGGGAGGCCGACGTCATCGTGCACGACCGCCTCGGCGCCCTCCAGTGCATGGAGGAGGCGCGCCGCGGTGCGGAGATCGTCAACGTGGGCAAGATCCCGCGCGGCGATTTCACGCCGCAGGAGGAGATCAACGCCCTCCTCATCGATCGTGCCCGCCGGGGGTTGCGCGTCGTGCGGCTCAAGGGGGGCGACAACTACGTCTTCGGTCGCGGTGGCGAGGAGTGGCTGGCCTGCCGCGACGCCGGGATCCCCGTGCGGGTGATTCCGGGCGTGACGTCGGCGGTGTCGGTGCCCGCGCTGGCGGGCATTCCCGTGACCCACCGTGGACTGACGCAGGGCTTCGTCGTGGTGTCGGGGCACGTGCCGCCGTCGGATCCGCGCAGCGAGGTCAACTGGGGCGCGCTCGCGGCCGCCAACCTGACGATCGTGGTGCTGATGGGCGTGCAGAACCTTCCCGAGATCGCGGATGTGCTGCAGCGGCACGGTCTGCCCGGCGACACGCCGGCGGCTGTGGTGGCCGACGGGACCACGCCAGGGCAGCTGGCGCTTCGGGCATCGCTGGCCGGGATCCCCGCGGCCGCCGCCAACGCCGACATCCGGCCTCCGGCCATCGTGGTCATCGGCGCGGTGGCGGCGCTGGAGTTGGAGGACTGACGTGGATTTCACCGTCCGGCTCGATCCCACCGACGAGGTCGGCGCGGCGCTGCTGGTCCGGCTGGCGGAGCGGGCGCAGGTGACGCCGCTGGTGCATGCCCCCGGAACCGCCCTGGTGCTCGGTGGGGCCCGCTCCGGGAAGTCGGCGTGGGCGGAGGCCCAGCTCGGCGCGGCGGAGGATGTGGAGTACGTGGCCACGTCGGAGGTGGCCGACGGCGATGCCGAGTGGGAGCACCGCGTGGCCCTGCACCGCGGGCGGCGCCCCGCGTCGTGGCGCACCACGGAGACCCTGGACATCGCCGCCGTGCTGGAACGCGACGATCCGGCGCCGGTGCTCATCGACTGTGCCGCGGTCTGGCTGGACCGCGTCCTCATGGGCGCGGGCGCCTGGGACGACGCCCCCGGCTGGCGGGAGCGCGTGGAGACCGAGGTGTCCCGCCTGGCCGGGGCGTTGGAATCCACCTCGCGCGAGGTCATCGTCGTCAGCAACGAGGTGGGGTCGGGGATCGTGCCGGCCACCCCGTCGGGGCGGCTCTACCGGGACGAGCTGGGCAGGCTCAACGCCCGCCTGGCGGCCGTGTGCCGCGAGGTGTGGCTGTGCACCGCCGGGATCGCGAAGCGGCTCAAGTGAGGGGGCTCGTCGCGGCCCTCGGGTTGTTCACGGTGATCCCGGTGCCGTCGGTGGCCGCGATCGACAGGCGCCTCGCCGGGCGCGCCATGGCGGCCTTCCCGTGGGTGGGGCTGCTGGTGGGCGCCGCCGGCGGCCTGGTGCTGTGGGGCGTCGTGGTCCTGGGCGCTGCCGCTTGGCTGGGTGCCGCCCTGGCGCTCGCCGTCGTCGCCGCCCTCACCGGTGCGCTCCACCTCGACGGGCTGGCCGACACTGCCGACGGGCTCGGCTCCCGGAAGCCGGCCGAGGAGGCGCTGGTGATCATGCGGAAGTCGGACGTGGGCCCCATGGGAGTGGCCGCGCTCGTGCTGGCGCTGCTCATCGACGCCGCCGCACTCAGTTCACTGACGGAATCCGGCGCGCTGCTGGCGGGCGGGGCGTTGGGTGTCGCGGCGATGGTGGGCCGCGCCGTCGTGACGGGGGCGACGGTGTCGCGGGCGTCCGCGCGCAGGCAGGGCTTCGGTGCCCTGTTCATCGGCGCCACCTCGGCTGCGACGGCCTGGGCCACGGGTGTCGCGGTGGTGGGGGTCGCGGCGGGGGTCGGGGCGTTCGCCGGCGGCACCGCCGGCGCGGTGGTCTTCGCGTCCGTTGCGTGCCTCGCGGGCGGCATCGGATTCCTGTGGGCGACGCGGCTGCGTCGACGCCTGGGCGGCATGACCGGTGACGTCTTCGGGTCGATCATCGAGGTGACGCAGGCGGCCTTCCTCGTGCTGGCCGCTCTGGTGGCAGCCGCGCTCTAGTCACCGGGGCATCGCAGTCCACTGGGCCCGCCGATCAGTCGGTGAGCCCGGCGAAGGATGCCGCAGCCGACCACGCCTGGTCGGCGAGGGACAGCCGCCCCACGACGGCCAGTGGACCGGCGATGTCGTGGGTCTCGTAGGCCAGCAGCGTCACCGCCGTCACGTCGATCGGATCGACGGAGGGAGCAGCCCATCGCGCCGCCCGGGCGGTCACCTCGGCCAGCGGCCGCGACACGCCGTAGTGGCCGATCGTCACATGCGGGACGTATCCGCCGTCGTACGCGGAGCCGGCCATCAGCGCGGCGTTGAGGGCGTGCAGTTCGGGGGCGGAGGCGCGGAGGAACGGAACCATCGGGAAGGTGCCCCAGCCTCCGACGGCGACGCGGAACGGACCCATCCCCAGGCTCGTCAGCCTGGCGAGGTCCCCAGCGAGCCGGAGAGCCGTGTAGGGCTCGTCGACGGGCTGGGCGCCCGGCGCCGCCAGGGGACCGGCGTACGCGAGCGTGATGTGGGGCTGGCGCTGGTGTCGCGGCAGGAGCACGTCTCCCCAGTGTGCGCGCGCCGACGACACCGCGCCGCGCACCTGGTCCGTGTCGGCCTCGACCGCCCACACCACTGCGTGCGCAGACCCTCCGTGCCACTCGATGAAGTCCCGGTCCTCGCACGCGACGGTGCAGGGGACGGGCCCGTTCACCCTGTCGCCACGCTGCCGGCCCCCACATACCGTGACGCCGCTGCTGTGGCCTTGACCACTGCCTGATGCAGCGCATCGGATCGGCCGAGGGCCCCGGCGGCAAAGCCGCTGTAGAACTCGAGGCCCAGCGTGGCGGCGAAGACATCTCCTGCACCGACCGTGGCGTCGGTGACCGCGGGCCTGGTGGGGTAGGGCGTCGCCGCCCCCTGGAAGCACAGGGTGGCGCCCCTGTGCCCCTGGGTGACGACGTACCCCGTGTTCCTGGCGGCGTCGGCGGCTGACCACCGCGTGGCCTTGGCGACGGCGTCCTGCAGGTCCTCGTCGGAGAAGACGACGATGTCGAAGCAGGACCAGGTCGCGGCCTCGGCGTCATCGATGTCGCGGCGGTGGACCCGCCGGTAGGAGGAGGCGGCCGGCGCCCCGCTGGTTCGCATGAGTCCCTGGGCCAGCAGGACCTGCACCGACCGTCCCTCCAGGCGTGCGGCGCAGAACTCCGCGATGTCGGCCGCTCGGTCCTCGTCCGGGACGAGGGGGCAGAAGTAGACCAGGTCGCAGTTCTGCCAGGTGGCCCGGGGGCTGATCGGTTGCAGCGGGCGGTCCGCGGGACGCCAGTACTGGGTCCTGTCCTGCGTGGCCTTGTGGCCGCCGACGATGTTCCTGTACGCCAACGAGCGCTCACCGGATGGCTCGCGGTCCCGCTCGAATTCGGTGATGAGGGGCAGGAGGTCCAGTCCGTAAGGGCCGCTGACCTGAGCGTGCAGCCCATACTCCAGCCGCAGCTGTCGCGCGATGAACAGCGCGGGCGAACCCCACGACGGCTCGAGGATGTGCCCGTTCGCCTCGTTGTCGTCGATGCAGAGATCACCGATCACGACGACTGAGGGAGGTGCTCCGTTCAGAGACACAGGTCGTCCTCTCGTAGACCGATGGTGAGGCTGGAGCGTCGTGCTCCACAGGTGCACCGGCCTCGCATGTGGTGCTCCTGCGCTGGGGCTGGATCCTACGCCGACTCCCTGCCTCAGATGCGGAGGACTGGGGGGACGCGCGGTGAAGGGCGTCGGCTCTGTCGGCTCTGAGGCGCGGGCCGAGGATCGGGGCTAGGTTGGGGGTGTGGCAGCGTCACGTGTCCCGGAACAGCACCGCCAGGCCCTTGCGCGGCTGCGATCGTCGTACGACGCGATCCCGGCCGGCTCTCAGGTGCGCATCGCCAAGCGCACCTCGAACCTCTTCAGGCCGCGTGTCGCCACGCGCTCGTCCGGGCTCGACGTCTCCGGCCTCACCGGCGTACTGGCCGTCGACCCTGTGGCCGGTACGGCAGAGGTCCAGGGCATGTGCACGTATGAGGATCTCGTCGACGCGACGCTCGCGTACGGACTGATCCCGCTGGTCGTTCCGCAGCTCCGCACCATCACGCTGGGAGGTGCGGTCAGCGGTCTGGGGATCGAATCCACCAGCTTCCGCAACGGGATGCCGCACGAGTCCGTCCTCGAGATGGACGTGTTCACGGGTGCCGGCGAGGTCGTCACCACCCGCCGGGGCGAGGACCTCTTCGACGCGTTCCCGAACTCCTACGGCTCGCTGGGCTATGCCACCAGGCTGGTGATCGAGTTGGAGAGGGTGCCGGCCTACGTCGATCTCCGCCACATCCGATTCACCGACGCGGCGGCGCTGGCGGCCACGGTCGAGGAGATCGTCACCACCCGCTCCTTTGAGGGGATCCGGGTCGACGGCCTGGATGGGGTGGCGTTCGAGCCAGGGGAGTACTACCTGACGCTCGCCACCTGGACCGCCCGGCCGGCGGGCCCGCCCAGCGACTACACCGGGCAGGACATCTACTACCGCTCCATCCGCACCCGCGCGTCGGACCAGCTGACCATGCGCGACTACCTCTGGCGGTGGGACACCGACTGGTTCTGGTGCTCGGCGGCCTTCGGTGTGCAGCACCCGCTGGTGCGACGGCTGTGGCCGCGTCGGTGGCGCCGATCGGATGTCTACCATCGGCTGATCGGTCTTGACCGGCGGATCGGTCTGACGGACCGGTTCGACGCGCTGGCCGGCCGCCCGCTGCAGGAGCGCGTGATCCAGGACGTCGAGGTCCCGGTGGATCGCCTCGGGGAGTTCCTCGCCTGGTTCGACGACTACGTGGGCATGCGTCCCGTGTGGCTGTGCCCGCTGCGGCTGAGGGCGTCGACGGAGCACCCGGTTGCGACGGTGGACGCTGATCGCGCGGGCCGCCGCCCCTGGCCGAGCTATCCGCTGGAGCCCGGCACCACCTACGTCAACGCAGGTTTCTGGGGCGCCGTCCGCGTGGGCCAGGATGCTGCCGAGGGGCGGCTCAATCGGGCGATCGAGCGCAAGGTGCACGATCTCGGGGGCCACAAGTCGCTCTACTCCGAGGCCTTCTACGACCCGGGGACCTTCGACAGGCTCTACGGTGGCTCCAACCTGGCCGCCGTGAAGGCCCGCTATGACCCGGACAATCGGCTGACCAGCCTCTACGACAAGGCGGTGCGGAAACTATGAATGCAACCCGGGGCGCGAGGATGTCGATAGCGGATGCGGTCAACTCGCTCGTCCGCGACGGCATACCGATGCGGTTCTCCGCCTACGACGGGAGCTCAGCCGGTCCTGAGGACGCGTCGATGGAGTTGGTGTTGCGCAACCAGCGCGGTCTGGCCTACCTGCTGACGGCCCCGGCCGAGCTGGGAATGGTGCGGGCGTACCTGGCCGGAGACCTGGAACTGCTCGGCGTCCATCCCGGCAACCCCTACGAGATGCTCAAGCTGATGCAGGACCGGCTCAAGTTCCGGATGCCCTCACCGGCGGAGGTGGTGGACCTGGTGCGTGGGCTGGGTATCCCTGCGCTCAGGCCACCGCCGCCACCTGAGACCGAACGCCCGCCGGCCTGGCGCCGCGCGATCACGGGACTGCGCCATTCGAAGTCGCGCGACGCCGCGGCGATCGCGCACCACTACGACGTCTCCAACACCTTCTACGAGCACATCCTCGGCCCGTCCATGACCTACACCTGCGCCGTGTACCCGAGCGACGACGCCACCCTCGAAGAGGCGCAGGCGGAGAAGTACGACCTGATCTGCCGCAAGCTCGGGCTACGGGCAGGGATGCGGCTCCTCGATGTGGGCTGCGGCTGGGGTGGCATGGTGCGCCACGCGGCCAGTTACTACGGCGTCACGGCACTGGGCGTGACCCTGTCACGCGAACAGGCGTCCTGGGCCTCGGAGACCATCCAGCGCGACGGGCTCGGTGGCCTGGCCGAGGTCCGTCACGGGGATTACCGTGACATCACCGAGGCAGGCTTCGATGCGGTGAGCTCGATCGGGCTGACAGAACACATCGGCGTGCGCAATTACGCCGCCTACTTCGCCTTCCTCCGGGATCGCCTCCGTCCACAGGGCAGGCTGCTCAACCACTGCATCACCCTCGCGCACAACCGGCGCGCGGGGATGGGCTCGTTCATGGACCGTTACGTCTTTCCTGACGGGGAGATGAGCGGCTCCGGCACCATCATCAAGGAGGCGCAGAACGCCGGCCTGGAGGTCATGCACGAGGAGAACTTCCGGATGCACTACGCCCGGACTCTCACCGCCTGGTGCAGCAATCTCGTCAACACCTGGGACGACTGTGTGGCCGCGGCAGGGGAGCCGACGGCGCGGGCGTGGGGTCTCTACATGGCCGGATCGCGTCTCAACTTCGAACGCAACAACGTCCAGTTGCATCAGGTGCTGGCGGTGCGCACGGCTGACGACGGGTCCAACGGGTTCCCGCTGCGGCCCGCCTGGTGACGCAGACCCGCCCTGGCTCAGGTGTCGTCGGGGCGGGCCCGACGGCGTTTGGTTTCGCCGAGTCGTCGCTTGTTGCCCAATCGCCGTTCGATCGAACCGCGCGTCGGGCGGGTGCGACGCCTCGGTGGCGAGGGCGGGGCGAGGCCTTCCAGCAGCAGCGCCGCCAGACGTTCCCGTGCCGCCTCCCGATTCTGACGCTGCGAGCGAAATCCGGCGGAGACCACCGTGAGGACGGTGCCGGAAAGACGCGTCCTCAACCGGTGCTGCAGACGCTCGCGCTGCACCTCGTCGAGAACCGCGGAGGCGGCCACATCGAAGGACAGCTGAACTCTCGAGTCGGCCGTGTTGACGCCTTGGCCTCCGGGACCGGACGCGTGTGAGAATCGCTCGATCAGCTCTCGGCTCGGGATCACCAACCCCTCGGGCAGTCCCGGCATCGGCGCAATCCGCAGCTCACTCACGATTCCAGACTAGGAGACACGCAGCCACCCCACGAGGGACGGGTGCTGGCCGCGGCATCCGTCACGCACGGGTGTGTGCGACGCAGGACTCCCGGGCTGGAAGGATCTAGGCATGCCCAAGGCAGTGTTCATCGACTTCGACGGGACCTACGCGGATCGCGGACAGGTCCCACCCGGCCACGTCGAGGCGGTCCGCCAGGCTCGCGCGAACGGGCACCGGGTCCTGCTGTGCACGGGCAGGCCGAAGTCGATGGTGCCGGCGCGCATCCTGGACTCGGTGTTCGACGGGCTGGTCGGCGCGGCCGGCGGCTACGTCGAGATCGGCAGCACTGTCCTGTCGGACATCAGGTTTCCGGAGAGCCTGGCCTCAGAGGTCGTCAGAGTGCTCACGTCCTACGACGTCACCTTCATCCTGGAAGCGCCCCAGGCCCTGTACGGCCCGGTGGGCATCCGGGAACGGCTGCGTGGTCTTCTCGCGCATCGGCGGCCATTGCCGCGTCACCACGAGGCGGGTTACGGTGGATCCGTGTCCACATCGGAGGAGCGATGATGACGATCCCCAAGAACATGATCTGCCTGTGGTTCGACAAGGACGCCGAGGCGGCGGCCGAGTTCTACGCCTCGGTATTCCCCGACAGCAGGATGGGCGCCGTGCACCGGGCGCCCGGAGACTTCCCCGGCGGCAGGAAGGGCGACGTCCTGACGGTGGACTTCACCGTCTGTGGCATCCCGTGCATGGGCCTGAACGGGGGCCCGGACTTCCCGCAGAGCGAGGCCTTCTCCTTCCAGATCGCGACAGACGACCAGGCGGAGACCGATCGCTACTGGGAGGCCATCGTCGGCAACGGCGGACAGGAGAGCGCCTGCGGCTGGTGCAAGGATCGATGGGGGGTGTCCTGGCAGATCACGCCACGGGCGCTCACCGAGGCCATGGAATCGGACGAGCCCGGCGTGTCCGAGCGGGCGTTCGCCGCGATGCTCACGATGCAGAAGATCGACGTCGCGGCGATCGAGCGGGCGGTCGCGGGGGACTGACCACGATCGACGGGGAATCTCCGCCGACAATCCTCGTGCCCACACAGGCCACCCGCGCGGCAGCCCCACCTGCCTCCGGCATGGAAATATGTGGCGCAGCCCTGCGCGAGAAGCCCGGGCCAAGCGAGTCAGGCCCACGAGCCCAAACCCAGCGAGGTGGCGGAGGATACGAGATTCGAAGACGCAACCTCGTATCTCTCAAGTACCTGTCAGGGTGTAGTATAGGCCCTTGACAAGGTAGTTCACCCTCGATCGCATCGAGTTTGCATACGCCTGCGTAGGCATGGCGCAGCTATTTGGGGGCACATTCGGGGCACGAAACCGCCCCAGAAATGATACGAGATGCCGCCGCAACTGTGGGGCGGCGGTTGGGAAAGGGGGGCCGGTGGCAGAGAGCCAGCGCTCTTGGGGCAAGGTTCGCAGGCTGCCCTCAGGCCGGTACCAGGCCTCATACCTCCACGGAGGATTCCACGGCGTCCAGCTCGGAACTCGCTACACCGCGCCACAAACGTTCGACGCGAAGGGCGACGCCTGGGCTTGGCTTGACCGGGAACACCGACTGGTCCAACGAGGCGAGTGGAGCCCGCCTCTTGCCCGGCTGCACCAGGCTGCGGAGGAACGACGCCGGGAGGAGGTGGCACGTGAAGCCGCCGCCGCGGTGCCCACCATCGCCGCATACGGTAAGGACTATCTGGAGCGCGGTGAACTCGCTGGTTCTACCCGGGACCGGTACCGCCAGCTGCTGAAGTTCTACATATGCGCCGAGCCAGCCACGATCACCCGGCGGGGCATGATCAAGGGCAAGCCACTTGCGCAGCGAGGTTTGGGTGACATCAAGGTTACCGAGATGACCCGTGCGGATGTTCGCCTGTGGTGGCAGGGCCTACCGGTCAAGCAGCGTGAATCCTCGTGTCGGCAGGCTTACGACCTGCTGCGCGCGATCATGAACGCCGTTGTTGAAGCTGAATTGATCGAGGTGAACCCGGTGCGGGTGAAGGCAGCCACACACGCACAAGCCTCACGGGAGCGTGACCTCGACCCGCTGCCCATCGAGGTGCTCTACTCAGTGGCGAACCACATGCCGGAACATTGGCGCTTGGGTGTTCTGCTTGGTGGCGTTCTGGGGCTGCGCTCTGGCGAGATCCGAGCGTTGCGGCGCGGTGACTTCAGCCTCTCCGGAGACCTTCCAACGGTGAAGGTTCACCAATCAGTGAAGGAGTCAGAGGGTACGGTGCAACTCGGTCCGCTGAAGACAGCCCGGAAGGGGATAGCCACACGCACTCTTCCCATACCGGCGGCGCTCCTCGAGGACGTGCAGGCCCACCTGCGTCGGCACACCCAGCTTGGCAGGACGGGGCTCCTGTTCTGGAGAGGCAAAGACGGCCTCCCCGTGAAGTCCGTGGATTGGCTCCGGGCCTTCAAGAAGGCCTGTCACGCGGTTGCAGATGGGATGGAGGCCAGTGCTGCCCATAATCTGACCCAGACCGGCGAGGCGGAATCCGACGAGTCGCAGCGGATCCGTGAGCTGCTCACCGGTCATGGCGGCTACGTCTTCCATGGCACAAGAGTCACCGGCCTCACGTGGGCCTACAGGTTGTCAGGAGGAAACCTCCGAGCGGTCCAGGCAATCGCTGGCCACACCTCCCCCAAGATGGCTCTGCGATACCAGCGGGCCGAGATGGACTATTTGGCAGCCGTAGCGGCAAATGTATCGACCATGATCGAGGGGAGCTCGGTCCAGTAGCCGGGCTCAAACCGCTCGGTCCTCGAATCGCGGCCCTGCAGAGATAGACCGACCCCCGTTTGTTCTCGCGAGCGATGGACAGGCTGATCAACACGGTCGGTCGCGCTCGCTTTGATCTCAGTCGACGACAATCTCCCTGTCGGCGACGTTCAAGACTGAGCACTTTCGACGGGCGGTGAAATCGTCCAGTCTCTCAGCGTCGTCCACACTCCCCTTCGGGCCGAAGGGCCTAACGCACTGGATTGAAGATCAGCGGGTACCGGCGTGATCCCGTCGCGGCTCGATACGGCTACTGCCATCCGATCTTTGGCTGTCGACACCCCTACCACGCTGGCCGGTCGAGCGCTGAGTTCGATGATGCGGTGGGAGAGGAACCTTGCTTCGGCCTGGTCGTGGGTGACGAGGAGGATGGTCCAGCCGTGGCGCGTGGCTGCGTCTCTGAGCCAGGTGTTGAGGTCGGATGTCGGCGGACACGGAAAAATGCCCAGTGACGGTCATGTAGTTGCCCGCTGGCGGTCATGAAATCTGCCCGGTGGTGGCCATGGGATCTGCCCGACACGACATCCGTTGCCTGCCGCGTCCGCGGTCGGCGTCCCTTCCTCGAGTGCGATGAGTGGTGCTGAAGCACTGTTCGTCACCCGGGAAGGGACATCTTGAAGTCTGCCGAGGAAATCATGGAAATCTTGGATGCTTACGATCTGACCGGGTCGTTGCGTGACACCGCCGAGTTGGTGGGGTGTTCCCATCACACGGTGAAACGCTATGTGGAGGCCCGCGACAAGCTGGGTGGCCCGCCGTCGGGGACGGCCCGCCGGCCGCAGTTGATCGACGACTACCTGGAGAAGGTCGAGGAGTGGGTCGAGCGGTCGAAGGGGAAGGTCCGCGCCGACAGGGTCCACCAGAAGCTGGAGTGGCTGGGCTACACCGGCTCGGAGCGCACCACCCGCCGAGCGGTCGCGGCCGCGAAGACCGCGTTCCGGGTCGGGAACCGCCGGGTTCATCGGCCGTGGGTGACCGAGCCCGGGATGTGGTTGCAGTACGACTACGGCGACGGGCCGTTGATCGACGGGGTCAAGACGGTCCTGTTCGTCGCCTGGGTCGCGTGGTCGAGATTCCGGGTGGTGCTGCCGCTGCGGGACAAGACCCTGCCCTCGGTGTTCGCCGCCTTGGATGTCACGTTCCGCCGGATCGGGGGCGTCCCGACGTATGTGTTGACCGACAACGAGAAGACCGTCACCAGTGAGCACATCGCCGGGATCCCGGTCCGGAACCAGCAGCTGGTCGCCTTCGCCTCGCATTATGCGGTGACGGTTCACACATGTGTTCCGGCGGACCCGGCGAGCAAGGGCGGCACCGAATCATCGGTGAAGCTCGCGAAGGCCGACCTGGTGCCCACCGACGCCAACCTGCGCGACGCCTACGACACGTTCGCCGACCTCGAAGCCGCCTGCGAGGCGTTCTGCGACTTGGTCAACGCCCGCCCGCATCGGGTCACCCGCCGGGCCCCGGCCGAGATGCTGGCCGAGGAACGCCCACGGTTGCATCCTGTCGCCGCGGCGCCGTTCACGGTCGCGTTCGGGACCACGAGGGTGGTGCCGGACAACACGCCGATGGTGAACTTCGAACACGGCCAGTACTCCGTCCCTCACCGGCTCTGCGGCGAGACGGTCTGGGTCCGCGTCCACGGCCGCGGCGCGGATGAGCAGATCGTGATCTGCCACCTCGACGACGCGGGCCCGGTCGAGGTCGCCCGCCACCGACGCGCCACCCCAGGCACGCCGATGCTTGAGGGGCTGCATTTCCCGCCCGCCCCGGCCGGGGCCCTGGAGCGGTCACCCAGGGCGAAGACGGTCGCTGACACCGAGTTCCTCGCCCTCGGTGAAGGGGCGCGGATCTGGCTGGTCGAGGCCGCTCACGCGGGCACCGGGAAGATGCGGGTCAAGATGGCCGCCGCGGTCCAGCTGGCACGCCTGTTCAACCCCGCCGACGTCGACTGGGCCTTGGGGCATGCCGCCGTCCACGGCCGCTTCGCCGAGGCCGACCTCGCCTCCATCCTCGACCACCACCGCAGCCGACCCCACCCCCAACAGCTGCAGGCCAGCGAGGACCAGTCCCTGACCCAAGGCACCCGCGGCTGGGCCACCTACGGCACCAACCCCGCCCAGGAGATCGCCTCATGACCGCACCGAAGGTCGCCGTCCCCGTCGCGGGAGTCCCGGTCGCCCCGCCGCTACCGGCCGATCTGGAAGGCCTGCTGCGCCGGATGCGGTTGCCCTACATGCGGGCCCAGGCACCTGACATCCTCGCCACCGCCCGAGCGCAACGCTGGGACCCCGCCGAAATCATCAAGGCCCTCCTCATCGAAGAGGTCACCGGAAGGGAACGCTCCGCGCTCGCCACCCGCCGCACCGCCGCCGGGTTCCCCACCGGGAAAACCTTCGACGCCTGGCAGCCGACCGCCTCATCGATCCCGGCCCCCACCCAACAAGCACTCCGGACCCTGGAATGGGTCGGTCGGCGGGAGAACCTCGTCGTCTGCGGCCCCTCCGGCACCGGGAAGACGTTCTTCCTCGAAGCACTCGGCCAACACGCCGTCGAACAAGGACTACGCGTCGCCTGGTTCACCCTCGAAGACCTCGGCCTCCTGCTGCGCCGGCACCGCGCCGACGACACCGTGTCGAAAGCCATCGCCCGGATCCTGCGCGCCGACGTCGTCGTCGTCGATGACATCGGCCTGCTGCCCGTGTCCCACGACGCCGCCGAGGGCCTCTACCGCTTGGTCGACGCCGCCTACGAGAAACGCTCCGTCGCGATCAGCTCCAACCTCCACCCCGCCGGCTTCGACGAACTCATGCCCAAAACGCTGGCCACCGCCACCGTCGACCGGCTCCTCCACCACGCCCACGTCTGCCAAACCAGCGGCGACAGCGTCCGCCTCACCCAAGCACTCGCCGGCCGGGGGGTGACCCCCTTGCACTAACCACGCCCTCGACCGAGGTGGATGGCCAACAACCCCCTGGGGCAGATCCCATGGCCACCACCGGGCACTTCTCGTGACCGCTACCGGGCAGGTTTCATGTCCGCCTCCGGGCAGAAACCAGTGGCCCTTGACAG